>JAWWCA010000080.1:0-14499 GCA_033720695.1 Rubricoccaceae bacterium
GGCTTCGGGGGGCTGGCGGCGGCCGTCCGCCTGCTTGCTCGCGGCTACCGCGTCACCGTCGTCGACCGGCTCGACCAGCCCGGCGGGCGGGCGCGCGTCTTCGAAGCGGACGGCTACACCTTCGACGCCGGGCCGACGCTCATCACCGCGCCGTTCCTCTTCGACGAGCTGTGGGCGCTGGCGGGCGAGCGCCGCGAGGACTGGGTCGACCTCGTCGCCATCACCCCGTTCTACCGCATCCGCTTCGACGACGGCGCCTGGTTCGACTACACCGGTGACGCCGAGGCCATGCGCCGCGAGGTGGCCCGCTTCAGCCCGTCCGACGTGAAGGGCTACGAGCGCTTCCTCAAGAAAAGTGAGAAGATCTTCGCCGTCGGCTTCGAGGAGCTGGGCCATGTCCCCTTCGGGCAGGCGGCGGACATGGCGCGGATCGCCCCGGCGATGGCGGCGCTCGAGAGCTGGCGGACCGTCTACGGCCTCGTCTCGAAGTACATCAAGGACCCCCGCCTCCGCGTCGTCTTCTCGTTCCACCCCCTCCTCGTCGGCGGCAACCCGTTCTCAACGACCTCGATCTACACCCTCATCGCGTTCCTGGAACGGAAGTGGGGCGTGTGGTATGCGATGGGCGGGACGGGCGCCGTCGTGCAGGGCCTCGCCGACCTCATCGAGCGCCTCGGCGGGGAGCTCCGCCTGGGCGAGACCGTCGAGGAGATCACCGTGGACGGCTCGGGCGACCGGCCGCGCGCGACGGGCGTGCGCCTCCGCTCGGGCGAGACGATCCCCGCCGAGGTCGTCGTCTCGAACGCCGACGCGGCGTGGACCTACAAGCACCTCGTGGACGGGCGCTACCGGACGACGTGGACCGACGCGCGCCTCGACCGCGCCCGCTACTCCATGAGCCTCTTCGTGTGGTACTTCGGCACCGACCGCCCGTACCCGGACGTCGCCCATCACTCGATCCTGCTCGGCCCCCGCTACCGCGGCCTCCTCGACAACATCTTCAACGGCCATCACCTCGCCGAGGACTTCTCGCTCTACCTGCACCGCCCCACGGCCACCGACCCGAGCATGGCGCCCGACGGCCATGACGCCTTCTACGTTCTCTCTCCCGTCCCGCACCTCGACAGCGGCGACCCGTGGGACGACGCGCAGACGGAGCGCTACCGCCGGGCCGTCGAGCGGTCCCTGGAGCGGACCGTGCTCCCCGGTCTCTCCCGGCACCGGACCGCTTCGCTGACGCTGACGCCGAAGGGCTTCCTCGACGACTATCTCTCGGTGAAGGGGGCGGCGTTCTCCCTCGAACCCGTCCTCACCCAGAGCGCCTACTTCCGGCCGCACAACCGAAGCGAGGACGTGGACGGCCTCTACCTCGTCGGTGCCGGGACGCACCCCGGGGCCGGGATGCCGGGCGTGCTCTCGTCGGCGCGCGTGCTCGACACCGTCGTCCCGGACCCCCGCGACGTGCCGCGCGTCACAACGCCCGCCCTCGCGCCCGCCTGACCATGCCCCGTCTCCTCCTCGCCTGTGCCCTGCTGCTCGTCGCGTGTGGAGGTGGCCCGGACGAGGCGACGGAGGCGCCCGAGCCGTCCGGTTCCGACACGGCCCTCAGAGCGGCGCTGCCCGCGTCCGAGATCGTCGTGGACATCGATCCCTCGTCTCTCCGGCGGGCCACGCTGTCGCGCGACGGCGAGGACTACCGGCTCGCCCGGGTCGACGGCTGGTGGGAGGTCGACGGCCGGCGCGCTCGCATCGGCTCCTGGCTGGGCCACTACGCCCCCCTCCGCGCCGACGGCCGCGCGACCGGGATGGCGCCCGACAGCCTCATCTTCCGCCCGGACGCCCAGGTCTCGTTCCTCTTCAGCGACGGCTCCGCCCGGGTCGTCTCGTTTAGGCGGTACGGCGACAGCCTCGCCGTCGTCGCGCGGCCGAACGGGCCCGTCTACCGCCTCGCCCCCTCGCGGCTCGACGCGCTGGTGCCGCTGGCCGAGGCGCTCGCGCCATAGGTGCCTGAGGCTGGATCCACGGCGCTCGGGTCGTCTCCGGGCACCGAGCCAACCGTTCAATCGAGCCGCTCGTAGCCGCGGAGCTCGTACGTCCGCGCCTCGACCGATCCGGTCGCCTCGATCGACATCCGGTACCGCGCGCCGGCCTGGAGTTGCGTCGGCCGGTTGGCGAAGACGCGGATCCCGATCTGGGGCGGGTCGTCGAAGGCGTGCTGGCCGAGCATGAACGAATCCGGCAGCAGACAGTCCGCGTCGGGCGGGCATTCGGAGACCGACGCCACGATGCCCTCGGTGTTGTAGACGCCCTCGTCTACGGCGATCATCGCCTCGATGGGGACGGCGGCGTGGGCGCCGGGGAACGGGTAGGTGCGCTCGGCGAGGTCGCCGCTGTCGCAGCCGAGGAGAACGAGGAGGGGGAGCAGGAGGAGCGTGCGCATGGGGAGGAAATACATGAGACGGGCGGAGCCTACGTGCCCCGCCCGCCCCGAGCAAGTCCCAACGCCGTGCCTCAGAGCCCGAAGCCGTCGTCCTGCTGCGGCTGCTGGTTGGGCTGCGGGCGGCGCTGCGGGGCGCGGCCGAACGTCCACGTCAGCGTGCCCGAGACCTGCTGGATGTCGGGGTCGCGGACGCCGTTGATGATGAACGTCTCGCCGTCGCCGGTGCGGTACTCGAACCGCGTCGTCGAGAAGAGGTCGTTGACGCGGAGCGAGAGCGAGAGGCGGTCGGAGATCTTCTGGTTGAGGCCGAGCGTGGTGAAGCCGAAGCCCGAGATCCGGCCGTCCTCCACGTCCTGCGGCGCGCGGTAGAACCCGAAGAACTGGAGGTCGGTGCCCTCGCGGAGGCTGTACTGGACGCTGCCGCGCGCCGTCCACGTCACGGCGTCGCTCGCGAGCCCGTTCTCGACGCTCTCGCCGTCGGTGACGCTGCGGTAGACGCTGCCCGAGAGGAACCCGCGCACCGGTCCGAACGCCGCCGCGAGCGTGACGTCGGAGCCGTAGGAGTCCGACGTGTCGAGGTTCTGCGCCGTGAACGACGAGACGCCCGTCTCGGGGTCGAAGAGGAGGCGCCGCCGGATGACGTCGGTGGTGTGGCGGTAGAACGGCGTGACGGTGAGGAAGTAGCGGTACTGCAGCGTCAGCTCGAAGGCGTCGGTGTATTCGGGCCGCAGCTGCGGGTTGCCGACGCGGACCGAGAGGGTGTCCTCGAAGCTCGGGAACGGGTTGAGGAAGAACGTCCGCGGCCGCTCGATGCGGCGGCTGTAGCTGGCCTTGACGAGCGTGCCCTCGCCGATGGGGTAGGTGAGGAAGGCGCTCGGGAAGAGGCTCGTGTAATCGAACGTGTTGGCGCCCTCCTCCACAGGCGGGAGGCCGGGACGGTCGGGGAGGGGGGTGCGGAGCGTGAAGTCGCGCGAGGCCGTCTCGGCGCGCACGCCGGCCTGCGCCTCGAACGGCCCGAGCGAGCGCGAGCCCTGGAGGTAGGCGGCGTAGATGCTTTCGCTGTAGTCGAAGGCGTTCGTCCGCCCGCCGTCGCTCACGAACTGGCCTCCGACCTCCTCCTCGAAGAGCAGGTCACTCACGACGCTCCGCCACGTGGCCTTGGCGCCGGTTTCGAGTTGGAGGCCGGCGAGCGGGCGGCTGTAGTCGAGCTGGAGGTAGGTCTCGTCGTTCGTCTCGTCGGCCGTGGAGCGTTCGAGGCCGTCGCCGAAGTCCGAGGTGGCGGTGAAGAGGTCGAAGTCGTCGCTCTTGTTGCGGGTGAAGCGGCCTTCGAGGGCGAGCTCGTGGGCGCTCTGGGTGCCGGCGCCGCCGCGTGGGCCGCCGCGGCCCCAGCGCCCGGGCCCGCGGCCTCCGCCGCCCGGCGCGCCGCTCGCGCCGCTGCCGCCGTTCTGCCCGTCGAAGCGCTGGCGGAAGACGAGGGCGGCGTCGCCGTTGTAGCCGTCGCGCTCGCCGTCGGTGGCGCGCGAGCTCTCGAACGTGGGCCCCTCGTCAACGGAGGTGAGGTAGTCGATCTGGCTGTCGCGCGTGCCGTCGCGGTAGCCGAGCGAGCCTTCGAGCGTGAGCGAGCGGCCGGTTGCGATCGTGTAGTCGAGCGAGCCGTTGGCGAAGTGGGAGGCGGTGCCGTTGGCGTCGGCGTTCACCTGCCCGATGGTCGAGCCGAAGACGAGGTTTCGGCGGTCGGTCTCCCCGGCGAGGCCGAACTCGTCGTAGCGGAAGCCGTAGGTGGCGGCCACGTCGAGGGCGCCCTTCTGGTAGGCGATGTTGGCGCCGGCCTCGGCGTTCGGCTGCGTCCCGCCGCCGAGCGTGAAGCCGCCCGAGAGCCCGCGGTCGGTGTTCTCGAGGAGGACGATGTTGACGATGCCGCTCATCCCGTCGGGGTCGTAGCGCGCCGACGGGTTGGGGATGACCTCGACGCGCTCGACGTTGGAGGCCGGGATCTGGCGGAGGAGCGCCGTCAGGAACGCGCCGCGGACGGGCACGGGGCGGCCGTTGATCTGGATCGCCACGTTCTGGTTGCCGCGCAGCGAGATGTTGCCGCTCGCGTCCACCTCCAGCGAGGGCAGCGTCTGGAGCGTCTCGAGCGCGTTGCCGCCCGCCGTCACGGCCTGCTCGGCCACGTTGTAGACGGTCCGGTCGGCCCGCTGCTCCACGAGCTCGCGCTGCCCCTCGACCTCCGCCTCGCCCAGCTCGACGGCCGACTCTTGGAGCCGGATCTCCCCGAGGTCCACGGGCGGCCCCATCGCCACCTCGGCCTCGCGCGTCTCCGTCGCGTAGCCGACGAACGAGATGCGGGCGAGGTAGTCGCCGGGGCGGAGCGGGCCGAGCGAGAAGCGCCCGTCGGCCTCGGTGATGGTGCCTGTCACGAACGAGGTATCGGCCGCGCTGTAGACGGCGACCGTCGCCGAGGGGATCGGCTCGCCGCTCGCGTCGTCGAGGACGAGGCCGGCGACCGCGCCGCCGCGCATGCCGCCGGGCGGGCCGGGCTGGGCGACCGCGGGCAGTGCGAGGAGGGCGAGGGCGAGCGGCAGAAGCAACCGGGTCATGATCGGGGAGGACAGGGGAACGGAGAGCGGCGCCACGGAGGCCACACGCAGCGGCACGAAAGGTCGGGCGCGCTACGGGCGGCGAGAAGCCGGGTTGCGTGGAAATGTCGAGAACGCACCGCGCGCGCGTCGCCGCTCCCGGCGGCTTCGGGCCCGCGAGGGTGGGGGGCGGCGCGTGGGGCCGCGGCTCTATATTCGGCGCGTCGCTCCCACCACGCCCTCCGCCTGCATGGAGACCCTCCAGAACATCATCAGCCGCCTCGAATACTTCGTCTGGTCGTGGCCTGAGATCGGCGGCGAGCTCTCGCTCATCGTCCTCGCCCTCCTCGGCACGGGTGTCTACCTCACGTTCCGGCTCGGCTTCATCCAGCTCCGGCGGCTCGGCCACGGCATCGGCGTCACGAGCGGGAAGTACGACGACCCCGACGAGCCCGGCGACGTCCCCCACTTCCAGGCGCTCACGACGGCGCTCTCGGCGACGGTCGGCATCGGCAACATCGCGGGCGTCGCCATCGCCATCCACTGGGGCGGGCCGGGCGCGCTGTTCTGGATGTGGGTCACGGCCCTCCTCGGCATGGCCGTGAAGTACTCCGAGGTCACGCTCGCGCAGCACTACCGCGTCGTCGAGTTCCCCGACCGCGACTCGAAGGCGTGGGAGGGCTCGGTCTCGGGTGGGCCGATGTACTACATCGAGAAGGGGCTCGGGCCGCGGTGGAAGCCGCTCGCCGTGTTCTTCGCCGGCGCGCTCATGGTCACGAGCTTCCTCACCGGCAACGCCGTCCAGGCCAACACCGTCGCCGACATCGTCAACACCGAGTTCGGGCTGCCGGTCTGGATCACCGGACTCGTCACGGCCGGCGTCGTCGGCCTCGTCATCATCGGGGGGATCGGGCGGATCGGGAAGGTGACGGGCGTGCTCGCGCCCGCGATGGCGCTGATCTACGTCGCCGGCGCCCTCGCCATCATCCTGGCCAACATCGCCGAGGTCCCGGCGGCGTTCGCCCTCATCTTCACCGAGGCCTTCAACCCGTCGGCCGGCGTGGCCGGGACGGGCACCGGCGTCTTCCTCCTCACGATGATGTGGGGCGTGCGGCGCGGGCTGTTCTCGAACGAGGCCGGGCAGGGCTCGGCTCCCATCGCGCACGCGGCCGCCAAGACCGACGAGCCCGTGTCGGAGGGGGTCGTCGCGCTCCTCGAGCCGCTCATCGACACCATCATCATCTGCTCGATGACCGGCCTCGTCATCATCACGACGGGCGTCTGGAACACCCCGATCCCGACCACGCTCGACCTCTCGTCCGGCGACATCACCTACGTCGCCCCGGACGACCGCGGCATCTTCGTGGGCGGCGACGCCCCGCCCGAGATCCGCGTCGAGGGCGGGCAGCCGATCTACGACGACGGCGCCCGCTCGTTCGCGTGGCACGACGTGGCCGTCGAGCAGTTCTTCGTCGACGAGGCCCGGGAGCAGGCCTTCACCGGCCGGATCGTGCCCGGCGAGGGCCGCGCCTACGACGAGACCGGCAGCGCCTACACCGTCCTCTTCGGCGACGCCGTCGAGACGGCCGCGCCGCTCACGAGCGCGGCCTTCGAGCGGGGGCTGGGGCAGTTCGGGCTCGGCGGGCTGGGCAAGTTCATCGTGCTCATCTCGGTCCTCCTCTTCGCCATCTCCACGTCCATCTCGTGGAGCTACTACGGCGACCGCTGCGCCAACTACCTCTTCGGCTCGAAGGGGATCCTCCCGTTCAAAGCCGTCTTCGTGCTGATGCACTTCGTCGGCGCCATCACCACGCTGGCGTGGATCTGGGTGCTCGGCGACATCGCGCTCGGCCTCGTCACGTTCCCCAACCTCATCGCCCTCGTGCTGCTCTCGGGCGTCGTGGTGCAGCTGACGAAGAGCTACTTCGAGCGGAAGCCCTGGATCCAGAACGCCGAGGACCACAAGCGCGCCGTCGAGCGCGAGCGCGCGGCGAAGTCCGCGCGGAAGTAGCCCTCGTCTCCGTTACCCCGACGATGCCTCTGCCCATCCCGCCCCCCGCTCAGGTCCCCACGCCGACGGCGCTCGCCCGGCTCAAGGGCGCCGTCAACCACGCCCTCGCCACGGGGGCCTCGGCGTGCGCCGCCGCCGCGTTCGTCGCTGCCGCGCTGCCGCTGAGCGGGCTCGACCGCGTCGCCGGCCTCGCCCTCGCCACGCTCCTCGTCGGCTTCGCCGGCCTGAACGCGCTCCGGCTCCGGGCCGTCCGGCGCGGCCTCCCGCGCTACGACCGCGCCGTCCGCACGGCGGCGGCCATCACCGCCGCCGCCCTCGTCCTTTGGGGCGCCGCGTTCTTCTTCTAACCGCGCCCTCTCGCCGCGCCCATGGCCCTCACCGTCGTCGACCACCCCGTCCTCCGGCGCGACCTCACCGTGCTCCGCGACCGCGCGACGCCGCACGGGCGGTTCCGCCAGACCCTCGGCGATGTCGCGGCCGTGCTGGCCTACGAGGCGCTGCGGACGGTGCCCACGCAGACGGTCGAGGTCGAGACGCCGCTGGAGACGGCGGAGGGCCACCGGCTCGCGCGCGAGATCGTCGTCGTGCCCGTGCTCCGCGCCGGGCTCGGCCTCGTCGACGGGTTCGTCCGCCACGTGCCGGAGGCGCGGGTGGGCCACCTCGGGATGTACCGCGACGAGGACACGCGGCGCCCCGTGGACTACTACGCCAGCATCCCGCCGTCCGTCCGCGACGCGCTCGTGTTCGTCGTGGACCCGATGCTGGCCACGGGGGGGAGCGCGGCGGCCGCGCTCAGCCACCTCAAGAGCCGCGGCGCGCGGGACCTCCACTTCGTCTGCCTCGTCGCGGCGCCCGAGGGCGTCCGCCGCCTGGAGGAGCTCCACCCGGACGTCCCCCTGCTGACGGCCGCGCTCGACCGGGAGCTCGACGAGAACGCCTTCATCCGCCCCGGCCTCGGCGACGCGGGCGATCGCATCTTCGGCACGTGAGGGATCGGATGATGGAGGGAACTGCGCATCGGCTCATCGGGATTGGTCTCCTCGCGTTCGCCCTGGCGACGGGCGCGTGGGCGCAGGACGGGGCCGCGCTGCCCGACGTCCCATCTGAGACGCCAACTCTGCTCCAGGACGTGCCGCCGGGGGAGGCGTCGGAGGCCCTCGACACCGACGCGCCGGAGGAGGCCTCCGTGGCCGAGGCGGATGAGGCCGACGCGCACGCGGGCTGGTGGTCGGTCCTCCCCGCCGTGCTCGCGATCGTGCTCGCCCTCCTCTTCCGCCAGGTCGTCGTGAGCCTGTTCGTGGGCGTCTGGGTCGGGGCCTGGATCGTGACGGGGTCGGTGTGGGGGCTGTTCACGGGCCTCGCCCGGACGGTCGACACCTACCTCCTCGACGCCCTCGCCGACGCCGACCACGCGGCCATCATCATCTTCTCGCTCATGATCGGGGGCGTCGTGGGTGTGATCCAGAAGAACGGCGGGACGGCCGGCATCGTGGCCGCCGTCACGCGCTGGGCGCGGACGGGGCGCCGCGGCCAGCTCGCCACGGCCGTCCTCGGCCTCGGCGTCTTCTTCGACGACTACGCCAACACCCTCATCGTGGGGGGGACGATGCGGCCGATCACGGACCGCCTCCGGATCTCGCGCGAGAAGCTGGCCTACCTCGTCGACTCCACGGCCGCGCCCGTCGCGTCGCTCGCCCTCGTGACGACGTGGATCGGCTACGAGGTCGGCCTCATCGGCGACGCCGTGGCGAAGCTGGATGGGTACGACGAGGCGGCCTACTCCGTCTTCCTCAACTCGATCCCGTACTCGTTCTACCCCGTCCTCGCGCTCGTCTTCGTCTTCGCCGTCGCGCTCTCGCGGCGCGACTTCGGGCCGATGCTGCGCGCCGAGCGGAGGGCACGCCAGACGGGCCAGCTCTTCGAGCCCGACTCCGAGATCGCCGCCGCCGAGGCGGAGTCGGGCGCGCTCCTCCCGCCGGAGGGGAAGCCGCACCGGATGGTCAACGCGGCCCTCCCGATCCTGACGCTCGTCGCCTTCGTCCTCGGCGGGCTCTACGTCACCGGCCGCGCCTCGCTCGCCGAGGCCGGCGCGACGGCGTTCCCCCTCGCCGAGGTCATCCGCGAAGCCGACTCCTACCGCGCGATGCTGTGGGGTTCGGTGATCGCCGCCGTCGTGGCCGTGGCCCTCTCGGTGGGCCAGCGGATCCTGACCCTGAGCGAGGCCGTCGAGGCGTGGTACGCGGGCGTCCGCGCCATGCTGCTCGCCATCATCATCCTTCTCCTCGCGTGGGCGCTCTCGAACGTGAACGAGGTGCTCGGCACGGCCCCCTTCCTCGTCACCCTGCTCTCGGACACGCTCTCGCCCGGCCTCGTCCCGCCGATCGTGTTCCTCCTCGCGGCGGCCACGGCGTTCGCGACGGGCTCGTCGTGGGGGACGATGGGGATCCTGATGCCTCTCGTGATCCCCCTCGCGTGGGGCGTCCTCGACGCCAGCGGCGACCACTCGTTCGCCGCCCACAGCCACATCGTCTACTCGACCGTCTCCGTCGTACTCGCCGGGGCCGTCTGGGGGGACCACTGCTCCCCGATCTCGGACACCACCATCCTCTCGTCGCTCGCGTCGTCGTGCGACCACATCGACCACGTGCGGACGCAGCTCCCGTACGCGCTCTCGGTCGGCGCCGTAGCCCTCTTCCTCGGCACCGTGCCGACGGCCTACGGGGTGCCGTGGTGGCTCGTGATGCCGCTCGGTGCCGCCGTGCTCATCGGCGCGCTCTGGTTCTTCGGGCAGCCGGTCGAGGCCGAGGAGGAGGCGCGGCTGGCGGCGGCCGAGGGGTGAGGACGTGGGAGCGGAGCCGCCCGTGCGCCCCCCGTCCTTCGACCTCCTGTACCTGGACAACCACCTCCTCGTCGTCGGCAAGCCGGCGGGGATGCTGGCCCAGGCCGACCGCACCGGCGACGCCGACCTCCTCACGCTCGGGAAGGCCTACCTCAAGGAGCGGTTCAGCAAGCCCGGCAACGTCTTTCTCGGCCTGGTTCACCGCCTCGACCGCCCCGTGAGCGGGGTGATGGTGCTGGCGCGGACGAGCAAGGCGGCGGCCCGGCTGACGGCGGCGTTCAAGGCGCGCGAGGTCGACAAGCGCTACCTCGCCGTGGTGGAGGGCCGGCTCGCGGGCGAGGGCGAGCAGGTGGACTGGCTCCGGAAGACGAAAGGGCACGTCCACATCGTGGACGCGGGGGCGCCCGGCGCGAAGAAGGCCGTCCTGCGATGGAAGGCGCTCGGCGTGGACGGGGGGCGGACCCTCGTCGAGGTCGAGCTCCTGACGGGGCGGCCTCACCAGGTGCGCGTGCAGCTCGCCGCCCTCGGGACGCCCATCCTCGGCGATCTCCGCTACGGCGCGCGGGAGGCGCTGGACGGCCGGACCCTGGCCCTCCACGCCTATCGGCTCAGGTTCGAGCACCCCGTCCGCCGAGCCCCCCTCGTCTTCACCGCCCCACCGCCGCCGACGTGGTCGGGCCTCTTCGAGGCGCAGGTTCGGCGGGTGGTGACCGCCGCCGAGGGGCCTCCAGGACAGGACGATTTCGGGGGCTAGGCTGTGCCATAACGTCGTCACCCACGCCCTCTATCTTGGCTCACTTCACCAGACGGAGACGGCGATGACGACGCACCAGATCGGACCGACGAACGAGGAGCTGGCCGGCGTGCTCGAGGAGATGGCGGCCCTGCTCACCAAGATGAACGAGCCCAACCCGTACCGCGTGCAGGCCTACCTCCAGGCGGCGGCCATGCTGCGCGAGCACGAGGTGCCCGCCGCCCTGCTCTACGCCGAGGGCGGGCGGAAGGCGCTCATGGAGCTGCCGGGCGTGGGCGTCAGCCTCGCCCTCCACCTCGCGCAGTACATCGAGGACGGGCGCGCGGGGCTCCACGATCGCCTCCGCGCCGCAGCCGACCCCATCGGCCTGCTCGCCAGCGTCCCCGGCATCGGGGAGGCCCTCGCCCGCCGCATCGTGGACGAGCTGGAGGTGACGACGCTGACGGAGCTGGAGAAGGCTGTCCAGGACGGCCGCCTCGCCGCCCTCGACGGGTTCGGCCCGCGCCGCCTCGAAGGGCTGCGGCTCCAGCTCGGCGCCATCCTGCACCGCGCCACGCGACGCCGCGCCCGCCGCGTCCGCCGCGACCTCCTCCGCCTCGCTGCCGCGCGCGCGCGCGCCGAGCAGGCGGCCGAGGCCCGAGACGCCGACGAGGCCCTCGCCCACGAGGAGGCCGCTGGCGCCGTCCCCGAGGCCGCGCCGACGGCGCGCATCCTCCCGCTCTTCCCGCCGGCCGCAGCGTGACGCCTCACGCCTCGAACCGGTCGGCGAAGTCGAGGAAGCGGTTGGCGAGGGTGCGGGCGAGGTCGGGGGCGTTGCCCCAGGCGCGGTTGTTCAGGATCGCGTTCACCGTGACGTCCGCCTCGACGGCCTTGTAGAGGAGCGCCGTGGCCTCGTCCACCATCTGCCGGGCCTCCGGCGTGTCGGCGAGGCTCGCGGCCGGCCCCTCGAACGGGTAGGCCCGTCGGTAGGACTCGTCGAACTTCATCTCGCGGGGGGTGAGGAGGCGGAGGACGGCCTCGCCGTTGGCGGCCGTGAAGCGCTCGCCCGCCAGCCCCCACTGCTCCCGCAGCGACGGCAGCCACGTCCAGTGGCTGAAGACGAAGCCGAGGCCGCGCGCCTCCAGCCACGCGAGGTAGGGGGGCGTGAGGAGGTGGGGCGAGCGGATTTCCAGGTGCACCTGGGCCGTGTCGGGCACCTCGGCGAAGAACCCGTCCAGCTCGGCGACGAAGGCCTCGGGCGGCGGGCTCTCGCGCACACGGGCGTACGCCTGCTCGAAGAGCACGCCTGCGAGCCGGTCCGCCCCCAGCGTGTCGAGGGCGGGGGCGAGGAAGCGGCCGGTGAAGCCCTCGGCGTCGAGGTAGTCGGGGTTGTCGACGAACTGCGGCCGGCCGTCGACGGTGCGGCGGAGGCGCTGGGCGGCGAACGCCTGGGGCGCCTTGAGGAGGAAGCGGGCGTTCGCGGGGGCGTGCTCGGCGTAGGCCTGGAGCGTGAAGAGGGCGGGGCCCGAGCGGCCGTCGGGCTCCAGGAGCGGGCGGTAGAAGGTGAAGTCGAGCTCGAGCACGCCGAAGTGGAGGAAGTAGTCCTCGACAGAGGCGACGGGCAGGAGCCGCTCCTCGAACCCCTCGCCGCCCACGCGCTTCGTCCGCGTCGAGACCTCGCCGGCCCACACGTCGCGGGGGTACACCTGGTCGATCCACGCGGCGAAGCGGTCGCTGGCGGTGCCGAAGCGGAGGCGGGGGTGGACCCCCCGGAGGTCGTACCGCCCGAGGTCGGCGCGGCGCTCGGGCACGGGGCGGCGCGCGCTCATCGCGACGTGGCGACGGCTTCGGGCGAGGCCTCGGCCGCGTCGGCGTCGCGGCGGGCGCCGACGGCGGCGCGGATGGCGTGGCTCGTCACGAACAGCCCCAGCACGATGAAGAGGTAGTAGGAGAGGAGGCGCCACACGAGGAGGATGGGGCCCGCGAAGCCGGCCGGCAGGAGGGGAGCCAGGAACAGCATGAACAGCCCTTCCATGCCGCCGCTGCCGCCCGGCGTCGGAACGGCGAGGACGGTGAGCCAGAGGGCGCCCGTGCGGAAGAGGAACGAGGTCCACGCGAGGCCGGGCGTCACGCTCCACGCGAGGAACAGCACGACGAGGTAGCGGAAGAGCCATACGCCCGAGGCCAGGAGCGCGCCCGTCACGAAGAAGCGGAGGGGCTGCCCGCGGAGCACCTCCGCCTGCTCCTTCATCCGGACCATCTCCTCGGCCACGCGGTCTTCGAACCGCCGCAGCCACGGCCACCGCGCGATCCACACGAGCGCCTTCTCCAGGAGCTCCGGCCGGATCACCGTCGCGTACGCGAAGAACCCCACCCACACCAGCATCCCGAGGAAGTACGCCGTCAGCGTCCCGGCCCCGACCTCGCCGAGCGCCGGCGGGAAGACGTCGAGGAACGCCGTGGCGATGAGGATGACCGGGATCGAGAACGCGAACCAGATCTGGTCCAGCAGCATCGAGAACAGCATCACCGCCGTCGAGCGGCCCACCGTGATGTCGTTGTCCTTGGCGACGAAGAAGCTGGCCAGCGGGGCGCCCCCCAGCGCCGACGGGGTGACGGCCGACATGAAGTCCCACGCGAGCTGGGCGCGGACGCCCTTCCGGAACGTCACGACGCGGTGGGAGATGTAGCGGAGGCGGAGGCCGCCGAAGGCGAGCTGGAGGCCGAGCGCCGCGAGGGCGAGGACGAGGAGGCCCGGCCGCAGCGCCTCGGCGAGGAGCGCGAACGCGCCGGGTTCCCAGGTGACGTACAGGATGGCCCCCACGGCCGCCGCGCTCAGGAGCACGGGGAGGGCGAGGTTCCGGACAGAGAGCCCGTCGCGCGGGGAGGAGGGGGCGGGGGGGGACGCGGCCATGCGGGGTGGAGGGCGCCGTCGGCGAGGGGAAGATACCCGCTACGGGCTCAGCCCCCGCCCGTTGCGGCGTCGGCCCCGACCGCGGCGCGGAGCTTCCGGTACGTCGCCTCCAGGCTCTCCGGCATCACCCTCGTCGCCGCGAGGGCGGGCATGAAGTTGGTGTCGCCGTGCCAGCGCGGCACGAGGTGCTGGTGGAGGTGGCGGGGGATGCCCGCGCCCGCCGCGCTCCCCAGGTTCATCCCGACGTTGAAGCCGTCGGGCCGGAGCGCCGTGCGGAGCCAGCCGAGCGCCCGCGCCGTCACCGCGGCCATCTCCGCCCGCTCGGCGTCGGTGAGGGCCTCGTAGTCCCCGACCTCGCGGTAGGGGAGGACGAGGAGGTGGCCGGTGGTGTAGGGGTACCGGTTCATGACCACGAAGACGGTCGCCCCGCGGTAGACGACGAGGTGATCGGCGTCGTCCTCGGGCGCCGCCGCGGCGATCCGCGCGAAGACGTCGGGGCCGCCGCGGCCCCCCTCGGTGCGGGCGTCCTCGGCGGCGCGGGCGACGTGGGCGCTGCGCCAGGGGCTCCAGAGGCGATCCATGGGGGAGAGGGCAAGAGGCATCCGACGGCGTCGCCGAAAAGGTACCGCCCGCTCCGTCGGGTGTGCCGCCCCTCTCCACTCCGTCATCATCCAACGCCGGGGCCGCCCTCGTAACTTCGCCCTGCACCCACGCCTCTGCCCATGCCCACCCTCGAAGGGAGCCTCGTCGCACCCGAGGGCGCCCGCTTCGCCCTCGTCTGCAGCCGCTTCAACGACGCCATCACGCAGCGCCTCCTCGACGGCGCGCTCGACGCCCTCGCCCGCCACGGCGCCGACGCCGAGCAGGTGGACGTTGCCTGGTGCCCCGGCGCCTTCGAGGTCCCGCTCGTCGCCAAGACGATGGCCGAGAGCGGGCGCTACGACGCCGTCGTTGCCCTGGGGGCGGTGATCCGGGGGGCGACC
>JAWWCA010000081.1:0-14483 GCA_033720695.1 Rubricoccaceae bacterium
CTATGTCGGCGACGTGCTGCCCGTGGTCGCGGCCGAGGTGCCCATCGACCTCAACGGCGACGCCATCCCCGACACCCTCGTCCGCCACGTCGTCACCACGCGCGGGCCCGGCAACCGCGGCATCCCCGGCCCCCCCGGCCAGCAGGGCGTGGCCTGGACCATGGAGGCCAAGCCCGGCTTCGCCAGCGACCGCGTCCGCGAGGACACCGGCGAGCCCAACGACCGCATCGCGCTCTCGACCGACCCCGAGACCTGGCCCACGTTCTGGCCCGACCAGCCGACCTGGACCGACCCCGGCACCGGCTTCGCCGACTGGAACGGGTTCTTCGGGCGCGACCAGTTCAACGCCGACCTCGAGACCTACTTCTGGACCGACGACAACAACGACCGCGCGCTCCAGACCCGCTACGGCTTCGAGCCCGACTCGACGCGGCCCGGCCGCGGCGGCCTCGGCCTTGAGATGAAGGTGCGCGGCCTGCAGTGGAGCCAGTTCCTCGCCCAGGACGCCATCTTCTGGCTCTACGAGATCACCAACTCCTCCACGACCACCTACGACCGCGTCTCCGTCGGCCTCACCGTCGGCACCCTCGCCGGCGGCGACGGCGACTCCCAGGACGACCTCGCCTTCTTCGACCAGGCCAACCGCATCGTCTACTCCTGGGACTTCGACGACTCCGGCAACGAGGGCCAGCCCGTCGGCTACGTCGGCTACGGCTTCCTCGAGAGCCCCGGCAACCCCGACAACGGCATCGACGACGACGGCGACGGCGACCCCTTCACGGACCTCGGCCTCGACGTCGACGGCATCCCCTACGTCGACCCCACGCTCGCCGGCCAGGCCAACGTCTTCACCGTCACCGACTTCGAGCCGCGCGCGCTCATGCCAGGCGACCCGCTCATCCTCATCGACGCCGAGACCGGTGAGCGCTCGATCGAGTACGTCCCCGACAGCGGGAGCATCACCGTGACCTCGCAGGGCCGGAGCTACACCGTCCAGGCCGGGACCACGCTCGAGGAGCGCCAGATCACGATCGAGGGGCAGGTGGACCAGGTCACCGTCACCGAGAAGAACCTCCTCGACGACGACCTCGACGGCATCGTCGACGAGGACGTCACGCTCCACTTCGAGCGTCGCGCCCAGGAGTTCTCCGGCGACATCGTGACGCTGCCCTCGCTCCGCTTTGTGGACTACGTCGGCTTCGCCGCCGCCGTGCGCGGCCGCACCCCGACGGCCCAGGACTCCACGTTCTACGGCCTCAAGAACCCGCTCATCGACGAGTCCCGCGACAACGGCATCGACGACGACGGCGACTGGGTCCGCGCCCGCGACGACGTCGGCGCCGACGGCCTCCCCGGCACCGGCGACGCCGGCGAGGGCGACGGCGTCCCCTCCCCGGGCGAGCCCAACTTCGACGCCCTCGACGTCACCGAGTCCGACCAGGTCGGCCTCTCGTCGTTCTTCTACTTCACGCCCTCCAACGCCTTCCCGCTCTCGAACAGCGAGCGCGTCTGGGAGGGGATGACGCCGGGCTTCTTCACGACGAACGAGGAGCTCGAGAGCCAGCAGGCCGCCGGCGGCATCGACGGCGACTTCGTCTTCGGCTCGGGCTACTTCTCGCTCGCCCCGGGCGAGACCCTCCGGTTCACGCTCGCGCTCGTCTTCGGCAACGACCTCGAGGACATCACGACGAACGCGATCACGATCCAGGAGATCTACGACCGGAACTACCAGTTCGCCCGGCCGCCGGACCGCCCCACCCTCAACGCCATCCCCGGCGACGGCCAGGTCACGCTCTACTGGGACAGCGTCGCCGAGCAGTCCGTCGACCCCATCCTCGGCAACGACTTCCAGGGCTACCGCATCTACAAGTCGACCGACCCGTTCTTCCGCGACGTCGAGACGGTGACGGACGCGTTCGGCAACGACGCCATCCGCGTGCCCACCTTCCTCTACGACCGCGAGGACGGCATCGAGGGGATCTACACCACCGCCGACCCCCGCGTCCGCGGCGTCCCCTTCGACCTCGGCAGCGACACCGGCCTCCGCTACTCCGTCGTCGACACCGACGTCAACAACGGGCAGCGCTACTACTACGCCATCACGGCCTACGACAGCGGCTCGCCCGACTTCTTCCCCGCCGAGAACGACATCCCGTCGAGCATCCGCGAGGACGGCACCGTCTTCACCGGGCCGAACGTCGTCGAGGTGGTCCCGAACGCGCCCGTGGCCGGCTTCGTCGAGGGCCGCGTCGAGGGCGAGGTGACGCAGACGGCCGGGCCCGGCACCGGCGAGGTCTTCGCCGAGGTGCTCGACCCGATGATGCTCCTCGAAGGGGCGCAGTACACCGTCACGTTCTCGGGCGAGGAGCCCGCCGCCGACAGCTTCTTCGTCGCCCGCGACGGGATGCCCGTCGCCGAGGGGGCGCTCCAAGACGCGCCCGCGACGGTCTTCGACGGCGTCCGCCTCGTCTTCAACAACGACGAGACCCGCCTCGACGCCGACTCGACGGGCTGGGCCGACCCCTCGGGCCTGACCGACACCTTCACCGGCGTCATCAACGTCGTCGAGTGGAGCTACTTCGGCGAGGCCGTCCCGTACGACTACGAGATCCGCTTCGACGACGACCTCGTCGGCCAGTCCATCGGCGGCTTCCGCCTCGGCAAGGACGTCTTCGGGCAGGCCCCGCTCGCCGTCGAGAAAGAGACCAACTTCACCGTCCGCAACACCACGCTCGACCGCGACGCCGAGTTCGTCTTCTACGAGCCGGCGGACAAGGACGGCCGCTTCGACGCCTACGGCGAGTTCATCTTCATCTACGAGGACGTGGACGGCGAGCGGACGCCGACGTTCATCGTGCGCGGCAGCCGCGACGCTCAGGGCGAGCCCACCGGGGCCTTCCCCGGCGAGGGCGACGTCTTCACCGTCGTCACCCGGAAGCCGTTCAGCCAGCGCGACCGGTTCGTGCTCTCGACCACCGCCTCCGGCGTGGACGAGGCCGCGGCCCAGGAGCAGCTCGACCGCATCCGCGTCGTTCCCAACCCCTACGTCGCCGCGGCCTCGTGGGAGCGCCCGCTCCCGCCGACGGTGACGAGCGGGCGCGGCGAGCGGCGGATCGACTTCATCCACCTCCCCGCCGAGGCCCGCGTCCGCATCTACAACGTCCGCGGCGCCCTCGTCGCCGAGCTCCGCCACGACAGCGAGATCGACGACGGGACGGTGAGCTGGGACCTCAAGACGCGCGAGGGGCTCGAGGTGGCCTACGGCGTCTACTTCTACCACGTCGAGGCCCCGGGCGTCGGGGAGAAGACGGGACAGCTCGCCCTGATCAAATGACCCGCCGCGTTCCCACAGGTCGTAGCCCGAGACCGACGATGCACAAGCTCCTTCTCCTGGCCGCCCTCACGCTCGCCGCGTCCGCGTCCGCGCAGGACCAGGTCGGCACCACGGCCGCCCCCTTCCTCGGCCTCGGCGTCGACGCGCGCGGGACCGCGATGGGCAGCGCGCACGTGGCGATGGCCGACGGCGCGGCCGCGCTCTACTGGAACCCCGCCGCCGCCGCCGAGGTGTCCGCCCGCGCCGGCACCGGCGACGTGCTGTTCTCGAACTCCGAGTGGTTCGTGAACTCCCGCCACCAGTTCTTCGGCCTCGCCCTCCACGCCGGCGGGCTCGGCACCTTCGGCATCTCCGTCACCGCGCTCGACTACGGCGAGGAGGCCGTGACGACGATCGAGCAGCCCGAAGGGACGGGCGAGTTCTACGGCGCGCTCGACCTCGCCGTCGGCCTCTCATACGCCCGCCACCTCACCGACCGCTTCGCCCTCGGCGGCACCGTCAAGCTCGTCCGCCAGCAGATCTGGAACGAGTCCGCCAACGGCGCCGCGCTCGACCTCGGCGTCCAGTACACCACCGGCTACCGCGGGCTCACGATCGGGATGGCGATGACGAACTTCGGCTCCGACATGAAGCTCTCGGGCCGGGACCTCCGCCAGCGCATCGACATCGCGCCGGGCCAGGAGGGCAACAACGACGGGCTCCCGGCCGAGCTCGAGGTCAACGAGTGGCGGCTCCCGCTCGCCTTCCGCGTCGGCGTCTCCGCCGACGCCGTCCGCGCCGGCAGCCAGCGGCTCACCGTCAGCCTCGAAGGGCAGGCGCCGTCGGACAACTCGCAGAGCGCCAGCGCCGGGTTCGAGTACGGCTACGGCGGCCTCGTCTTCCTCCGGGGTGGCTACCGCCAGGCGTTCTCGGCCGTGGCCGAGGACGGCGGCTGGACCCTCGGCGCCGGCCTCCGCTACGACCTCAACGACCGCTTCGGCGTCGCCATCGACTACGTGTTCCAGGAGTACGAACCCTTCGGCACGCCCCAGATGTTCACCCTCGGCGTGACGTTCTGACGCGGGGCGCCGCACCGGGAGCCGCCCGCACGGTGACCCCCGGCCCGGCGCCCCGCCCCGGCGACGTCCGCCGCTCCTCGCCCGGCTGGCCTCTCGGCCGCTTCGGGTGCCTTTCCCTCCACACAACTCCACGAACCCATGCGAACCGCTACACGCCTCGCCCTGGTCGCGTGCGTCGGGGTGCTCTGGGCCGGCTCCGCCGCCGCCCAGGACACCTACGACGTCACGTTCCAGGTCGACATGAACGCCTGCATCATCGGCGGCCAGTTCGACCCCGGATCGGAGGTCGTCACCACGCCCGGCGCGATGAACGGCTGGGACACCAGCGCCTTCCCCCTCGACGACGGCGACAGCGACGGCGTCTACACCGGCACCTACGCCCTCGAGGCCGGCGACATCGAGTACAAGTTCCACACCTCCGGATCGCTCGGCTACGAGGCCGACCCCAACCGGATGTACACCGTCACGACGGAGCCCGACCAGGTCATCGACGTGGTCAGCTTCAACGGCCTCTGCGGCTCCGAGGAGGACTACGAGATCCTCTTCTCCGTCGACATGACCGTGGCCATCCAGCGCGGCGCCTTCGACGAGGCCGAGCAGGAGGTCTACGTGGCCGGCAACCTCAACGGCTGGGACACCTCCGGCAACGAGGACTTCCGCCTCACCGAGAGCTCGACCGAGGAGAACGTCTACACCGGCGTGATCCAGGCGACCGGCCTCGTCACGCCGAGCGACCAGCCCTACAAGTTCATCACGCGGCGGATCGACGACGGCACGATCGGCTGGGAGAGCGGCCCCGACCGCTTCTTCGAGATCACCGGCGACGAGCCCGACGCCAACAGCAACGGCTTCCAGGAGGTCGTCGTCCCGATCCGCTTCTTCAACGACGTCGACTTCGACGACGTGCTCGAGAACACCGCCACGGTGACGTTCGAGATCGACCTCCGCCCGGCGTACTACGTCCTCGAGGACGAGGGCGTCATCCCCGTCAACGTGGGTGCGGGCGAGGACGAGACCGAGGTGCTCGGCGTCTGGATCAACGGCCCCGCCATGTGGGAGTCGAGCGAGGGCGGCGGCCCCGGCGACGGGATCACCGACTGGCTCGGCTGGGCCGGTGAGCTCGAGGGCTTCACCGAGTTCCAGGCCACCGACGCCGACGGCGACTCCGTGTTCACGCTCACGCTCGAGTACCCGGCCGGCGCCCTCCGCGAGCTCGTCGGCAAGCTCGGCGTCAACGGCAGCGACAACGAGGCCAACGTCGGCAACGACCACTTCTACGTCCTCACCGAGGGGGCGCAGACGATCCAGAAGGCCTTCGGCGCCATGCGCCAGGCCAACGGCCTCTACAACGACGACAACGGCCCCAACGGGGTCGCCGTCTACGACCCGTACCTCCTCATCGACGGGACCATGGTCGAGGTCGTCCGTAGCGGCGGGGAGGCCGACGGCACGAACACGGCGACGGAGCCGGGCGGGGAGCTCCCCGAGGGCGTCTCGCTCGGCGCGAGCTACCCGAACCCGTTCCGCGCGGAGGCCCAGATCGCCTTCCGCCTCGAACAGCCGCAGGAGGTCTCGCTCCGCGTCTACGACCTCACCGGCCGCCTCGTCGCCACGCTCGTGGACGGCTACCGGCAGGCCGGCGACCACGTCGTCGAGCTCGACGCGCGCGGCCTCGCCAGCGGCACGTACGTCTACCGCCTCGAGGCCGACGGCCGCGTGGCGTCTCGTACGATGACCCTGCTCAAGTAACGCCCGCCGCTCCGGCGGCCCTGCGTGCGCTGGCCCCCCCACCGGGGGCCAGCGCGTTTCACCCCCCAGCCCCATGCCCCGACGGACGTCCCTCCGCCTGCTCGCCCTCCTCGCGCTCGGCCCGCTCCTCGCAGCCGGCGCCCACGCCCAGGGCAGCCTCGACGTCACGTTCCGATTCCTCCCGGACCTCACGCCGCCGCCCATCGAGCCGGTGGAGCGCGCGTTCGTGCCTGGCTCCTTCAACGACTGGGGACCCAACACCGACGGCCAGATCTCGCCGGGCGCCCCGTCGCAGATGACCTACGTCGAGGCGGAGGACGAGTACCGCTACACGATCGCGCTCGCCCCGGGCGAGCACTTCTACAAGATCCACTACCACCGCAACGGCTCGGGCACCGACTACGAGTGGATCACCGACCCCCTCGCTCAGGACCCCTGCACCTACGGCCAGTTCGGCTCGGACTGCCGCGTCGAGGTGGCCGACCCCATGGCCTTCCAGCTCGCCCGTGAGCGGAACGCCGGCAACGAGGTCTTCGCCGTCTCGGCCGGCCTCTTCGGGTCCCAGGACTTCACCAGCATCGAGTTCCAGATCGGCGACGGGCCCCTCCAGGACGGCCTCCCGTTCTTCGACGACGCCACGGGCCTCTTCCGCTACGAGCTGCCCGCGCCGGTCCCTGCACCGGGCTACTTCCGCCTCCGGGCCACCGACGCCCTCGGCCGCACCGTCGAGGACGCCGTCGGCTTCGTCCCGCCCGACGTCGTGGACCGCGCCCGCCCAACCGGGCTCCCCGACGGCATCACCTACGTCAACGACACGACGGTTCGCCTCTCGCTCTTCGCCCCCCAGAAGAGCTTCGTCCACGTCATCGGCGAGTTCAACGACTGGACCGCCGACGACAACAGCCTGCTCTTCCGCGACGCCGACGGCGCCGACCCCTTCACGACCGACTCCCTCTGGTGGTGGATCGAGATCGACGGCCTCACGCCCGGCGAGGAGTACGCCTTCCAGTACCTCGTCGACGGCGAGCTGCGCGTGACCGACCCCTACGTCGAGAAGGTGCTCCACCCCTTCGACGACGACTTCATCCCGGAGGTCACCTACCCCAACCTCAAGCCTTATCCCGAGGGCCAGCGCGAGATCGTGGGCGTGCTCCAGCCCGGCAAGCCCGACTACGACTGGCAGTCGGACGGCTACGAGCGCCCGGCGCTGGAGGACCTCGTCATCTACGAGCTCCTCGTCCGCGACTTCATCGAGCGCCACGACTACCAGACCCTCGTCGACACCCTCGACTACCTCGACCGCCTCGGCGTCACGGCGATCGAGCTGATGCCGGTCTCGGAGTTCGACGGCAACATCAACTGGGGCTACGCCCCCGCCTTCGTCTTCGCGCCCGACAAGTTCTACGGCCCCGAGGAGGAGCTGAAGCGGTTCATCGACGAGTGCCACCTCCGCGGCATCGCTGTCCTCCTCGACGTGGTCTACAACCACGCCACCGGCCAGAGCCCGCTCATCCGGCTCTACAACGAGGGCGACTACGGCCCGCCCACGCCCGACAACCCCTGGGCCAACCCGACGGCGCGCCACCCCTTCAACGTCTTCTACGACCTCAACCACGAGAGCGCCGCGACGCAGCACTGGCTCGACCGCGTGAACGCCCACTGGATCGAGGAGTACCGCGTCGACGGCTACCGCTTCGACCTCTCGAAGGGGTTCGTCCAGACCTGCAACGGCGGGATCTGCACCGACGGCAACTGGAGCCAGTACAACCCCGGCCGCATCGCCCTCCTCAAGCGGATGGCCGATCAGATCTGGGACGTCGACGACGAGACCTACGTGGTCCTGGAGCACTTCGCAGCCAATAACGAGGAGCAGGAGCTCGCCGCCTACGGCCGCGACCAGGGGCTCCCGGGCATGCTGCTCTGGCACAACCTGAACCGGCCCTACAGCCAGGCCGCCATGGGCTACCTCAACGACGGCGGCTTCTCGTCCGACCTCTCCTCCACGTACCCGCCGAACCGCGGGATGCCCGTCACCGGCCTCGTCACCTACATGGAGAGCCACGACGAGCAGTGGCTGATGTACCGCCTCCGCGCCTACGGCCCCCAGGAGGACGACTACGACGTCCGCGAGCTCAACACGGCGGTGCACCGCCTCAAGCTCGCCGCCTCGTTCTTCCTCACCGTGCCCGGTCCGCGCATGATCTGGCAGTTCGGCGAGCTCGGCTACGGCTGGGGCGAGTCCGGCGAGCAGTGCCTCCGCGAGGCCGGCGACGACTGCCCGCCCGAGGCCCCCGGCCGCACCGACCCCAAGCCCATCCGCTGGGACTACCAGGACGACTGGCGCCGCGACCACCTCTACCAGGTCTACGACGCCCTCCTCCGCCTCCGCAACGACTACAACGTCTTCACCAGCCCCGACACCGAGGTGGACCTCAGCGTCGGCCAGGGCAACCCCGGCCGCCGCATCAAGCTCTCCCTCGACGGCACCCAGGTCGTCATCCTCGGAAACTTCGGGCTGGAAGAGCGGGCCGTCTTCCCCGAGTTCCACCAGACGGGGACGTGGTACGAGTTCTTCACCGACGAGGAGATCGAGGTCACGAACACGAACGACCCGTTCATCCTCAAGCCCGGCGAGGCCCGCATCTACTCCACCGTGGACTTCCCCTCGCCGCCGGCCGGCATCTATGCCGTGCCCGTCGAGGACGACACGCGGCCGGTGGCCTTCCGCCTCGACGGCCCGGCCCCCAACCCGTTCTCGACCGCGACGACGCTGGCCTTCGCCGTGCCCGAGCCGGGCGACGTGCAGCTGGAGGTGTTCGACCTCCTCGGCCGCCGCGTGGCCGTCCTCGTCAGCGAGCCGCTCCCGGCCGGGAGCTACCGCGCCGAGCTGAGCGCCGCGGGCCTCCCGAGCGGCGTCTACGTCGTCCGCCTCGCCGCCGCCGGCCAGAGCGCCACCACCAAGCTCACCCTCACCCGCTAGCCCGCGCCGGTTCGCTCTGATGGTTCCGACCCCACGCCACAGCCACGTCTCGCTCCCCCCATCGCTCCGGGCCGTCCGGACGGCAGGCGTGGTGGGCCTCTTCGCCCTCCTCGTCGGGTGCGCCGACGCGCAGGCGCCGGCCGGGGAGGGGAGCGGCCCCGTCGCCGAGAACGTCCCCGACTGGGCGACCGACGCCGTCTTCTACCAGATCTTCCCCGAGCGCTTCCGCAACGGCGACCCGAGCAACGACCCCACGCGGGCCTCGCTCGAGTTCCCCGTCGACGGGCGCGTGCCCGCGTCGTGGCAGATCTCGCCCTGGACCGGCGACTGGTACGCCCGCGACGCCTGGGAGGAGGAGAAGGGCGACGACTTCTACGAGCACGGCGTCTTCGACCGCCGCTACGGCGGGGACCTCCAGGGCGTCATCGACGAGCTCGACTACCTCGCCGACCTCGGCATCAACGCGATCTACTTCAACCCCGTCTTCTACGCCCGCTCCCTCCACAAGTACGACGGCAACACGTTCCACCACGTCGACCCCCACTTCGGGCCGGACCCCGCGGGCGACTTCGCGCTCATGGCTGAGGAGACGAGCGACCCCGACACCTGGCACTGGACGGAGGCCGACAAGCTCTTCCTCGAGCTGATCGAGCAGGCCCGCGCTCGCGGCATCCGCGTCGTCATCGACGGCGTCTTCAACCACACCGGCCGCGACTTCTTCGCCTTCGAGGACCTCCGCGAGCGGCAGCAGGACTCGCCCTACGCCGACTGGTACATCGTCCGCGCCTTCGACGACCCGGCCACGCCCGAGAACGAGTTCGACTACAAGGGCTGGTGGGACGTGGACACGCTGCCGGAGTTCGCCGACACCGAGGACGGCCTCGACCTCCACCCCGGCCCCAAAGCCTACGTCTTCGACGCGACCGCCCGCTGGATGGACCCCGACGGCGACGGCGACCCCTCGGACGGCATCGACGGGTGGCGGCTCGACGTGGCGAACGAGGTGCCGATCCAGTTCTGGGTGGACTGGAACGCGCACGTCCGCGACCTCAACCCCGAGGCCTATACCGTCACGGAGCTGTGGGAGGAAGGCGACGACTTCCTCCGCGAGGGCGGCTTCTCGGCCACGATGAACTACCACGCCTTCGCCTACCCCGTGAAGGGCTTCCTGATCGATGGCGAGGCGACGCCTGGCCAGTTCGCCGAGATGCTGAACGAGCGGCGCGAGAGCTACCACCCCGCCTTCCGCCCCGCCAACCAGAACCTCGTCGACTCCCACGACACCGACCGCCTCGCGTCGATGATCGTCAACGCGAAGCGGCTGCCCTACGAGAACGCCGAGCGCTACGACTTCGACGTCGGCAGCCGCGTCTCGCCGCGCTGGAACGAAGCCGTGCTCGTCCGCGCGCCGACCGAGGCGGAGCGCGAGATCCAGCGGCTCGTGGCGCTGTTCCAGATGACGTACGTCGGCGCGCCGATGATCTACTACGGGACGGAGGCCGGGATGTGGGGCGCCGACGACCCCGACGACCGCATGCCGATGGTGTGGCCGGACCTGGCGTACGACCCGCAGTGCGCCGACCCCCTCGGCCGCGAGCGTGCCTGCGACGAGGTCGCCTTCGACCACGACCTCCACGCCTTCTACCAGGCCGCCATCGCCCTCCGCAACGAGCACCCCGCCCTCCGCCGCGGTGACTTCCGCGTGCTCCTCACCGACGACGACCGCGACCTCTTCGCCTTCGCCCGCACGCATGGCGACGACGCGTTCGTCGTCGTGATGAACCGCTCCGACGCGGCGCACAGCGTGCGTGTGGAGAAGCCGGCGGCGGGCCGCTACGGGTCCGTCTTCACGACGACCGACGAGCCCTCCCGCGTGCAGGACGACGCCCAGGGGTTGGTCCTGGAGGTCCCCCCACGCACGGGCCTCGTCCTCCATCGCACCGGCGCCTGACGATGCGGCGGCTCCTCCTCGGCCTCGCCTGCGCGATCCTGGCGTCCCTGGTCACGGGATGCGGGGCGGAGGATGACCGCGTCCACCTCACGATCTGGCATCAGAAGACCGGGGCCGAGCGCGTGTTCTTCGACGAGGTGATCGCGCGGTACAACGCCCAGCGCGAGGACGTCGTCGTCGAGCCGCTGTATCGCGAGACCGAGGAGCTCCGCAACCTCTTCGTCATCGCCGCCGTGGGCGGCCAGGGGCCGGATCTCATCTTCGGGCCGGCCGACAACGTGGGCGTCCTCGCCCTGACGGAGACGCTGATGCCGCTCGACGAGGTGCTCGGAGACGAGGCCCTCGCGCAGTTCTCCGACGACGGCATCGTGCGGTGGTCCGAGGCGGCGGGGGCCGAGGGGCCGCCGTGGCTCGTGGCCGACCAGGTGGGCAACCACCTCGTCTACGTCTACAACCGCGAGCTCCTGCCCGAGCCCCCGGAGACGACCGACGCCCTCGTCGACGCCCTCCAGCGCCTCACCGTCGACACGAACGGCGACGGACGCGCCGACCAGTACGGGCTGACGTGGAACTACCGGGAGCCGTTCTTCTTCATCCCCTTCCTCACCGGCTTCGGCGGGTGGGTGATGGACGACGAGGGGAACCCCACGCTCGACACCGAGGCCACGGTCGAGGCCATCCGGTTCGTCCTCGACCTCCGCGACCGCTACGGCGTCATCCCCGCCGAGAGCGACTACGACGTGGCCGAGACCCTGTTCAAGGAGGGCCGCGCCGCGAGCATCATCAACGGCCCCTGGGCGTGGTCCGGCTACGGCGACTCCGGCATCGACTACGCGATCGCGCCGCTCCCGGTCGTGACCGAAACCGGCCTCCCCGCCGCGCCGATGGTGGCGCCCAAGGGCTACTCCGTCAACGTGAACGTGGACGAGGAGAAGCTGCCCTACGTGCGCGACCTCCTGCTGTACCTCACCGGTCCCGAGGTGCAGCGCGAGATGGCCGAGACGCTCAAGACGATCCCGACGATCCCGTCCGTGCGTGAGGCCGTGGCCGCCAGCGGCGACCCGGTGCTGGAGGCGTCCATCGAGGCGCTGGAGGCGGGGCGGATGATGCCCGTCGAGCCGCAGCTGCGCCAGATCTGGGACGGCACGCGCGGGCCCTACCAGCTGGTCATGAACGGGGCCGTGACGCCCGAGGAGGGGGCAGCGCTGATGCAGGCCGAGGTCGAAAAGCGCATCGCCGACACCTTCCTCGAGAGCGAGGGCGACGCCGGCCGCTCGTTCCTCGTGGCGGGGCTCCTCCTCGTGGCGGCCCTCTCGTTCTGGTTCGGCCTCCGGCCGCTCTGGCGTCGCCGCCAGCATCGCGCCCTCCAACCGGCCTAGCCCATGCTCGAAGCCAAACCGACGACGGCCGGGCTGGAGGCCCGCGAGCGCACGAAGGAGCAGGCCGGGCAGGGCGCCCCGGTGGCCTCGCCCGACGGCCGCGCGGCGCCTCGGCGCGGACGGGGCGAAGCGTGGCGCCACCGGCTCTTCCTCTTCGCCCTCCTCGGGCCGACGGTCGCGGTGGTGCTGGCCGTGGTGGCGTACCCGTTCGTCTACAACGTGGTGCTGTCGCTCTCGAACATGAACCTGTACCACATCCGCGACTGGGAGCTCATCGGCTTCGCGCAGTACGCGGCGGTGTTCCAGGAGCCCGCGTTCTGGGCCGTCTTCCTCAAGACGCTCATCTGGACCCTCGTCAACGTCGTCTTCCACGTCGGCATCGGCGTGTTCCTGGCCGTGCTCTTGAACGAGAAGTTCGTCCGGGGGAAGCCGGCATGGCGGGTGCTCCTGATCCTGCCGTGGGCGCTGCCGCAGTACATCACGGCGCTGACGTGGCGCGGCATGTTCAACTTCGAGTACGGCGCCGTCAACCTCTTCCTGACGAAGTTCCTCCACGCCGGGCCGGTGGCGTGGCTGACGAGCCCGACCGAGGCGTTCATCGCGGCGATCCTGACGAACGTCTGGCTCGGCTTCCCCTTCATGATGGTGGTCGCCCTCGGCGGCCTCCAGTCGATCCCCCAGGAGCTCTACGAGGCGGCCGACGTGGACGGCGCCGGGGCGTGGCGGAAGTTCCGGACCATCACGGTCCCGCTCCTCCGCCCGGTCATGATCCCGGCCATCACGCTCGGCGTCGTGTGGACGTTCAACAACATCAACGTGGTGTGGCTGGTCTCGAACGGCGGCGAGCCCAACGACCAGACGCACATCCTGGTCTCCTACGTCTACGAGGCCGCCTTCCAGATGTACCGGTTCGGCTGGGCCGCGGCCCTGTCGATGGTGATCTTCGGCGTCCTGTTCATCTTCACCCAGGTGCTCCTCAAGAAGACGAACGCCACCGAGGCGGCGTACTGAGATGGCCCAGCAACCCGTCACCGCGAAGCGGCTCATGGCCATGGCCGGCACCTACGCCGTCCTCGCCCTCTTCGCCTTCATCGCCGTCTACCCCATCACGCAGATCGTCACGATCTCGCTGCGGCCGGGCGACCAGCTGCTCTCGACCTCGCTCGCCCTCATCCCCGAGGGCGCCACGCTCGACAACTTCCGCGAGCTGTTCACCGAGACGGCGTTCCTCCGCTGGCTGTTCAACTCCGTCGTCGTCTCGCTCGTCGTCACGGCTACGGGCGTGGCGCTGGCCTCGACGGCCGGCTACGCGCTCTCCCGCTTCCCCTTCCGGGGGCGCGGCGCCATGCTGAGCGGGCTGCTCGTGACCCAGATGTTCCCCGCGACGATGCTGCTGCTCCCGCTCTACGTCGTCCTCATCGCGCTCGAGCTGCTCAACTCCTACCTCGGCATCATCGTGATCTACACGGCGACGGCGCTCCCGTTCTGCGTGTGGCAGATGAAGGGGTACTACGACACCATCCCGGTGGCCCTCGAAGAGGCCGCCCGCATCGACGGGTGCTCGCCGTGGCAGGCCTTCACGAAGGTGGTCTTCCCGCTCGCCGCGCCCGCCCTCGTCATCACGGCGCTGTTCTCGTTCATGACGGCGTGGAACGAGTACGTCGTCGCGAACGTGGTGCTTCAGGACACCGCGATGTTCACGCTCCCGCTCGGCCTCAAGATGTTCCAGGGCTCGATGACCACGCAGTGGGGGCTGTATGCGGCGGGCGCCCTCGTGGTCTCGGTCCCCGTGATCCTCCTCTTCCTCCTCCTCAGCCGCTACCTCAT
The DNA here is from genome assembly GCA_033720695.1 of Rubricoccaceae bacterium. Taxonomy (GTDB): domain Bacteria; phylum Bacteroidota; class Rhodothermia; order Rhodothermales; family Rubricoccaceae; genus DATGQT01. The sequence goes on from JAWWCA010000081.1 coordinate 14,279, forward strand.
TTCCGGCCTCACCCTCGGCGCCGTGAAAGGCTAGAGGATGGAGGATGGCGAGTAGAGGATGGACGCCTACCCTCTCGCCTACCACCGGACCTCGCCCGCCATCCTCCATCTCCAACACTCCAGACCATGGCAAGCGTCCATCTCGACAACCTCCGGAAGGTCTACGACAACGGCTTCGAGGCCGTCCAGGGCGCCTCGTTCGAGA
>JAWWCA010000082.1:0-14443 GCA_033720695.1 Rubricoccaceae bacterium
ATCCGGCTCGGCGCCCTCGACTATCTCCTGCGGACGGACGAGCGCGAGGCGGCGGGGCTGGCAGGATTTCCCGTCGAACACTTCCGCGCCATCGCCGAGGCCGACTCCGTCGTCGTGGACCCGCACAAGCACGGGCTCCAGCCCTACGGCTGCGGGTGCGTCCTCTTCCGCGACCCGTCGGTCGGCCGCTTCTACCGCCACGACTCGCCCTACACCTACTTCACCTCGGACCGGCTCCACCTCGGCGAGATCAGTCTGGAGTGCTCGCGGCCGGGCGCGGCGGCGGGCGCGCTCTGGCTCACCCTCCAGGCGCTGCCCCTCCGCGCCGACAGCGGCTTCGGGCTCATCCTCGCGGCGGGCCTCCGGGCCGCCCGGCGCTGGGCGGAGAGGCTGCGCTCCTCGGACGTCCTCCACCTGGTCCTGCCGCCCGAGACCGACATCGTGGTTTACGCCCCGGACGCCGCGTTGCTGTCGGAGATGGACGCCGCGAGCCAGCGCGTCTTCGAGCGGGCGATGGCCGACCCCGACGACCCGGTCTACCTCAGCCTGTACCGTCTCGATGCCCGCCGGCTCGCCGCCCGGTTCCCCGACGTGGCCGTGGATGCTGGCGAGGCGCGCGTGCTCCGGAGCGTGCTGATGAAGCCGGAGCACGAGGGGTACGTGGAGCACCTTCACGCCCGGGTGGAGGCCCTGGCTCGATGAGAACGCCCGAGACCACCGTCATCGCCGGCCGCAACCCCGTGCGCGAGGCGCTGGCGCACGGCGAGCGGAGCCTCGAGAAGGTGCTTCTCCAGCAGGGCGCGCAGGGGGGGGCGGTGGCCGAGATCCGGCGTGCGGCGAAGGCCGCCGGCGTGCCCGTGCAGGTCGTCCCCCTGGCGAGGCTCAACGGCCTCGCGCCCGACGTCAACCACCAGGGCGTCGTCGCCCTCGCAGCGGCCGTCGCCTACGCCGACCTCGACGCGATGCTGGCCGCCATCGCGCCCACCCTCGACGACGTGCGGGCGCGGAAGCCTGTGCTCCTCGCCCTCGACGGGATCGAGGACCCGCACAACTTCGGCGCGATCCTGCGGAGCGCGGTGGCGGCGGGCGCGGCGGGCGTCATCGTGCCCGAGCGGGGGCAGGCGCCGCTCTCGGCCACGGCCGTCAAGGCCAGCGCGGGCCTGGCGCCCCGCGTCCCCATCGCCCGCGTGACGAACCTCGCGGAGACCCTCTTCGCCCTCAAGGAGCGCGGCTACTGGGCCGTGGGCCTCGATGGAGGCGACGGTGAGGACCAGGAACGAACGACGGTGTGGGCCTACGACTGGGACCGCCCCGTCGTCCTCGTCGTCGGGAGCGAGGGGCGCGGGATGCGGCCGCGCGTGCGCTCGGCCTGCGACGTGTTGGCGGCGATCCCGATGCGGGGGCCGGCCGAGAGCCTCAACGCCTCCGTCGCCACGGGCATCGCGCTGTTCGCGGCCGTGCGCGACCGGGCCTAAGGAAAAAACGAGGCCGCGACCCGAAGGCCGCGGCCTCGCTCCCTCTGACCGGACGGGGGTGCGGGTCCCCGTCCGTCTCTCACCCAATCCATGGGAGATCCGGGGCAGGCGGAGGGCGCCGTTCGATGGCGCTACTTCCGCTTGCGCAGGCCGTAGACGATCTTGCGGATCGTGTCGAACTGGAGGTAGGGGTGCTGCTCGCGCAGCTCCTCGATGGCCTCGTAGGCCGGGACGTTCCGGCGGCGCATCAGGCGGAACTGCTTGCGGATCTGGTAGTCGCGGACGCCCTTCTCGCTGAGGAGGTCGTGCTCCTGGAGGAGGGCGTAGACGTCTTCGCTGACGAGCCCGCTGAGGGGGTTCTGCTCTGCCGTGGCCTGCATAGGAGGGAGGGGGTGGTCGGTGGTCGCGGGGTGAGGGGCCTGCCGCCCAGGAAAACGGTACGACGCGGCCTGCGCAAGCCCAAGCCGTTCCCGCTGAACGGTTGAACCGTCAGGGTGAACGGACGGGAACCGCCGTCGAGTCGTATTGCCACGCCTCCGCCTCCACGAGAGGGGCGCCCCGGACGCGCCGGAGGAGTCCCTGGGCGAGCATGCGCGTGCCGACAGGGAGGGGCGTCGGGGTGGAGAGAGTCTCGGGCAGCGCCACGCGGGCGAGGCCGGTCCCGTCGTCGAGCAGGAATACGCGGCCGTCCGTCTCGTCGGCCACGTAGCCCGAGACCGAGACCTCGACGGGGCGGTCGCCTGCGAGGGAGTCGAGGGCGGCGGCCGGGGTGGAGCCGGCGTAGAGCGGGGGGCGCTTCCGGTTCGGGGAGGGCTCCCGGCAGCCGCTCAGCGCGAGCACGGCGAGCCCGAGGGCGAGGCAGCGCCTCATGCCTCGGCCGGGGCCGCGCCCGCCTCGGGGGGGCGCGGCGCGGACGCGGCCCGCTCCCGGAGCGCCCCCACGCTCGTCCCCTGGAGGAGCAGGCACACGAACCCGCCCACGGCGTACAGCACGAGCTGCGCCGCGTGCGAGAACAGGGCGTAGGTCGCCGCCGGCGCTGCCGCAACCCCGAAGAGGAGCCCGAGCGTCTCGACGGTCACGTAGTGGTACGAGCCGGTCCCGCCGGGCGAGGGGAGCGACATCCCAATGGCGCCGACGTTCATGAGCGCCCAGGCGTCGACGACGCCGAGCCCGTAGGCCGCGCTGAGCCCGAACATGCGGAGGGGGAGGTCGGCCATGACGGCGTAGAGCCCCCAGATGCCGGCGGTGGCGAGGAGGACGGCCCCCTTGCGCCGGAGGCGAACGAGCGAGAGCAGGCCGTCGCGGAACGAGCGCGCGAGGGTGCCGACGGCTCCGCCTGCCCCCCGTCGGCGCCGGTAGAGCGCCCAGCCCAGCAGCGCGAGGGCGCCCGCCGTCACGGCGAGCGCCGCGGCGACCACGGCCCAGGGCACGGCGGCCAGCGCCGCCCCCGCATTCTCGGCGAAGGCGTCGAGCACCGACGCCAGCCGCGTCCGGTACAGCGCCAGCACGCTGAGCAGCGCCGCCGCGAGCGTCAGAACGTCGAGCACCCGCTCCGCGACGACGGTGCCGAGCACGCCGGAGAAGCGGAGCGGCGTCTGGGCCGCCACGTTGGCCGCGCGCGCCACCTCGCCGGCCCTCGGCGCCGCGTAGTTGACCATGTACCCGATCATCACCGAGTAGAACGCGAGGCGGAGCGGGACGGGGGCGGGCGGCTGGCCCTCGGGGCCGGGCAGCGCCTCCAGCATCAGCCTCCACCGCCACGCCCTCAAGAGGTGCGCGGCGAGCGTCGCGAGGAGCAGGGGGAGGAGCCACCACCAGTTCGCGGCGGCGAGCGCCTCACCGACGGCCGTGAAGTCGACCCCCCGGAGGGCGAGGTACAGCAACCCCCCGCCCAGCACGAAGCTGCCGAGAACGGCGAGGACGGTCTTGACGCGAGGCGACACGGCAGGGTGGGGGGACACAGAAGCGGGGCTGCCCAGGCAGCCCCGCTCGAAGATAGAAGCAAGCTCGTGGTCCCGCGATGCGTGATGCGTGAAGCCCGGGGACCCCGGGCCTGCGCCGCGGCCGTCACGAGCGCAGGTCGATCACCTCGACGCCGCGGGGGTACCGGAAGGTGAACGTCTCCGAGGTCACGCTCGGGTTGAGGCGCACGTTCGAGAGGTCGAACGCGAGCGTCTGCCCGTTCACGTCGTGCACGCGCACTCGGGTCGGGACGGCGTCGGCGGAGCGGACGTAGAGGGTCGCGTCGCGGACCGTCGTGCCGGCCTGGCGCGGGACGAGGGCGAGGATGTCGTGCTGGACCCCCCCGAGCGTGGCCCGCGTCGCGCCCGTCGGTCGGAACACCGCCAGGTAGTCGGTGAAGACCTGCCCGATGGAGAAGCCGAGGTCCTCTTGGGTGTAGTCCTGCACGACGACCTGGTTGTCGTCGGGGGAGTAGGACCAGAGCGTGCGGCCGTCGGAGACGAGGGTTTGGGTAGGCAACTCGATGCGGAAGGCGTCGCCGCGGACGGTGAGGCTCCCCTCCAGAGAGGCCCCTCCGAGGGACTGCGTGAAGTCGGCCTGGAGGGCGTCGAGGGCCTGGTACCGCGCCTGGAGGCGCTGGGCGACGGCGTTGGCGTCTTGGGCGACCGCCTGTCCTGCGGCGAGGACGGCGGCGAGCGCGAGGGCAGCGAGGCGGAGGCGAAGCATCGGGGTCATGGCGCAGGGGGGACGGTGGGAGTCGGGAACGTGCTGGGGGACAAACGGCGTGCCCGGGCTCTGCAACAAGCCGCCCCGCCCGACAGCGAGGTATCGGGCGGGGCGGGAGGGGGGACGGAGCGTCCGGTCAGGAGGACGAGTCCGCCGTGTTGACCTCCAGCTGGCGGGCGTCGGCGTTGTGGCCGTCGCCCTCCGAGGTGTGGCGGCCCGTGCCGCCCCGGACCTCGATGCGTCGCGGCTTGCTCGCCTCCGCCTTCGCGATCCGGATGGTGAGGACGCCGTCCTCGAACGACGCCTCGATGTTGTCGGCGTCGACGGGCGTCGCGAACTGCACGGTGCGGAAGAACCGGCCGTAGTTGCGCTCGATGCGGTGGAACCGGCCCTCCTGCTGGTCCCGGGAGGCCTGCCGCTCACCGCTGACGGTGAGCGTGTCGTCCTCCATCGTCACCTCGACGTCGTCGGCGGTGAGGCCGGGGAGGTCGAGCGAGAGGAGCCAGGCGTCGTCCGTTTCGGCGAGGTCGGCGCGCGGCATCCAGACGGATGTGCTGGCGCCCTCGCCCTGGCGGGCCGGGAGGAAGTCGTTGAAGAGGCGGTCCATCTCGCGCCGGAGCAGGCTCAGCTCGCGCGCGGGGGTGCGGGTGAGACCGTTCATGGCAAATGAGGGGTTAGGTTGTGGATAGATGGGATGAGGGCGACGGGGGCGCCGGGTCGGCGATCTCGTCACCGGTTAACGTCGGAGTAAACCCATGCATCAGATGTGCCAAGACCCCTCGGATTGCCACGTTGACAGCCCGACGGGTTCGCCGTGACAGAGGCCGAGCCGGTGCTGCGCCGAATTGTGTCGGGAGGGCAGACGGGCGTGGACCGGGCCGCCCTCGATGCGGCCCTCGATGCGGGCGTCGCGTGCGGGGGTTGGTGCCCGGCCGGCCGCCGTGCCGAGGACGGCCGGATTCCGGAGCGTTACCCCCTGCGAGAGACGCCCTCGCCCGAGTACGCCGAGCGGACCCGGCGGAACGTCCGTGACAGCGACGGCACGTTGATCCTGGGCCGGAGGCCGCTCCGGGGGGGAACCGCGCTCACCGCTGCGCACGCCGAGGCGCTAGGGCGCCCGCTCCTCGTGGTGGACCCCACGGCGCCGGAGGCGTCGGAGGCCGCCCTGGCATGGTGCCGGCAGCACGCGATCCGCACGCTCAACGTGGCCGGGCCGCGGGAGAGCGAGGCGCCCGGCCTCACCGCCGCCGCCTTCCGATTCGTCGCGTCGCTGCTCGCCGAGGCTACCTCTCCTGGGGGAGCGCGAACGTGATCGGGAGGACCATCCGGACCGGCACGGGCCGGCCCGCCTGACGCCCCGGCCGGAAACGGGTGGCACGGACGGCGGCGAGCGCGGCCTCGTCGAGGAGGGGGTGAGCCGACGCCACGACCTCGGCCTCCGTCACCTGGCCCTCCCCGCCGACGACGAACATCACGAACACGCGGCCCTCGATCCCTTCGGCCTCCGCTTCTGGCGGGTAGCGGACCCGCTCCGCGAGGGCCCCGAGACCGCCTACGATCTCCGGCATCTCGTCCACCTGGTCGACCGGGGCCTCGGCCGGCGGGCCCGCCATCTCCCCGACGCCGTCGGCACCGTCGGGGAGTGCGAAGGTCACGGGCAGCACCATGCGCACGGCCACCGGGGCGCCGTCGATTCGGCCGGGCTCGTACCGCGCCTGACGGATGCCGGCGAGGGCCGCCTCGTCGAGGAGGGGGTGAGCGCTTCGGAGGACCTCTTCGTCGGTCACCCGCCCCTGCTCGTCGACGACGAAGGACACGAGGACACGGCCGGAGAGGCCGGCCGCGAGGGCTTCGGCCGGGTACGGGGTGGCCTCCTGGAGAGCGGGGAGCCCACCCCGCAGCCGCGGCATCGGGTCCGCGGTGTCATAGACCGGCTGGGCGAGCGCAGCAGGGGGGAGAGCGAGCGCGACGGCGAGGGCGAGCAGGCGCCTGCGTGAGGGGCGGCGGGCCAGCGGTGGGCGGGGCTCAGGCGTCATCGCGGGGGCGTCCCAGCCGATTCGCGTACAGGTCCTCGCCCGCCTGCATCCGGCGGTAGGCACGCCAGAACACGTAGAACACCAGGCCGCCCCCCACGACGACGGTCGCCAGGAGGGGGAGCCAGAACGAGAAGTCGAAGGCGGCGCCGGTCTCCAGCCAGCCGGGGCGCTTGAGGCGGACGTCCGGGTTCGAGAGCGCCTGGTCCACCGTCCAGACCGCGATGCCAAGCGCGAGGACGACGATCGTGGCGAGGGCGAGCCGGAGGAGGCGGAGGCCGCGGCGGGAGGCGTCGCTGGCGGTCGGCAGGTGGTCGGCCATGGGGTCAGGAGAGGGGAGCCGTCGAGAAGCGCTCGAGGTCGACGCGGGCGAGGTCGTGCCAGCACCAGAAGCGCTGGCAGGGGAACCGGTTCTCGTAGAGCGCCCGGGCCACGATCACGGAGTCGACGCGCGGGGCGAGGGGCTGGAGCGCGAGGAGGTCACGGTAGTCGCCGACGCCGCCAGCGGCGGTGACCCGGGCCTGCCCCAGCCGGTCGACGAGCGCGCGGAGCCTCTGGACGGGGGGGCCTTCGAGGGTGCTGCTCCGGGCCCGCTCGGCCGCCACGAACCGGCGCACCCCGCGCGCCTCCAGCGCCGCCGCGTGGTCGAGGGCGCCGTCGTCGCCCAGCGGCACGCCCACCACGACGCGGCTGCTCCCGAACTGGCGCACGGCCTCCTCCACGAAGTCGGCGTCGCGGGCGGCCTCGGAGGCGATCTCGACGCGGTAGACACCGAGGTTGAGGAGGTCGGCGACGTCCTCGAGCGCGAAGGCGCGCCCGCCCACCTGAACGGGGATGTCGAGCGCGGCGGCGATCTTCGCGATCACCTCGCGGTTGTCGCCTGCCGGCTCGCCCTCTCGCGGGTCCCGGTCCATGAGGTGGAGGACCTTCGCGTTCTGGACGCGCCACAGCTTCGCCATCCGCACGGGATCGTGGAAGTAGACGGCCTCCTCTTCACGCCCGTCGCAGTAGCGGACGCAATGGCCGTGGCGGAGGTCGATGGCGGGGATGACGAGCGGCATGGGGGCGCAGGCGCAGCCAGATTCGTACCCCGGGAGGGGCGCGCGGGTCCCGGCGTCAGGGCCCGCCGAGGCGGCTGAGCTCGGAGGACCGCCGCGTGGCCGTGGCGACGGCGTTGATGAGCATCGTCCGGAGGCCGTGGCTCTCTAAGTCGGCGACGGCGGCGATCGCGGTGCCGCCGGGCGTGGTCACCTCGTCGCGGAGGATGGCGGGGTGCTTGCCCGTCTCGAGGACGAGGCGGGCGGCGCCGAAGACGGTCTGGGCCGCGAGCCGGAAGGCCTGTGGCCGCGGCAGCCCCTGCTTCACCCCGCCGTCGGTCAGCGCCTCGATGATCATGTAGACGTAGGCCGGGCCCGAGCCCGAGAGCCCCGTCACAGCGTCCATCATCGCCTCCGGCAGCTCGACCACCTCGCCGACGGCCTCGAAGATGGCCCGGGCGCGACCGACGTGGACGGGCTCGGCGAAGCGGCCTGCGGCGATGGCCGTGGCCCCCTCGTCCACGAGCGCGGGCGTGTTCGGCATCGCGCGGACGACGGGCACCTCCTGCCCGAGGGCCTCGCAGATCGCCTCCGTCGTTACGCCGGCGAGGATCGAGACGACGAGGGTGCCGGGCGCGACGGCCGGGCGGATCTCCTCGACGACGCCCAGCGCCTGCTGCGGCTTCACGGCGAGGATCACGAGGTCGGCCCCCTGCACCGCCTCGACGTTTTCCGTGTGCGTGCCGACGCCGGGGAACTCCTCGGCGAGGGCGGCGAGGGCGGCCGGCGTGCGGCGCGTAATCCGGAGGCGGGCGGGGGCGAGGCCGTGGCCGCGGCCGTCGGAGCGGAGGAGGCCGCCGAGGAGGGCGCGCCCCATGTTGCCGCAGCCGAGGAGGGCGATGGTCTGGTCTGAGAGCATGGCGTACGCGACGACGGAGACGGCAGGATAGCCCTGCAGGCGCCGCCTCGGGGTGCAGAATCGGGGGAAACCGACCGCTCCGTGCCCGGCCTCTTCCCGAGGGCCGTATCATCCCCACCCTCTCCGTCTTTCAAGACTCGACTGCACTCGGTATGACCCGCCTCTCCGCCCTCGGCGTCGCCCTCGCGATGCTCGCCCTCTCCCTCTCCGGCTGCGATACGGGGGACCCCTCCGACCCCGACACCACGATCCGACGCGTCATCATCACCGAGATCATCGTGGACGACGCGCCGCTCCTCCGCGAGAACGGCGACGATTGGGACGGCGGCGCCTTCGGCGTGGGCGAGGAGCCCGACATCTTCGTCGAGCTCGTCAACGACGACACCGGCTCGTTCCTCTTCGACCCGCCCGTGGACAACTTCTCGAACGTGGACGCCAACGACTTCCCGCTCGTCTGGTCCTCCTCCCCGGGCCCCGATGAGGAGACCCTCGACGAGACCGTCTTCACGCGCTTCAACACCAACCTCGCCGTCGACCTCTACGACGAGGACCCCGAGCTGACGAAGGGGGACGACGACTTCATGGGGAGCACGGAGGCCTTCAACCTCCAGGACCTCGTGGACGGCGACCGGCCCCAATTCCTCCGTCTCGAGAGCGCCGACGGGGAGATCCAGGTGAGCCTCCGCCTCCGCTACGAGAGCTGATCCCTGCCGCCTTCACCGGCGGGCTGACAGACTCGTGACAGGGGGCGATGCCGTTCGTGGCGCTGCCCCCCGTCTCGTAGGCTCCCGCTCCGCCCGTGCCCGCCGTTCTCGACGTCGCCCCCGTGCCCGCCGCGTTCCCCTCCGCCGTCCATTCCGATGTCGAGGCCGCGCTGCGCGCGCACTTCGGGTTCGACGCGCTGCGCGAGGGGCAGGCCGAGGCCCTCGCCCCCGTCCTCGACGGCCGCGACGCCCTCGTCGTGATGCCGACGGGGGCGGGGAAGAGCCTCGTCTACCAGCTCGGCGCCGTGCTCCGTGGCGGCGTCACCGTGGTGGTCTCGCCGCTCATCGCGCTGATGAAGGACCCGGTGGACGCCCTCGCCGCGCGGGGCGTCCCGGCCGTGGCCGTCAACTCGTCGCAGGGGCAAGCCGAGCAGCGGGCGGCCCTGGAAGCCGTGGCCGAGGGCCGCGTCGCGCTCGTCTACGCGGCGCCCGAGCGGCTGCGGACGCGCGGCTTCCTCCGCGCCCTCGCCCAGGCCGACGTCCGGCTCCTCGCCGTCGACGAGGCCCACTGCGTCAGCCAGTGGGGCCACGACTTCCGCCCCGACTACCTCGCCGTCGGCGACGCCCGCCGCCGGATGGGCGGCCCCCCCTGCGTGGCGCTCACGGCCACGGCCACGCCGCGCGTCCAGGACGACATCGTCGAGCAGCTCGGCCTCCGCGACGCCGCCCGCCTCGTCACCGGCTTCAACCGCCCCAACCTCCTCTTCTCCGTCCGCTCCACGCCCACGAAGAAGGAGAAGAAGAAGGCGCTCGCGCAGTTCCTCCAGGCGCGCGACGGGGAGGCCGGCCTCGTCTACGTCTCGACGCGGAAGGAGGCCGAGGCGATCGCCCGGCACATCCGCGAGCACGCCGGGCGCGAGGCGCGCGCCTACCACGCCGGCCTCCCCGACGCCGAGCGCGCCGAGGTGCAGGACCGGTTCATCGGGCGGGCGCTCGACCTCGTCGTGGCGACGAACGCCTTCGGGATGGGCGTGGACCGCGCCGACGTCCGCTTCGTGGCGCACTGGAACATGCCGGCCAACCTCGAATCGTACTACCAGGAGGCCGGCCGTGCGGGCCGCGACGGCGCCTTCGCCGAGGCCGTCCTCTTCTACGCGCCGCAGGACCGGAGCCTCCGCGAGTGGTTCATCGGGCAGTACGCGCCCGACGAGAAGGGCCTCCGCGCCCTCCTCCGCGCCGCCGAGCGGCAGGCCGGCGACGGCCTCGTCCGCGCCGACCCCGAAGTCCTCGCCGAGGCCGCCGAGCAGCACCCCGTCGGGGGGCGCGTCGGCCTCAGCCTCCTCGAGAAGATCGGCGCCCTCGAACGGCTCGACGACGAGGGTCCCCTCCGCGTCTGGCGCCTCGGGCGCTGGGACGGCGACGCCGCCGACCGCGTCCTCGACAGCGTCGAGCGGCGGCGGCGGGCGCGGACGGACGACCTCGCCCGGCTCGTCCGCTACGCCGAGACGGGGGACTGCCGCCGGCGCCTCCTCCTCGGCCACTTCGGCGACCCGATGGCCGAGGCCGACGACCTCGCGGTCCCGGAGGCCGGGTGCTGCGACAACTGCCAGGTCCAGGCCCGCCTCAAGCGCGCCCCGCCCGACAAACTCCCCGCCTGGGACGCCCTCCCGATGCCGTCGCGCATCGCCCTCGGCCTCCTCGACGCCGTCCGCCGCCTCCGCTGGAAGGCCGGCCGCCGCACCCTCGCCAAGATGTTCACCGGCTCGAAGGCCGAGGGGATGGCCCGCTACGAGCGCTCGCCCTACTTCGGCCGCCTCGCGTTCCTCTCGCAGGACGAGGTGGACGGCCTGTTCAAGCAGCTCATCCTCAAGGGCTACCTCCGCATCACCGGCGGGGAGTACCCGGTCGTGGAGCTGACGGCGCTCGGCGAGCAGGCCCTCGACCACCGCGAGGCCGTCCCCCTCGACATGGACGACGCGCCGACGGCCCCGCGCGAGCGCCGCGCCGCGGCCCCCGACGCCGCCGAGCCGCTCGACGCCGACGGCGAGGCCCTCTTCGAGCGGCTCCGGCAGTGGCGCACCGAGACGGCCCGGGCCCGAGAGGTGCCGCCCTACATCGTCTTCAACGACCGGACGCTCCGCGCCCTCGCCGCCGCACGCCCCGCGACGGTCGAGCGGCTCCTCGCCGTCAAGGGCGTCGGCCCGGCGAAGGTGGACGCCTACGGCGCCGCGCTCCTGTCCCTCCTCGCCGACGGCCCGGACGACGGCGAGCGCCCGAACGCGTAGAGGCGGCCGGGGGAGGCCGCCTCTACAGACGTGGCGCAGGGTGGGGAGGGCCTACTGGCCCGGCTGGACCTGCGGCGCGCCGACGGCCGGCGCCGCCGTGCCGCCCTCCGAGACCGGGTCGAGGATGTCCACGAGCGAGACGTCGAAGATGAGCACGCTGTTGGGGCCGATGCCGCCGCGCGGGTTGCCCTGCACCCCGTAGGCGAGGCTCGGCGGCAGGAAGATTCGCCACGTGCTCCCGATCTGCATGTTCTGGAGCGCCTCGTCGAAGCCCGGGACCGTCTCGCCAATCGCGAAGTCGACGGGCTGGCCCTGCGAGCTGTCGAAGACGGTGCCGTCGGGGAGCTGGCCGGTGTAGGTGACCACGACGCGGTCGCCCTCCTCGGGGCTCTCGCCCGCGCCCGCCTCGCGGACGATGTACTGCACCCCGCTCGGGAGCGTCTGCACGCTGTCCCGCGCGGCGTTCGCCGTCAGGAACGAGTCGGCGACGGCGGCGGAGGACTCGATCTCGGCGAGGAACTGCTGGGCCTGGGGGTTCGTGAGGGCCTCGCGGCGGAGCTGGTTCATCTGCATGGCCTCCGAGACCGCCTGCTCCTCGGCCGGCGTGAGCCGCCGCTCGCGGTCGGCGACGCCCTCCTGGAACCCGGCGACGTAGAGGCCGAGGTCGTCCGAGAGCGAGGTGTCGGTGCGGACCTGGTTCTGGAGGTCGAGGCCCTGTTGGTAGCCGAGGGCGTAGGGGAGGGCGAGGGCGGAGTCGGCTTCGAAGCCGGCGCGGAGGCCACGGAGGAAGGCGTCCACGTTGAAGGTGGTGTCCTGCTGGCGGACCTGCTGGCCGATCTCGTAGGCGGCGAGGTAGAGGGCCTGCTCGGCCGTCGGCCGCTCGCGGAGGGCCTCGACGTCGGCGGCTTCAGGAAGAGGCTCCTCCCCACCGCCGCAGGCGGCGAGGCCGAGCGCGGCGACGAGGACGAAGAGGGCGCGGAGGGTCATGGGGGGTGGGAGTGATGGAACGGGCGCGCACAGAACGGGAAAAGGTACCGGGGGCGTATCTCCGCTCGGTGTGCGCTTTCGGAGAGTTTGGGAATCGGGGGAGCGGGCCGCCGAGCCATCGAGGGGTTGACCGGTATCATCCGCCGACGGCCACGACGCCCGTGGCTTCTGCCCGACCTCCGCCATGCCCGACCCCCGCCCGATCCTCGTCACCGCCGCCCTCCCGTACGCCAACGGGCCGCTCCACCTCGGCCACATCGCGGGCGCCTACCTCCCCCCCGATCTCTACGTCCGCTACCAGCGCCTCAAGGGCCGCGACGTCGTCTTCGTCTGCGGCTCCGACGAGCACGGCGTCGCCATCCTCATCCGGGCCATGCAGGAGGGCGTCGCGCCCCAGGCCATCGTGGACCGCTACCACGCCCAGATCGAGGCGGCCTTCGGCCGCCTCGGCATCGCGTTCGACCACTACGGGCGGACAACGGCGGACGTCCACCGCGAGACGAGCCAGGCATTCTTCCGCCGGCTGGAGGAGGACGGCGCCTTCACCCGGAAGACCGAGCGCCAGCTCTTCGACCCCGAGGCCGGGCTGTTCCTCGCCGACCGGTTCGTGCGCGGGACGTGCCCCGTCTGCGGCTACTCCGAGGCCTACGGCGACCAGTGCGAGAACTGCGGCTCGTCGCTCTCGCCGGGCGACCTCATCGAGCCCCGCAGCGCGCTCTCCGGCGCCGAGCCCGTCGAGCGGGAGACGACGCACTGGTACCTCCCCCTCGGCAGTCTCCAGGCGCGCCTCGAAACGTGGATCGCCGAGAAGGAGGACTGGAAGCCGACCGTGCTCGGCCAGGTCCGCTCCTGGTTCAACGACGGCCTCGCCGACCGCGCCATGACGCGCGACCTCCCGTGGGGCGTGCCCGTCCCGCCCGAGGTCGAGGGCAGCGTTGTGGAGGGCGAGCCCTCCGGCAAGGTGCTCTACGTCTGGTTCGACGCCCCCATCGGCTACGTCTCCATCACGAAGGCGTGGGCCGCGGCGCAGGGCGAGCCGGAGCGGTGGCGCCGCTACTGGCAGGTGCACCCCGACGGCACCGTGCCGCGTCTCCTCCACTTCATCGGGAAGGACAACATCGTCTTCCATACGCTCATCTTCCCCGCGATTCTGATGCGGCTCAACGACGCCCTCGGCGGGGATGAGGCGTTCGTGCTGCCCGATGACGTCCCAGCCAACGAGTTCCTCAACCTCGAAGGCCGCAAGCTCTCGACCAGCCGCGGCTGGGCCGTCTGGGTCCACGAGGCCCTCGACGCCTTCCCCGCCGACCTCCTCCGCTACGCCCTCGCCACGACGCTCCCCGAGACGCGCGACGCCGACTTCAACTGGGACGAGTTCCAGTCCCACGTCAACGACGAGCTGGCCGATGTCCTCGGCAACTTCGTCCACCGCGCACTCACGTTCGCGCAGCGGTTCTCGGGCAACGTCGTCCCCGCCCTCACGAACCCCTCGGAGGCCGACCGGGCCGTGCTCGACGCCCTCGCCGGTTTCCCCGACCGGATCGGCGCGGCCTACGAGCGGTTCCGCCTCCGCGAGGCCGTGGGTGAGACGATGGCGCTGGCCCGCCTCGGCAACAAGTACTTCAACGACGCCGAGCCGTGGAAGACGCGGACGAGCGACCCGCAGGCGTGCGCCAACACCATCCACGTGGCGCTCCAGCTCTGCGCCTCGCTCGCCGTCTTGATGGAGCCGGTCCTCCCGCACAGCGCCGCCCGCCTCCGCACGATGCTGAACCTGGGGGGCGTCCGCCCCAGCACCCCGGACCTCCTCGCCGACGAGGCGTCCATCGGGTGGGACGAGGCCGGGCGGTCGCTCCTCCCCGAGGGCCACACCCTCGGTGAGGCGGCGGTGCTCTTCCGGAAGGTGGAGGACGAGGAGATCGAGGCGCAGCGGCAGCTCCTCGAAGACCGCGCCGCCCAGGCTGCCCCGGCCGAGGAGCAGGACGCGGCGTCCGAGGCGCCGTACGCTCCGCTCGCCCAGACCATCACGTTCGACGACTTCGCCAGGCTCGACCTCCGCGCCGGCCGCGTCACGGCTGCCGAGCCGCACCCGAACGCCGACAAGCTCCTTCGCCTCGACGTGGACCTCGGCTTCGAGACGCGGCAGGTGCTCGCGGGCGTCCGCGAGCACGTGACGCCGGAGGCGTTGATCGGGAAGCAGGTGATCGTGGTGGCGAACCTCGCGCCGCGGACGATCCGGGGGCTGGAGAGCCAGGGGATGCTCCTCTTCGCCGAGGAGCGCGACGGCCGCCTCGTCCCCGTCTTCACCGAGGGCG
>JAWWCA010000083.1:0-14374 GCA_033720695.1 Rubricoccaceae bacterium
CCGCCGGCCGGAAAGGAGGCGAGCGCTCCGACGGTCGGGGCGCTCGCTCCACGTCAGGTGCGGAGGGGGCCTACTCCAGCGCGGTCTCCTGCGTCATCCCCTCCAGCCCGCGCTCGTCGTTGTACTTCGACGGGCACTTCACGAGAATGTGGTCGGCGGCGAACACCTCGCCCGCCATCCGGCCGTTGACGACGACCTGCTCGGCGTCCTCGAAGTTGGCCGGCTTCGGGTTCGGGTAGACGACCCGGCGGACGGCCCCCTCCTCGTCGGCCATCCAGAACGAGAACTGGTTGGCGGCGGGGTCGTAGGTCGTCGGCCGGTCCTCCAGCCACACGCCGACGACGTGGGCGGTGCGGCCGCTCTCGGCGGCCTCGGCGAAGGCCTCGTAGCCGCCCACCTGCTCGCCGAAGCTGCTCACGACGAGGAACCCGAAGACGGCGAGGAAGCCGAGGCCGAGGAGGGTCTTGGTGCGCATGGCGGTGGGGAGCAGGGGCCGCGGGTCAGGAGCGGAGGTCGCGCTCGACGCGGGCGAGGCGGCGGTCGGTGCGGTACAGGAGGAGGAGCAGCCCGAGCCAGATCACGAGGACCACGGCGAGGACCACGGGCAGCTTGTCCTCGGCGAGCATCACCCGCTCGATCCCCTGCGGCGGCTGGGTGGTGAGGGCCTGCGCGGCCTCGGGGTCGAGGACGGCGACCGTCGTGTCCTGCGCCGCGGGGGCGTCGGGGGCGAGCTGCATCGGTGCAAGTTTAACGCCGGAAGGGGCGTGGGGCACGGCAGGAGGGGGTTTTCACGGACTCTGGGCTAGGCGTGGACCACGGCGCGGTCCTCGGCGAGCAGCTCGGCCCGCCGCATCCGCACGCGCGTCGTGTAGACCCACCCGAACAGGAGGAAGAACCCAACGACGGCGCTGTAGAACACCCACCGCATCTCGGGCGCGATGTCCATCTCGCTGAAGGCGGGGTTGCCCTCGGCGCCGGGGTGGAGGCTCGCCATCCGGCGCGGCAGCACGTAGGTCAGGAACGGGAGCGTGAGCGTGGCGAACAGGGCGTAGACGGCGGCGAGCCGGCCGCGCCGCCGCGGCTCATCGAGCGCGCCGCGGAGGACGAAGTAGGCCGCGCAGATGAGGAGCTGAACGGCCACCATCACCTGCCGGGGGTCGGAGTTCCACCAGATGTCGGTCCCGACGTACCACGTGAACCGCGCCCAAATCGTCCCCGTGACGAGGCCGAAGAGGCCGAACACGAACGCCACGAGCGCCGCCTGCTCGGCCTTCACGTCGTGGAGGCGCCGGCCCGTCTGGAGGTAGCGGAGCGAGTGGAACCCCGCGATGAGCCATCCCAGCAGGAGCGTGAACCACATCGGGACGTGGAAATACAGGTTCCGCGCGGTGTGCTCCAGGATGGGCAGCTTCGAGATGGGCCCGAGGAGGCCGAGCACGAGCACGACGGTCACCCACACGGCGGCGACGATCCGGTAGAGCCGGAAGCCGACCCCGTAGCGGGGGATCGGGAGAGCGTCGCGGTCGGGAGGCGTCATGGGCGGGGGGAGGGACCGGCGGCTGGAACCGCGTGGGAAGCGTCCAAGATTCGCGCCGACGGGCCCGAGACCGTGAAACGGCCGGGAAGCACGCCGCCGTGCGCACCGGCTGCCCGCCGTGCACACCCCACCCGCGCTCAGTCGCGCCAGACGTACTCGAACAGGAGGAACGAGGCCGTCACGGCGAGGCCGGCGTAGCCGACGAGCGCGGTGAGGTCGGGCTGCGCCTCGGCCCACACCGCCCCGCCCTCGAAGGCGACGCGCGTGGCGCGCACGGCCGAGAAGAGGAGGGGGATGAGGACGGGGAAGGCGAGGACGGCCAGGAGCGGCCCGCTCGACGCCGTCCGCGCGATGAGCGCCGAGAGCAGCGTCGTCGCGCCGGCGAGGCCGAGGGCGCCGAGGGCGAGCGTGGCGGCGAGGAGGCCGGGCGCGGCCAGCGGCGGGGCCACGAGGACGAGGAAGAGGAGGGCGGCCACGGCGTTGAGGCCGAGCTGGAGGGCGGCGTTGAACAGCAGCTTCCCGCCGTAGACCGCACTGGGCCGGACCGACAGCTGGAGGAGCAGCACGGTCCCCCGCTCCTCCTCGACCACGAACGCGCGCCCCAACCCGACCGTCGCCGCGAACAGGATCACGACCCACAGGAGCGCCGCGCCGACGGGCGCCGTCACGGCGACGTCGCCGAGGGCGAAGCGGAGCAGGAACACGGCGGCGGCGACGAACAGGCCCAGCGCGTTCAGCGCGAAGCGCGTCCGCAGCTCCAGCCGCGCGTCCTTCAGGAAGACGGCCCAGGCGCCGGCGAACCAGGTCACGGACAGAGAGGGAGGGTGGGCGTGCAAGATCGCACGCGGCGGCGGTACCATCCGCCCTCCCCCACCCCGCCCCCGCCATGCCCGACCGTGACCGCCTCCTCGGCGCCCTCCTCGGCGCCGCCGTCGGCGACGCCCTCGGCGCGCCCGTCGACGGCCTCTCCCACCAGAACGTCCGCCTCTACTACCGCGGCATCAAGGGCTACCGCGACGACGAGAAGCGCGGCGACGTCCGCGCCGGGGAGTGGACCGCCCACACCGGGCGCCTCGGCGCGCTCGCCCGCGCGCTCACCGCGCACCCGGCCGCGCCGGACGCGGCCCGCTCCGCGTTCGACGCCGCCCTCGGCGCACGCCCCCTCCGCCGGCCCGAGGCCCTCGGAGAAACGACGGCCGAGGCGGCCGCCCTCGGCGCCGCCTGGGCACTCCGGGGGTGGACGGAGGAGGAGGCGATGGCGTGGGTAGCGGCCCTGCTCGCGGAGCGCGCAGCCCTGACCCGGGCAGCGGCCTACGGCCACGCCTTCGCCGTCCGCGTCGCCCTCGTGAGCGCGCTCGAGCCGGAGGACGGGCGGCTGGTCCTGGAGGACGTGGCCGAGGAGGTGCGCGCGGCCGAGGCCACGTTCGGCGCCGCGGGCCGTGTCTCGGACCAACTCCACGCCCTCGCCGGCCACCTCGACGAGACGCCCCTCGATCTCCAGGATCGCTGCGGTGGCACCGGCACGGCGGCCGACGAGGCGTTCCCGTTCGCCGCCGCCATGTTCGTCCGCAACCCCCTGCTCGTGGAGGCCACGCTGCTCTCAGCCGTCAACGTGGGGGGAGCGTCGAGCGCGGTTGGGGCGCTCGTCGGCGCGCTGCTAGGCGCGCGGAACGGCTGGACCGCCTTCCCGGGTGCGTGGCGCGAGGGGCTGGACGAGGCCCCACGGCTGGAGGCAGAGGCCGGCGCGTTCGTGGACGCGCTGCGGGCCCCCGCCGAGCCCTGACCCCAGCCGCTCCCGCGGTCAGTCGGTCCACTCGGCGAGGTCCCCGAGCGCGAGCCCGTCGCCGGCCTCGATGAACGCGGCGTAGGCCGTGCCTCGCACGCCCCTGTCGACGTAGCCGATGGCGAGGACATGCCACGTCCCTTCGCGCTCGGCCTTCGTGCGGTAGCCGGTGAAGCCCCAGCCGGTGGGGCCGACGCGGCCGAGGAAGGCGCCGATGCGGGCGCGGAATTCCTCGGCGCGGACGCGGTCGGCGGGGTCGGCGGGGTCGCACCGCCGGATGGTCATGGCCTCCCGGTCGGGGCACGCCATGAGGGCGGCGGCCTCGGCCCCGTCGTCGGGTCCGGTGAGGCGGAAGAGGGCTTCCATCGTGCGCTGGACCGCCTCCTCGTCCGAGGCCGGCGGAGGGGACTGGGGCGGCGAGAGGCGCACGGGCCCCGCATCGGCCAAGAGGAGGCCGTCGCCGTGCGGGACGAAGCGGTATTCGACGGTCGTGGGCGGCTCCCCGTCTCGCACCTTGACCTGCGCCTGGTGCCCGAGCGCCCCCTGCGGCCCGGACGACCGGAGCCAGTCGAGCACCCAGGGCGGATCGCCCGTGTAGGTCGCCCGGAGGTGCGCGGCGACGGCCGCGACGCGGACGCTGTCGACCGGGACGAGGCACGGACGGACGACGGCCGCGTCGCCGGCGCCGGAGAGGCAGGCGAGGTGCGAGGCGAGGGCCTCGGCCTCCCCCGCCTCTGCCTGCGCGATCGCGTGCGCCAGCGCGGCCGTCACCTCGGCCTCGGGCTGGGCTAGGGCGGCAGAGGACGAGACGGCGAGGAGCAGGAGGACACGGCGCATGGCGGGGGTGGGTCGTCGTCCCGAGCTACGCCTCCGCTACCGCGTGGTCTTCCGGCGGTTGCGAACGTAGTCCTCGAACAGGAACCCGCCCAGCTCGTCGAGGCCGGCGTAGTAGGCGCGGCCCTGGTTGACCTCGGTGAGCTGGCGCACGAACGCCTGGAGGTACGGGTCGCGCGCGATCATGAACGTCGTGATCGTGATGCGCTCGCGGCGGCAGATGGCGGCCTCGTCGAGGACCTTGTTGACGATCCGCCGGTCGAGGCCGTAGGCGTTCCGGTAGAGCCGCCCCCCCTCGAAGTGGCAGCTCGGCTTGCCGTCGGTGATGAGGAAGATCTGCTTGTTCCGGTTCTTGCGGCGGCGGAGGAGGTCCCGGGCGCGGACGAGCCCGGCGCGGGTGTTGGTGTGGAAGGGGCCGACCTGGAGGAACGGGAGGTCCTTCAGCTGCACCTCCCACGCGTCGTTCCCGAAGGCGACGATGTCGAGGGTGTCCTTGGGGTAGCGCGTCGTGATGAGCTCGGCGAGGGCGAGGGCGGTCTTGCGCGCCGGCGTGATGCGGTCCTCGCCGTAGAGCACCATCGAGTGGCTGAGGTCGATCATGAGGACGGTCGCCACGCTCGTGTGGTGGTCGGTCTCGAAGACCTGGAAGTCGTCCTCGTGGAGGCTGAAGGACCCCTCGGGTCCCCCGAGGCCGCCGCGGCGGACGGCGTTCGAGAGCGTGCCGGTGACGTCGAGGTCGTGGACGTCGTCGCCGAAGCTGTAGGGGCGGGTCTCGGGCTGGCGCTCGCTGCCGGCGCCGCTGAAGGGGGTCCGGTGGTCGCCGCGCCCGCCCTTCCGGAGCTGGCTGAAGATCTCCTCGAGCGAGCGCTCGCGGAGGCCGCGGACCGTCTTGGCCGTGACCTGGACCACGCCCGTCTCGTCGTCGCGCTCGATGTAGCCGCGGTCCTTGAGCTCCTCGATGAAGTCGCCCAGCCCCATCCCCTCGTCGGTGAGGCCGTACTGCTCGTCGATCTGGGTCAGCCAGCGGAGCGCCTCGTCGGCGTCCCCCCCTGTGTGGAAGAGGAGCTGCTGGAAGAGGTCGAACAGCGTGTCGAAGGTGGAGCGCGCCTGGCCGTGGCGCTCGGGGTCGAACTCGGAGTAGCGGAAGCGCATGAGTCGTAACGCGTGCTGGCGTGACACGTGAGAGAGGCGGCCCCTCACGCGTCCCGTGTCACGCGTCGTGGGCGGTCTGGTTCGTGGGCGGCCTCATCCCCGGTAGGGCGACTCGATGTAGCCGCGGGCGCGCTCGTGAGCGCCGGAGCGATCGGGCCCGTCGAGGACGGCCTCGTAGTGGCGGAGGGCGGCCTCGCGCTCGCCGCGGGCGTCGTGGGCCATCCCCTGGCGGAGCCGGCCGAGCACGGTGAAGGACGAGGGGGCGGGGCGGCGCGCGCTCACCGCCTCCAGCCGGTCGAGGTGCGCAAGCGCCGCGTCGTAGTCGCGCCGCGCCATGGCGCTCCGGGCGAGGTAGTAGAGGGCCTGCTCGGCCGCCGCCGCGTTGTAGCCCTGGGTCCCGGCGTCGTGCCGCGCGAGGACGGCGCGGAAGACGGCGTCGGCCTCGTCGAGGTGGCCGAACGAGGCGTGGAGGCGGCCTTCGAGGGTGTGGAAGAACGGGTTGCCCGGGTAGTAGTAGCGGAGCCACCCCACGTAGCGGCGGGCGTCGTCGTAGTCGCGCTCGTGGACGTACTCGAGGAGGGCGATCTGGTAGGCGGCCTCGGCCTGGAGGTAGGTGCCGCGCTGGAAGGTGACCTCGAGGAGGTGGCGGCCTCGGTCGCGGTCGCCGCGGGCGAAGAAGGTCAGGAGCGGGCGGAGGCGGGGGTGCTCCTCGCGGAGGACGGCGGCGTAGTAGTCGTAGACCCCCTTGCCGAACTGGAAGTCGGCGTTGGAGCGGTCGTGCCGGGCCACGTCGACGACGTAGTCGAGGGCGCCTTTGGCGTCGAAGGCGGCGCGGACGTAGTCGCGGCGGTTGGCGCGAAGGCGGGCGCGGAAGGCGAGCGCAGCCCCCTTGAAGAACTGGGCGTCGAGGTCGTAGGGGTCGCGGCGGAGGCGGCGGTCGGCCTGCCGGACAACCTCGTCCATGGCGCGGTAGAACGCCTCGTCGTGGGAGGTGTCGGCGAGGTCGAGGAGGATCTGCCACCACGGGACGAGGGCACGGAGGAAGGCGGCGGCGGGGTGGTCCGGGTAGCGCGCCGCGAGCGTGTCGAAGGCGGCCTCGGCCTCGGCGAACTCGGCGTTGTAGAGGAGGCCGAGCCCGCGGCGCGCCGGCATCTCGAAGGCGCGGTCGTCGAGGATCGTCGAGGGGTCGTCGCGCGGCTGGGCCTCGGCGGCGGGGACGGCCGCGCCGGCGGCGAGGGCGAGGAGGAGCAGGGGGCGTCGGACGCGGGGGGACATCACGGGCAGTGTCGGCAGAGTCGCGGGGGTCGGCTCGGTCCTCAACGCGGGGCCTCGCCCCCTGCGTGTGCCCCGTTGCCGGAGGCGCCGGGGGCGGCGGTGCCGGTGGCGGGATCGCCACCGCCGAGGAGGAGCCCGCGGAGGTGGTCGGCGTGCTGGCGCGCGTCGGCGGCGCGCTGCGAGAGGCCCGTTCGGGGATCGGCCCCGGCGGCCATCTCCTCCAGGAGGTGGGCCCGCTCCTCCAGCGTCCGCAACGCGGCCCACAACGCCCGCTCGGTCTGCTCCTCCTGCTCGGCCAGGAGCGTCCGCGCCGTGTACCCGTGGCCGACGTGGCAGCGGTAGCGCTTCGGGACGGCGTCGTCCATCTGCCAGAGCGGTCCGCCGCACTCGGGGCAGCCGTAGGGGGCGGGGGTTCCGATGCGGTCGTCAGCAGCCACGTTGCTCTCGGCTCGTTTCGCGATACGGGTCTCCATCACCACGTCGTCCGGCACCGCGACGGCAGCACGCGGCGCGGCCGCGGCGAGCTCGCGGAGGAGCCCGCCCATCCGGTGGACCGGCACGACGTGGTCGGGGGCGAGGTGGGCGAGCGCGTTCCGCGGCAGGTCCGGGTACGCCGCGTCGCCGGGCTCCTGGACGATGGCGACGCCGCCACAGCGCTGGATGGCGTCGAGCCCGGCCACGCCGTCGTCGAGGAGCCCGGAGAGGAGCACGCCCATCGCGCCCGACCCACACACGACGGCCGCCGAGCGGAACAGCGGGTCGATGGCCGGCCGCACGCGGTTCTCCTTCGGCCCCCGCACCACGCCGGCCCGGCCCACCGCCCCCGGCGCCGTCGGGGGGTCGACGAAGAGGTGGTGGTCCGGCGGCGCGACGTAGACGTGGCCGCGCCGGAGGGGCTCCCCGTCTTCGGCGAGCGCGACGGGGAGCGGGCTCGCCCGGTCGAGGAGCGCCGCGTGCCGCCCCTCCGCCTCGGCCGCCACGTGGAGCACGACGAGGATGGCGGCCGGGAACCCAGCGTCGAGCTGGACGAGGAGCGACGAGGTGGCGTCGAGGCCGCCGGCGGAGGCGCCGACGACGAGGCAATCGCGCGTGGGACGAGGGGCCATGCGGATGCTCCGCAGCAGGGAAAGAGGCAGGGACTCGGGCAGGCGGGAACCGCGCCGCCCGCTTGGGATCGGATCGGGGCCCGTCTATATTCAGTCTGCCCGTCTACCGAGACGGACGGATGGACGAACACGTCGTTGGTTAGAGCGAGGCGGAGGGCCGCCCCTCGCTGAACCGACGCTTCCCCGCGAAGATCCCGCACCCTCTCGCCGCGATGTCCCGACCCCACGACGAGGAGTCGCAGCCTGCCCCGGGCCCCCCGGAGGGCCCCGCCCTCCCGGCCCGACCCGACCCACACCCCCGCGGCTCGCCGGGGGCGAGGGGGGACGGCGCTGCGGAGGAGGAGGTCCTAGCCGGGGAGGAAGCCGCCGCCGAGACGGCGACGGCGCGTGACGACGGCCCGCAGCCGCTGCCGTTCCCCGTCGTCGGCATCGGGGCCTCGGCCGGTGGCCTCGACGCGCTCCGGCGCTTCTTCGAGGGGCTCCCGGACGCGCCGGGCATGGCCTTCATCATCATCCAGCACCTCTCGCCCGACCACGAGAGCCAGCTCGCCGAGCTGATCCAGACCCACACCGGCCTCGCCGTGGCGCAGGTGGCCGGCGTCCAGGAGGTCCAGCCGGACCACGTCTACGTCATCCCGCCGGGCAAGAGCCTCCGCATCCGCGGCGGCCGCCTCGAGCTCTCCGAGCCCGCCCGCCCGCGCGGCCACCGCGCCCCCATCGACCTCTTCTTCCGGTCCCTCGCCTCGGACCAGGCCGGGAACGCGGCCGTCGTCGTGCTCTCGGGCACCGGCAGCGACGGCGCGCTCGGGCTCAAGGCCGTCAAGGAGGCCGGCGGCCTCACGCTCGCGCAAGACCCCGACGACGCCGAGTACGACGGGATGCCCAAGAGCGCCGTCCGCACCGGGCTCGTGGACGTGGCCGCCGCCGCCGACGTCCTCGGGCGGCGCCTCGCGGAGATCCACCAGCACGCTGCGCGGCTCCCGCTCCCCCCCCGCACCGAGGCGGGCGAGGAGACCGAGGAAGCCCTGCTCTCGGAGGTGTTCGCGATCCTCCGCGACCGCACCGGCCACGACTTCTCCAGCTACAAGCGCTCGACGGTCAACCGCCGGATCGGACGGCGCATCCAGGTCCACGCCCTCCCCGGCCTCGCCGCCTACGTCGAGCGCCTCCGCGCCGACCCCGAGGAGTCCGACGCCCTCCTCCGCGACCTCCTCATCTCGGTCACGTCGTTCTTCCGCGACCCCGAGGCCTTCGCCGCGCTCGAGGCCGAGCTGCCGCGGATCTTCGCCGAGAAGGGCGCCGCCGACAGCGTCCGCGCGTGGGTGCCGGGCTGCGCCACGGGCGAGGAGGCGTACTCCGTCGCCATGCTCCTGTGCGAGCACGCGAGCGCGCTCCCCCACCCGCCCTCGCTCCAGGTCTTCGCCACCGACATCGACGAGGACGCGCTCGCCGTGGCGCGCGAGGGGCTCTACCCCGAGACCGTCGCCGCCGACGTGACGCCGGACCGGCTCCGGGAGTTCTTTCAGGCCGAGGGGAGCGGGTACCGCGTCAAGAAGGCCATCCGCGAGGTCATCCTGTTCGCCCCACACAACCTCGTCAAGAGCCCCCCGTTCTCGCGGCTCGACCTCGTGAGCTGCCGGAACCTCCTGATCTACCTCCAGCGGGGCATCCAGGGCCAGGTCTTCGAGGTGTTCCACTACGCCCTCCGGCCCGGCGGCCTCCTCTTCCTCGGCTCCTCCGAGAACGTGGACGGCGTCACGGGCGACTTCGTGGCCCTCGACAAGAAGCACCGCGTGTTCCGCCGGGACAACGCCTCGTCGGCGCTCCCGCGCCTGCCCTACCTCCCGCTCACCGTCCCCGAGCCCATCCCGTCGCGGGCGGCGTACGCGGAGCCGCCCGCGGCCGTCGAGGACGGGCCCGCTCTGGAGCGGCGCTACGCCGCCCACACGCTGGAGCAGCACGCCCCGCCGCGGCTCCTCGTCAACCGCCGCTACGAGCTCACGCACGCCTTCGGCGACGCCGGGCGGTTTCTCGCTGAGCGCGAGGGGCGTGTGACGCAGGAGGTGCTCCAGCGCGTGCCCGACGCCCTCCGCCCCGACCTCCGGACGGCGCTCTACGCCGCCGCCGAGCGCGACGAGGCCACGACCTCCCGCTTCATCCGCCTCGGCGGGCCCGACGGCACGCCGGGCCCCGTCGTCCGCCTCCGCGTCGCCCCCCTCAACGACGAGGCCCTCGACGGCCTCATCGAGGTGGTCTTCGAGGTGTACGAGGACGACGCCCTCGCGGCCGTGGGCGCCGCCGCCACCGCCAGCGACGGGACCGACCCCCTCGTGGCCCGGCTCGAGGAGGAGCTCGAGGCCACGCGCCGCCGCCTCCAGGTGGCCATGGAGGAGCACGAGACGAGCAACGAGGAGCTGCGCGCGAGCAACGAGGAGCTCCAGAGCATGAACGAGGAGCTCCAGAGCACGGCCGAGGAGCTGGAGACGGGGAAGGAGGAGCTCCAGAGCATGAACGAGGAGCTCATCACGGTCAACCAGGAGCTCAAGACGAAGATCGAGGAGCTCGGCCGGGCCTACTCCGACCTCCAGAACCTCATGGCGGCCACGCAGATCGCCACCGTCTTCCTCGACCGCAACCTCCGCATCAAACGCTACACCCCCCGCGCCGCCGAACTCTTCCACGTCATCCCCTCCGACGTCGGCCGCCCGTTCGAGCACGTCACCCACCGCCTCGACGCCGTCGACGTCCCCGCCCTCGCCCGCCGCGTGCTCGACACCCTCGTGCCCGCAGAGCAGGAGGTCTGCGACCACGACCGGGGCTGGCACCTCCTCCGGGTCTTCCCCTACCGGACGGTCGAGGACCAGATCGACGGCGTGGTCGTGACGCTCGTCGAGGTCACGGCGTTGAAGGAAGCCGAGGACGAGCTCGCCGCGCGCGTGGAGCAGCAGGCCGCCGTGGCCGCGCTCGGCCAGCGCGCCATCAGCGGGATCCCCCTCGACGCCCTCTTCGACGAGGCGTGCCGCCTCGTCGCCGACGTGCTCGGCGACGACTACTGCAAGGTGCTGGAGCTGACTCGCGACGGCGCCGACCTCCTCCTCCGCGCCGGCACCGGCTGGAAGGAGGGCTACGTCGGCACCGCGACCGTGCCCAACGACACCAGGTCGCAGGCGGGCTACACCCTCCAGGCCACCGACCCGGTCCTCGTCGAGGACGTGGCCGAGGAGCAGCGGTTCACCGCGCCGACGCTGCTCACCGAGCACGACGTGGTGAGCGGGATGAGCGCGCCGCTCTCCGGCCCGGACGGGCCGTGGGGCGTGCTCGGCACCCACCACACCGAGCGCCGCACGTTCGTCGAGGACGACGCCCGCTTCCTCCAGGCGATCGCCCACGTCCTCAGCGAGGCGATCCGCCGCGACGCCACCGAGGCGGCCCTGCGCCAGAGCGAGGCCGAGAACCGCGAGCACCTCCAGGAGATCGAGGCCATCTACGAGACGGCCCCGGTCGGGATGGCCTTCCTCGACCCCGAGCTCCGCTACCGCCGCATCAACAAGCGCCTCGCCGACATCAACGGGAAGCCCGTCGAGGAGCACCTCGGCCAGCCCGTCCGGGAGGTGCTGCCCCAGCTCGCCGACAAGCTCGAGCCGCTCCTCCAGAAGATCATGGAGACCGGCGAGGGCGTCCACGACGTCGAGCTCCACGGCCACACCGCCGCCTTCCCCGACGAGGAGCGGGTGTGGCTGACGAGCTACGTGCCCGTCTACGACGAGGCGGGCGAGATCGAGGGGCTCAACGCCGTCGTCCGCGACATCACCGATCGGAAGCGGACCGAGGAGGCGCTGGCGAGGAGTCGGGACGCGCTCTCGCAGGAGCAGGCCCGCCTCGAAGCGATCCTCCAGCAGCTCCCCGTCGGCGTCATCATCGCCGACGCGCCCGACGCCCGCCTCCTCTTCACGAACGACGCGGCCCGCCGCCTCGTGGAGGGCGTGTCGTTGTGGGGCGAGCACGGCGACGCCTTTGACCGGTGGATCCCGCACCGCCACGACGGCACGCCCTACCCCGAGGACGAGCTCCCCATGGTACGGGTCGTTCGCGACGGCGAGGTCATCGAGGGCGAGGAGAACCTGTTCCGCCGCCCCGATGGCTCGTGGCTCCGGCTCCGGCTCTACGCTGGCCCCGTCCGCGACACCGAGGGCACCATCATCGCGGGCGTGGTCGCGTTCGAGGACGTGACGAGTCAGCAGGAGACCCTGGAGGCGCTCGCCTCGCTCACCGGGACGCTCGAGGAGCGGGTGAGCGAGCGGACGGAGCAGGTCCGCGCCCTCTCCTCGGCGCTCTCCATGGCCGAGCAACACGAGCGCGCCCGGCTCGCGCAGGTGCTCCACGACGACCTCCAACAGGTGCTCTATGGCCTCCGGCTCCGGCTCCGGGAGCACCTCGAAGCGGGCGGGACGGGCCGCGCCACGGCCGCTCCTCCCGCCGGGGGCGAGGGCGATACGGAGGGGCTCCTCTACGCCGATTCGCTCCTCGACCAGGCGCTTCGCATCACGCGCACGTTGACGCTCGACCTCAAGCCCCCCGTGCTCTCGGCTGAGGGGTTCGAGACCTCGCTCTCGTGGCTCGCCCAGCACATGTACGAGACCTACGGCCTCGACGTCGGCGTCAACGTGCAGTCCCCGGTCCAGCTCTCCGACCGCCACCTCCACGTCCTCCTCTTCCAGCTCGTCCGCGAGCTCCTCTTCAACGTCGTCAAGCACGCCGAGGTGGAGGAGGCCGAGGTGACGGTGGGGATCGAGGACGCGACCGGCGGCGCGGCCCGGCTCCGCGTCGCGGTCGAGGACCAGGGGCGCGGGTTCGACGCGAGCGCATTCGCGGCCGAGGCCGTGGACGCGAGGCGGTCTGGCTTCGGGCTCTACAGCGTCAAGGAGCGGCTTGCACTTCTTGGCGGCCACATGGATATTACATCGTCGCCTGGGACGGGGACCCGCGTGCTCCTCACCCTCCCGCTCGACGGCCTTTCCTCTCCCGACTCCTCTCCAACGGCCGACCTCTAACGGCCCGTCCACCATGGCGCACCGCATCTTCCTCGTCGAAGACCACCCCGTCATGCAGGAGGGCTACGCCCGCCTGCTCAACCGCGAGGCCGACTTCGAGCTCTGCGGCCAGGCCGAGTCCGGGACCGACGCCCTCCAGGCCATCCCGGCCGCCGACCCCGACCTCGCCATCGTCGACCTCTCGATCCCGGGGATGAACGGGCTCGACCTCCTCAAGCAGCTCCGCGTCATCACGCCCGAGCTCCCGTGCCTCGTGGTGACGGCGCACAGCGAGGCGCTCTACGCCGAGCGCGCGCTGCGGGCCGGCGCCCGGGGCTTCCTCAACAAGGACGCCCCCCCCTCCGAGGTGGTCACCGCCGTCCGCACCGTCCTCCGGGGCGAGCGCTACCTCTCGCCCGAGCTGCGCGAGCGGCTCGCGCAGCAGTCGGGCTCCAACGACGCGCCGCCCTCCCCGCTCGAGGTGCTCTCGGACCGCGAGCTCGAGGTGTTCGAGCAC
Organism: Rubricoccaceae bacterium; assembly: GCA_033720695.1. GTDB lineage: Bacteria > Bacteroidota > Rhodothermia > Rhodothermales > Rubricoccaceae > DATGQT01. The sequence goes on from JAWWCA010000083.1 coordinate 13,235, forward strand.
TTCGGCCGCGGGCTGTCCACCACGCAGACGGCCGATGCCCTGTTCATCAGCCCGAAGACCGTCGAGACCCACCGCGCCAACATCAAGCGGAAGCTCGGGCTCGACCGGGCCAACGAGGTCATCCAGCGCGCGACGCTCTGGGTCGAGTCCCTCGACACCTCCGACTGAGCGCCTACCGACGGGCGGCAACCACGGCGCCCCGCCTGGGTGACGAGCCGGGGCGCCGCGTGTTCCAGAAGGGCAGGGAGAACGGAGAGACGTGCGGTAGAGAGGGGCGGAGCGCTCGGCAGCCGGCGGTTGATCGAGCAGGCGTGTGTAGAGTCGCCAGACTCCCGGGCGCCACGGCAGAGAGAGAGGGGGCCGTAGGCCCGGCGCCACCCCGGGGGGAGGCAGGCAGAGCGGCGGCGTCGAAGCCGCACCCGCAACGTAGGCGCCCGGCGGCGTTCTCCGCCATCGGGGCAACCTCCAGTCTTCGGCACCCTCCGGCTTTAGCGCGCCGCCGCGGGGCCTCTCCCGGCGGGGGGGTCTCCGTGCTCCATGGCCTCCATCTCGTCGTGGTCGAGCCAGGCGAGGACGTGGCAGAGCAGCGCGCTCGGGACGCGCGGGGCGAGCGCCTGGAGCGCCCGGCCCGGCTCCGTCAGCCAGACGTCCTCCGACGCCCCGGCGCGGTCGCGCTCGACGAGCCCCTTCCCCACCATCGACACCACCCACGCCGTCGCCATCGTCTCCGTGACGCGGAGGCGCGACGCGATGCTGGGAAGCGGGCGGCCGTCGCGCTCCCAGAGCAGGGCGAGGACGAGGTACTCCTGGCGCCGGAGCTGGAGCCGACGCAGCAGCGGCTCATAGGCCTGCGACAGCCGCCGCGCCGTCGCCTGGAGCGAGCGGACGGTGCGGAGCGAGGGGTCGGGGGAGCGCAGGGAGCGAGCGGAGGCGGGCGGGACCATCATGGGCGGAGGTGGAAAGCATGTGTCCATCCTAACCCCACTTCCTCCCATGCCCCATCGGGGGAACCCGCAATGCCCCCACCAGAGCGAGGAATACGAGTTCTCCTGAACGAGCGCGGCGCGCCCCCGCGGGGGGGGGGGGGGCCCCCGGGCCACAGCCCGGGGAGGGGCACGCGGGGGGGGGGGCAGCCCCCCG
>JAWWCA010000084.1:0-14369 GCA_033720695.1 Rubricoccaceae bacterium
CTCGGCGTACCCCTCGTGGAGCGTGGCGACGCGGCGGCCGAGCGCGTCGTAGAGGGCGAGCGAGACGCGCTGGGCCTCGGCGACGCGGAAGCGGACCGTCGTCGAGGGGTTGAACGGGTTCGGCTGCGCGCGCTCCAACTCATACCCCTCCGGCAGGCCCTCGGCGTCCGGCTCGGCGGCCGTGCCGAGGCCGACGGGCACGAGCGTGGGCCCGACGATGTCGCACTCCCAGGGGTTGCCAGCCGTGTGGAGCGCGCCCGAGCGGTACCAGAACACCACGTCCTGCCCTGCCACGCCCTCGCCGTTCAAGAACCGGCCCTGGTTGATGGCGCACGTGAAGCCGTTGTCGTCGATCTCGTTCGGGTGGTGGCGGACGACGAGGGCGTCGAGCTTCGAGAAGCTGTCGACGGGGAGCTCGAGGTCGGCCGAGGAGGGGATGATCTCGTAGCCGAGGCCGGTGGCGTCGTCGGTGATCTCCCAGGAGCCGCCGTCGGCGGGGTCGCCCCAGGTGCGGGCGGCCTCGGTCTCGATCACGACGGAGGTGCCGGCCGTGGGGTTGATCTCGCGGACGCGCTCGCCGTCGCTGCCGTCGAGGTCGAAGTCGAACCGCCAGTAGGCGTGGTGGCGGTGGCTGTTCTCGGTGCAGACGGCGGAGGCGGCCGAGAACGAGTACTCGGGCCAGACCCGGCCGTCGGCGTAGAAGTGCCACTTGATCCGGTAGCGGTACCAGCCCGCCCGGAGGTGCGTCGTGAGGACGAGCTCGTCGCCGTAGTCCTCCACGGCGACGCCCTCGAAGGAGCCGGTGTCGCCGCCGGTGCCGCCGACCAGGTTGCGGTCGCACGTGGTCTCGACGGCGCCGGCGGTGGCGTCGGCGAAGCAGTTCTGGGGGGCCGCGCGGATGCCGTCGGTCGCGAAGCCGGCCTCCTCATCGCTCCAGTCCCGGAAGCAGCTGCACCCGGACCCGTCGTACTCGACGTTGAGGATGGGGACGTGGGCCTGCCGGAAGACGAGGCGGCCCTCGTAGTAGACGTTCCGAAGCTCCAGGCCCGAGCCGTCGCGGCCGGTGCTCTGGGGGCCACGGACGTAGTCGAAGGACCAGATGGGGTCGTCGGCGGGCCAGTCGATGTGCCCCGTCGGGGTGCCGCTGCAGTCGACGGTGGCGTCGTAGGACTGCGCGGACGCGGGGGAGGCGAGGAGGGCCGCGACAAGGACGCCGAGGATCCCTACGAGACGGTGGAGCGGGGCAACGGGCATGGGGATCGGGGAGGGTCTGGGCCCTAAAGGTCGCATCGGAGAGGATCGGCCGCCAGGGCTTTCCGCTGAAGTCTCGCTGCGACACCCCCTTCGCCCTCCCCAGCGCCCGTGCGGAGTGACGCTCACGGGGGGGCGGCTTCACCGGAATCGGGCGTTCGAGAGGAGGGGGGCGAGGTATATTATCCGGCCTGGCTGCGCCCTTCCTTCTCGGTGCCGCCGCCGCCCTGTGCGTTTCCAGCCCCACGGTCCCGATGACGCCTGAGCTTTCCCCGGAGCAGCAGCCCACCGAGCGCCCCGAGCCGGGCCACTTCACGACACGCGAGCTGATCCCCCCCGACGCGTCCGGCGACGAGGCCGCCGGGGACGGGGCGCCGACCGCCGACGCGCCCGCGGCGGCGCACGACGGCGCCGCAGGCCTCGCCGGGTACGAGGGCGACCTTGACGTGACGCCCGTCGGGCCCGAGGACTTCGAGCCGGACGTGCTCCGGGCGGCGCTCCGCACCATGATGGTCTCGCGGAAGCTCGACGAGAAGATGCTCACGCTGCTGAAGCAGGGGAAGGGCTACTTCCACATCGGCGCCTCCGGCCACGAGGCCGCCCAGGTTGGCCTCGGGTTCCACCTCCGCGGCGGCGAGGACTGGTTCGCGCTCTACTACCGCGACCTCGCCATGGCGCTCTCGGTTGGGTACACGGCCGAGGACACCCTCCTCGCCCACTTCGCCAAGGCCGACGACCCCAACGGGGCCGGCCGCCAGATGCCCGAGCACTTCGGCCACCGCGAGCTCAACATCCTGAGCACGTCCTCGTCGGTGGGCGCGCAGTGGATGCCGGGCGTCGGGTTCGCCCTCGCCGAGCTGCGCGACGCCGACTCCGACGCCGTCGTCTACATCTCCGGCGGCGAGGGGGCGACCTCCCAGGGCGCCTTCCACGAGGCGCTCAACTGGGCCGCCCGTGCCGGCGCCCCGGCGCTCTTCCACGTCCAGGACAACAAGTACGCCATCTCGGTCCCCGTCGCCGAGCAGACGGCCGGCGGCACGATCTACCCCATGCTGGGCGGCTACCCCGGCCTCACGCGCGCCCGCTACGACGGCACCGACTTTTTCACCGTCTTCGCCGTCGGCAGGGCGGCCGTCGAGCACATCCGTGCGGGGAAGGGTCCCGTCGCGCTCCTCGCCGACGTCGTCCGGCTCCTCCCGCACTCCTCCTCGGACGACCACCGGAAGTACCGCTCCGGCGAGGACCTCGACGCCGACCTCGCGCGGGACCCCATCGCCAAGCTGGCCGCCCGCCTCGTCGAGGCCGGGGTGATGACCGGGGACGAGGTCGACGCCCTGCGCACGGAGGTGGCCAAGGAGATCGACGACCTCGCGCGCGAAGTCGAGAAGCGGCCCGACCCGACCGACGCCACGAGCCACGTCTACGGCCCCGAGCCGGACCTCGCGTACGAGCAGGAGGGCGAGGCCGGCGAGCTCGTCGTCCTCGTGGACGCCATCAACCACGCCCTCGACGAGGAGATGGCGCGCGACGAGCGCGTCCTCGTCTACGGCGAGGACGTGGGCGGCGGCAAGGGCGGCGTCTTCACCGCCACGCGCGGGCTCACCGAGAAGCACGGCGGCGACCGCTGCTTCAACTCCCCGCTCGCCGAGCACTCCATCCTCGGGTCGGCCGTCGGCCTCGCCGCCGCCGGCTACAAGCCCGTCGTCGAGATCCAGTTCGCCGACTACATCTGGCCGGGGATGCAGCAGCTCCGCAACCAGATCGCCCCGATGCGCTACCGCTCGAACGGCGACTGGGCCTGCCCCATGGTGATCCGCGTGCCCACGGGCGGCTACATCCACGGCGGCCTGTGCCACAGCCAGAACATCGAGGCCATCTTCGGGCACTTCCCCGGCCTTAAGATCGCCCTCCCGAGCAACGCCGCCGACGCCAAGGGCCTCCTCAAGACGGCCATCCGCTCGAACGACCCCGTCCTCTTCCTCGAGCACAAGGCGCTCTACCGGCAGGGCCCGGCGCGCCGCCCCGAGCCCCACGACGAGTACCTCGTCCCGTTCGGGAAGGCGTCGGTCGTGCGCGAGGGCACCGACCTCACGATCGTGACGTGGGGCGCCATCGTCTACAAGGCGCTCAACGCCGCCAAGGCGCTGGAGAAGGAGGGCGTCTCGGTCGAGGTCCTCGACCTCCGCACGATCGTCCCGCTCGACAGCGAGGCGGTCCTCGACTCGGTCAAGAAGACGAGCCGCGTGCTCGTGGCCTACGAGGACCACGAGTTCATGGGCTTCGGCGCCGAGATCGCCGCGCAGGTGGCGGACCGGACCTTCGAGCACCTCGACGCGCCCGTCAAGCGCGTGGCCGGCGCCTTCACCTGGATCCCCTACGCCGACCCCCTCGAGAAGCAGGTGCTCCCGCAGGACGACGACGTGCTCTCGGCCGCCCGCGACGTGCTCGCGTACTGAGGGCGGAGAGGGGACGGCCTTTGGGATCGCGGTCGAGATCGCGACTCGCCTAGCTTGGTTCGTCTCGCCACCAAATCGCGGTGCCATGCGCCTTCCCGTCGCCTTCGTCGCTCTTCTCCTGCTCGCCGGTTGCGACCTCTTCGGCGAGAGCCGGCCTGAGCGCGTCCGCGCCCGCCCCGTCGTCACCTCGTCCACGGCCGAGGGGCTCGCCGATGCGCGGGGGCGGTGGGCCGAGGCCGACCTCGACGACTACCAACTGGAGTACACCCGGGCGTGCGAGTGCCTGCGGGCGGCCGCCGGGCCGTTCCTCGTGACGGTGGAGGGCGGGGCGGTGACCGAGGTGGAGCCGCTCAGCGGCGAGCCGCTCCCGGACGGCTACGAGCCGTTCACCGTCGTGCGCCTCTTCGACGCCATCGACGAGGCCTTCGACGAGGGCGCCGACGCGGTCGACGTCGTCTACGACGCGGCCCTCGGCTTCCCTGTCCGCATCGCCATCGACTACGATGCGCGCGTGGCAGATGAGGAGCTCTACCTAGAGGTGACCGGGTTCGAGCGGCTCGACGGGTGAGGTGAGAGCGCTCGCATAAACCGGCCGGCGGCGCGTTATGGCGGCAGTCCCCCACCTTGCCCGCCATGCTCCGCCTCTCCCTCCTCGCCACGCTCGTCCTCGGCCTCCTCGTCTCCACGTTCCTCACGGCCTGCACCTCGCCGCGCCTGGTGGAGGTGCTCGACGTCTCTGTGCAGCCCGAACGAGAGACGACGCCCGAGGAGCTGGACGCGGCACGCGCCCGCTGGCAGGCGGCGGGCCTCGCCGACTACCGGTTCGTCTACGAGGTGTCGTGCTTCTGCCCCGAAGACGCCCGCGGCCCCTTCACCATCACCGTTCGCGACGGCGTTGTGCAGGAGGTCCTCTTCCAGGGTCGCCCCCTGGACCCGGAGGACCCGCGCCACCCCACCCTGGACGCGCTCTTCACGACGCTCGGGGACGCGTTCAGCGCGGACGCAGCGCTCGTCCGCGCCGCCTACCACCCCACCCTCGGCTATCCCCTCTCCGCCTACGTCGACTACGAGACGATGATGGCCGACGAGGAGCTGGGCTTCGCCGTGAGCGCCTTCACTCCCCTGGGCGGCTCGCGCGAACCCGCCGGGTCGGCCGGCCGTTGATTCCGGAGCCGCCCTGCCCCACGTGCCCCACGGTCCTCCCGCGCCGATGTCCCGCTCGCTCCTCACCCTCGCGCTCCTGCTGGTTGCCCCCGTTCCCCTCGCCGGCTGCAGCGAGGAGGCGCCCTCCGGAGAGGCCGCGCCGGGCGAGGCGGTGGTGGAGGGGGTGACCGTCGAGAACCTCCGGCTCGTGCGGGAGGCCGACGGATCGGCGGCCGTCCGCGGCGTCGTCGTCAACGGGAGCGCCGAGGAGCGGAGCGTGCAGGTGGTGATCGCGCTCTACGACGCGGGCAACCAGCGGATCGGCGAGGTGCAGGTGCCCGTCGAGCGGGTTGGGGCGGGGGCCGAGCAGGGGTTCAGCCATGCCCTCGACCGCGAGGCCGCTGGCGCCAGCCTCCGCCGTCTCTTCGTGTTCTGATGCCCACGAGGTCTGGACAGGCTCGCGCCACCACACGACGCGCCGCCCAGCCAAGGCCGGGCGGCGCGCGGGGGGACGACGGCTGGTTCGGGTGCGCTCAGCGAGCGATGGTGAGCTCAGCCTGGATGCGGCCCCGCCGGTCCGCGATCTGGAAGACCGGATCGGCCGCGTTGCGGAGGTCGTCGGCGCTGAACGGCTCGCTCCTCTGGATGAGGTCGTAGCCGTCCGCGTCGCGGTCCATGACCACGAGGTAGTAGGTCCGGGTCGTGCCGACGAGCTCGCCGCTCGGCGAGACGACGAGGGGGAGGGTCGCGTCGCTCGCGTCCTCGTAGATGGAGGACTTGATGACGGCGCGGCCGCCCGCGTCCTGCACCTCGACGTAGAGGTCCGGCGCGCTCCCGTCCTCGTCGGCCGGGAGCGGCGTGGCGTTCAGCGTGAGGTTCGAGAACGCGACGGTTTCACCGGCGCCACCGACGAAGTCGCAGCCGACGAGGAAGACCGCGCAGGCGGCGAGGGTGAGGAACTGCTTCATGGTTGGGGGGGAGCTAAGTGGAGTCCCCGACGGTATCGGACGCTCGCGAGTTGGCTTAAAGGGGTGGGCGTGCCTTTCTTTCCGGTGCGGCTCGCCGTGGGCGGAATGCGGCGTTAGGAGGGGCCTCCGCCGCAGAGGCCTCCGCCACGATCCATCGAATGCACCTGTCTCCCTCGCCAGCGGAGGCCTCCGCCGGCGCGTCGGGTCGGGGGTACAGGGGTGCCCGGTAGACGAGGAACCCCGATCCGCGGCGCGGCTGTAAGGACGGCTCTTGCCTCCCCCCGGTCATGTCCCCCCGCGCGTACGTCACCCCCCGCCCCCGCGCCTTCGGCCACGCCGTCTCCCAGACCGAGGGCATCGCGTGGCTGAAGGCCGCGCTCCGCCGCGTCGCCGAGACCTGCCCCGTCCCGGACCTCGACCGCGCCCTCCGCTACTACGACTTCCTCGCTCGGGCGTCCGGCGTCGGGGCACGCATCACCTGTCTCGAGGACTACACCCACCAGGACTGGGACCGCATGCACCTCCACGCGGCCTCGCCTGCAGGGGACGGGCAGGGGCCTGTCGAGGGCCGCTGGGGAGGGCTCTGGTACCAGGCGTCGCTCGACGCCCGCATGGCCATGTTCGCCGAGACGGCCTTTGCCCTTGCTCAGGCGGCCTTCGCCGACGAGACCGAGGCTCCCGATCTCCTCATGCAGGTCTCGTGCACGGGCTACGACAGCCCGACGGCCGTACAGCGCCTCGCTCTCGAGCGGGGGTGGCACGACGCGTCTCGGATCCTCCACATCGGGCACATGGGGTGCTACGCCGCCCTCCCCGCCGTCGCCACCGCCGCCGACATCGTGCGGGCGGAGGCGCTCGCGGAGGGCCCCGACGACGGGGGGGCACGCGCGGCCCTCCTCCTCGTCGAGCTGTGCACGCTCCACTACGACCCGGCCGCGGTGGACGCGGAGCAGATCGTCACGCAGTGCCTCTTCGGCGACGGCGCCGCCCGCCTGGACGTGACGGCGGCGCCCCCTCTGGTGGGCTCGCCCGCCTTCGCGCTCGTCGACTACACCGAACGCCTCCTCCCGGAGACGGAGGGGGCCATGACGTGGCGCGTGGCCGACGGCGGCTTCCGCATGACGCTCAGCCGCGACGTGCCGCGGCACATCGGGGCCCACCTCGCGCCGGCCGTCACGCGCTTTCTCGCCCCGCACGGGCTCGGCGTCGAGGACGTGCGGTGGTGGGCGGTGCACCCCGGCGGGCCACGCGTCATCGAGAGCGCGGCCGAGGCGCTCGGGCTCCCCGAGCCCGCCGTCCGCCACAGCCAAGCCATGCTCCGCGCCCGCGGCAACATGTCGTCCACGACGATCCCCCACATCTGGGCCGATCTGTTGGCCGACGACGCCGTGGAGCGGGGCGACCTCGTCGGCTCCCTCGCCTTCGGACCCGGCCTCACCGTGGCGATGAGCCTGATGCAGGTGGCGTGACGGCCCGGCGAAACACGTGTCGAAGATCAACAACGCCTTCTACGACGGGCTCGGTGACCGGTGGTTCGAGGGCGACGCGCACGCGATCGCGCTGCTGCGCGCCGAGGCCGCCATCAAGGTGCGCTACACGCTCGAGGTGTTCGAGCACGCCGGGCTCACGCACGGGGCGCGGGTGCTGGACGTGGCCTGCGGCGCCGGCCTCGTCGCGTTCCCGCTCGCCGAGCGGGGCCACCGGGTCCGAGGGGTGGACCTCGCCGAGGGCGCCATCGAGACGGCCCGGCAGCGGACGCCCGCCGGCCTCGACGTCTCCTTCGCCGTCGCCGACGCCTACGCCACCGGCGAGCCCGGCGGCCACTACGACGCCGCCCTCCTCCTCGACATGCTCGAGCACGTCGAGCGCCCCGGCGACGTGCTGCGCGAGGCGGCGCGCGTTCTCCGGCCCGGGGGCATCGTCGTCGTCCACACCTTCAACCGGACGCCGGAGTCGTGGCTGCTGGCCATCCACGGGATGAAGGTGGTGGCGCGCGACACCCCCGAGCACGTCCACGTCTACGACCTCTTCGTCAAGCCCGAGGAGCTGCGGGGGATGGCGGCGGCGGCGGGCCTGACGGTGCGCGAGATCCGAGGCGTCCGCCCCGTCGTGGACCGGGCGTTCTGGTGGTCGGTGTGGCGCCGGCGCATCCACCCGGGCTTCCGCTTCGCCTACGCCGGGGTGCCCCGGGTCGGCTACCTGGGCTATGCGGTGAAGAGCTAAAAAATTAGCAGGCGCTCGTAACTCCCGTTAAGGGGACTCGTCTGAGACGGGCGCGCGTCCCACCCCTTCCTGCCATGCCTGCTCGCTCGCTCCTGCCTGCCGTTCTCCTCTTCCTCGTGCCGCTCGCCGGGGCCCAGACCCAGAAGACGGGCACGCCCGCTGGGCTCGATGCCGAGGCCCGCCGCGTCGCCGTGGACCGCATCGCGGAGCTGCTCGACGACCGCTACGTGTTCCAGGACGTCGGCCAGGAGGCGGGCGCGTTCGTGACGGCGCAGCTCGAGGCCGGCGCCTACGACGGCTACGCGAGCGTGGACGCCTTCGCCGAGCGCTTGACCGAGGACCTCCAGTCCGTCACGCGCGACGGCCACATGCGCGTGCGGCCGATCCCGGCCGAGCCGTCGCCCGGCGACCCCATGGCCCGGAGGGAGGAGATGCGCCGCCAGATGCGGGCGGAGAACTACGGGTTCTACCGCGTCGAGCGACTCGACGGCAACGTCGGCTACCTCGACCTCCGGATGTTCGCGCCCGTCGAGGAGGCCGGCGAGACGGCGGCGGCGGCCATGCGCTTCCTCGCGAACGTGGACGCCCTCGTGGTGGACCTCCGGCAGAACGGCGGCGGCAGCCCGCGCATGGTGCAGTTCCTGTGCTCCTACCTCTTCGACGAGCGCGTCCACCTCAACAGCCTCTACTCGCGCGACACGGACCAGACCGAGGAGTTCTGGACGCTCGACGACCTCCCCGGCCCCCGCCTCGCCGACGTGCCCGTGTTCGTGCTCACCGCCGAGCGGACGTTCTCCGGCGCCGAGGAGTACGCCTACAACCTCCGCACGCGCGAGCGCGCCACGCTCGTCGGTGAGACGACGGGCGGCGGGGCCAACCCCGGCGGCTTCGTGCCCGTCACCGACCGGCTCGGCATCTTCGTCCCCACCGGGCGGGCCATCAACCCCGTGACGGGGACGAACTGGGAGGGGGTCGGCGTCGAGCCGCACGTGGCCGTCCCGGCCGAGGAGGCCTACGACCGGGCGCTCGCGCTCGCCCGCGAGGCCGCCGAGGCGTACCGCGCCGAACGCTTCGCGGCCGAGGACGCCGCCCGCGCGGCGCTCCACGACGCGCTCGCCGCCGCCGAGGCGATGGAGGGCGCGGCGCAAGACCGCGCCGTGGCCGACGCTCTCCAGGCCGCGCTCGACGCGGGCATCGCCGACGAGGGCGCCATCAACAGGCTCGGCTACCGCCACCTCGGCGGTGGGGACCCCGCCATGGCGATCGCCATCTTCCGGTTCAACGTCGCCGCCTTCCCAGACTCCTGGAACGTCTACGACAGCCTCGGGGAGGCGTACATGGAGGCCGGCCGGCGCGACGAGGCCATCGCCCACTACGAGCGGAGCCTGGCCTTGAACCCGGACAACGAGAACGGCCGCCGGACGCTCACGCGCCTCCGCGGGGAGTAGCGCGCCTGTCAGCCCGCCACGGCCGCCTTGATTCGATCGACCTGGTGGAGGTGGACGAGGTCGTGCCCGGCCATGAGCCGCGTGAGCCTCCGCACGCTCTCCTCGCCGCGCTCGCTGTGGAGGCCGGCGCGCGCCCACGCCGCGTCCGGGAGCGCGCGGAGGAACCGGAGGTTCATCGTCCGGAGCGCCTCGAAATCGGCGAGGGCGTCCTCGGGGCGGACGGCCTCATAGCGGAGCCGCTCGGCCCATGCGTCCTGGTCGTAGCCGGGGATCGCCGGGCGGTCCTGGCCGACAGTGAGGCGGATGCGGTAGCCGTAGCCCAGCTCGGAGTCGGCGAGGTGCTGGACGACCGCGACGACGGACCATTTCCCCGGGGCCTCGGGGCGTCGGAGGGCGGCCTCCGGCACCCCCTCTACGGCGTCGCGGAGGCGGGCGGGCGTGCGCAAGAGAACGTCGAGTGGATCCTGGTCCCCGAGGACGTCGAGGAGGGCGCCGACGTAGGCGTCGGCGGCGCCGACGGCGTTGCGGAGGGGGTTCGAGAAGGAGCTCATGCGGGAGGGCGGGCGCGGGACGAACCGGAAGGATAGGGCACCGCATCGGGAGCAGGCTCAGGACCGGCCGGGAGGGTCGCCCGCGACGCAGGGGACGGGCGACGATGCGAAGCTCCCCCCGCTGCCAGGCGCGTCGGCCGTCGTGGGGGGCTCCCCCACAGGCTGTAGGGGCAGAGAGGACAGGGTGCCAGAGACCCACGGACAGCCCAGGTGCGGGCGCACCTACAAGCCCTCGGGCCTCGGTCTGGCACCACGAGAGCGCCGGGCTCGATAAGCTGGCGTCGCAGCGATTCCTCATCCCTCGCTCCGACACCAGCCCCACCTTCCGATGACCCCCCGCGCCTTCTCCCTCGCGCTTCTCGTCGCGGTCGCCGGCCTCGCCGGCTGGGCCGCGCTGGAGCGCTTCACGTTCGCCTCCGGAAGCCGCATCACCGTCGAAGGGACCTCCACCGTCCACGACTGGACCTGCACCGCCGGCTCGTTCACCGGCGCCTTCGACGCTGCCGTCGCCGAGGCGGCCCTCAGCGGCATCAACGGTCTGGCCGTGACCGTCCCGGTCGGTGCACTCGACTGCAACAACGGGACGATGAACGGGAAGCTCCGGGACGCCCTCGGCGCGTCCGCCATCCGCTTCGTCGCCTCGACCGTCCGGGCGACCCCCCCGAGCGGGGGACGGTTCGCCGTCGAGGCCGACGGGCAGCTGACGATCCGCGGGGCCACCCGCGCCCAGCGCGTCCAGGCGCAGGGCCAGGTTCTCCGCGACGGGCGCTACCGCTTCACCGGCAGCGTCCCCGTCACCATGAGCCAGTTCGGCGTGGACCCGCCGACGGCCATGCTCGGCACCCTCCGCACAGGCGACCGCGTCACCGTTCGCTTCGACGTGACCGTGAGCCGCTGACGGCGCTGCCCGCAGCCTCGCTCCCTCCACCCAACCTACCCCCGCCAAGCGCCGCGCCCTCCTGCCCGTGCTCGCCCTCCTGGCGTCCGCGCTGCTCGGAGCGGCCCTGCTTCAGCCCGTCCGGTATGAGGTCGCGTCCGAGAGCCGCTTCTGGATCGAGGGCACCTCGACCGTCGGCGACTACACGTGCGCCACCGAGACGGTGAGCGGGTACGGCGTCGTCGGCGACGGGCGCCTCGCCGCCGAGGTCGCCGTCCCCGTCCGCACCTTCGACTGCGGCTCTGGACCCCAGAACGCCGACTTCTACCGCGCCCTCCGAGCGGAGGCGCACCCCGCCATCCGCTTCGAGCTGGAGCGAGCCGAGGCCCTCGGGGCCGAGGCCCGGCCCGGTGCGCCCGTGCGCGTGCGCACGACGGGCACGCTCTACATCGCCGGCACGGCCCGCCAGGTCACCCTCGACGCGGTCGGGCGGCGCCTGACAGACGGCCGCGTCGCCGTGGAGGGCCACCAGCGGCTCCGGATGACCGACTTCGGCGTCGAGCCCCCCTCGCACGCCCTCGGCCTCATCCGCGCCCATGACCCCATCGTCGTGCGCTTCGACCTCGTCGCCGCGGCGCGCTGACCCCCCGATCCTCCCTCAACCACCCCTGCCATGACACGCTCCATCCGCACCCTCATGCTGAGCGCGCTCGCCCTCGGGCTGCTGCCGCTCACGGTTTCGGCCCAGGTCACCGCCGACGCCCAGACGACCTCGGCCGTCCAGGCGGTCACCGAGATGGCCGCGACCGAGGCCCCGGCGGACACGGCCGAGGAGGCCGACAACCCCCTCGTCCAGTTCCCGAACCAGCGCCCGCCCGACCAGCGCGGCCTCAACACGTTCGAGCCCCCGAAGACGGAGGCACGGCTGAGCGGCACCCTGCCGAAGCTCCGCGTCGGCGGCGCCTTCGCGCAGCAGTTCCAGGCCCTCGACCACTCGAACACGGCGGAGGCCCTGATGGTCGACGACGTCAACGTCAACCAGCTGATCGACATCGGCTCCGGCTTCAACCTCGCCACGGCCAACCTCTACGTGAACGCCCTCCTCACGGACGGCGTCCAGGTCAACCTCGAGACCTACCTCTCCTCGCGCCACCACGCCGAGGCGTGGGTGAAGGGGGGCTACCTCCAGGTCGACGCGATGACCTTCCTCGGGAGCGATGCCGTAGACCAGGTCATGGACTACGTCACCCTCAAGCTTGGCCACTTCGAGGTCAACTACGGGGACGCCCACTTCCGCCGCTCCGACAACGGCAACGCGTTCTACAACCCGTTCATCGGGAACAACATCATGGACGCGTTCACGACCGAGATCGGCGGTGAGCTCTACGTCCGCCACGCCGGCGCCCTCGCCATGCTGGGCATCACCGGCGGCGAGATCAAGGGCGACGTGACGAACCCGGACGGCCGCTCCTTCAGCGTCCTCGGCAAGCTCGGCCTCGACCGCCAGGTCACCGACGACCTCCGCCTCCGCCTCACCGGCTCGGCCTACCACAACGGCAACGCCGGGCGCAACACGCTCTACGGCGGCGACCGCGGCGGCTCCCGGTACTACCTCGTCCTCGAGAACACCGGCGCCCGCACGAGCTCGAACTTCACCTCGGGCCGCATCAACCCGGACTTCACCGAGGCGGTGACGAGCGTCATGGTGAACCCGTTCGTGAAGTTCCGCGGCCTCGAGCTCTTCGGCACCCTGGAGCGGACCACCGGCCACTCCGGCTTCGAGGCCGAGAGCATCGACCGGGTGTGGACGCAGCTCGCCGTGGACGCGCTCTACCGCTTCCTCCCGCGCGAGCAGGCCTACCTCGGCGTCCGCTACAACACGGTCTCCGGCGAGCTCCCCGGCGCCTTCGACGCCGAGGAGGGACAGATCACCGAGGCCGGCCCCGAGGTCTCGATCGACCGCTATGAGGTCGCCGGCGGCTGGTTCCCGACGCGGAACCTCCTCCTCAAGGTGGCCTACGTCAACCAGCAGTACAACGACTTCCCGGCGCTCGACATCCGCAGCGGTGGGGAGTTCGACGGGTTCATGGTCGAGGGCGTGCTCTCTTTCTGACTCGGAACCTCCGAGGCGGTGGCCCGAGCGCGGGTCGTTGCCTGCATCGGGTCCGGCACCGCGGGGTGCCGGACCCGTCGTTTTCCGCGCCGGCGTTGGGATCAGGGACACAGGGTCAACCGCCCCGACGTCGGCGCGGCGCCCGTCTCCAGCCGCCACACGTACACCCCGGCCGGGAGCGAGCCGAGGTCCAGCCCGAGCCGGTGGGTGCCGGCCGCGAGGTGCGGCCGAGCCAGCTCCCGGACCGCCCGGCCGAGCACGTCGAACAGCACGAGGCGGACCGCGCTAGGAGCGTCGAGGGTGAAGGCGAAGGTCGCCTGTGTGGACGCCGGGTTCGGGTACACCGCGGGCTCGGTGGCTTCCGACGCTGACGCGGTGGGCACGCCCGGGCGGCTGCCGTCGAGCACGGTCACAGCCCACGGTTCCGTTGCGCTCCCGAGGCGCCGGCCGTCGGCGACGACCTCGAAGGAGAAGGGCGCGCGGCCGAGGGGGGTGGTGCCTCCTTCGAGGGCCGTAACGGTGGCGGCGTAGAGGCCGAGTGGGGCGTCCAGGGGCACCGCCATCGCGAACGTCGGCGCGGTGGTTTTCCCGGGATCGAGGGTGCCCCCGCGGAGGAACGCCCGCGTGGCCTCGAACCCCTCGGGGCCGGCGACCTCGAGAGCGAGGTCCCCCATCAGCGGGGCGGGTCCGCCGTTCGTCAGGGCGACGGTGAACCGGAGGCGGTCGCCACGGGCGACGGGGCTGTTGAGGGCGCTGGCCGAGACGGTGAGGTCCGAAGGGGCGGTGTTCAGCCGCGCGACGAAGGCGTCCCCACCCCCTCCGTTGTAGAGCGGGTCGAGGGCCCCGGCCGTCGCCGGGAAGCCGAGGCCGTGCGTGGACCCCCCGACGAGGGCGTGCTCGTCGGCATCGAGGGCGACGGCCAGGGCCACGTCGGCCGCGCCTCCGCCGAAGAACGTGCCGTAGTGGAGGGCGGACCCGTCGACGGAGAGGCGGGCCACGAAGGCGTCTTCTTCGCCGTTGAACGACGCGTCGAACGCCCCCGCCGTCGTGGGGAAGTCGGCGCCCCGCGTCGAGCCGACGACGACGGTGCTGCCGTCCGCATCGGTGGCCACGCCGCGAGCGGCGTCGAAGCTCGCGCCGCCGAGGAACGTGGCGTAGTGGAGGGCGTCGCCGCCGGGGGCGAGGCGGGCGGCGAAGGCGTCGGTGCCGCCGGCGGCGGCCGAGGCGAAGGCGCCCGGCGTGGCGGGGAAGTCCGCGCTGCTGGTGGAGCCGACGACGGTCGCAGCGCCGTCGGTGCCGGCGGTCACGCCGCGGGCGTCGTCGAAGCTCGCGCCGCCGA
>JAWWCA010000085.1:0-14319 GCA_033720695.1 Rubricoccaceae bacterium
CACCGGGTAGGCGGGGTCGCGGACGGCGAGTTCCTCCGGCGCCAGCTCCTCGGCGGCCATCCCCTGCAGGAAGGCCTGGGCGGCCAGCACGTTGCCGAACACGCTCACCGCGACGCCCGCGGCCGGGAACACCTCCTCGACGAGGCGCTGCGCCGAGGCCGGCGTGAACGCCCAGTACCAGGTACTCTCGGGCTCCACCTTCGTGATGCCGGGGACGGTCATGAGGAGCACGCCGCCGGGCGCGAGGGCGCGGTGGAGCGCGGCGAGGGCGGCCCGGATGTCGTAGACGAGGTGGAGCGTCTGCGTCAGGAGGATGCAGTCGAACCGCGCCTCCGGGAGCGCGTCGGCGTCGTTGAGGTCGGCGACGATCGTGGCCTCGGGGTTGGCGGCGTCGACGTCGAGCACCTCGCTGTGCGTCACGCGGTCGCCACCGAACCGGCGGGTGTAGGCGGCGTCCTTGACCTCGAGGACGACCCCCCGCACGTCGGGGGCGTGGGCGGCGAGGAAGCCCTCGATGTAGTGGCGGTCGACGGGCCGGCCGCGGTCGAAGCCGAAGTGGGGGCTGAGGGGGCGGGTGCGGCGGAGGTCGCCCATTCGCACCTGCCCGACGGGGGGACTCTTGCGCGGGCCGGGCGCGGCGCGCGCCAAGCGCTGCCAGGCGCGGTCGGGCAGCGCGGCGCGCAGGAGCCGCTTGACGTGTCGCATGGTGTGGGACCGGAGGTGGCGGAAGGACCAGGCGGGGGCGTATCGGAGGAGGACGGCCTCTTCCTGGAGCGCTTGCCCGCGCGCGCCCGCACGCCAGAGGCCGTCGAGGCGCGTGGCGAGGTCGCGGCCGTAGCAGTCGGTCCAGAACCGGACGCCCTCGGCGTAGGCGGCCCGGAGGCGGGCGTCGCCGCGGACGTGGCGGCGCTGGCGGCGGAGGGCCTGGAGGGCGGTCCGCAGCATGAGCGGCTTGCTGCCCGACATGTTGGCGTCGTGCATGCGGTACTCGGCGACGGGCTGGGCGTGGCAGGCGGCCGGGTAGCGTCGGGTGAGGCGGAGGTAGAGATCGTAGTCCTCGCACGCGGCGAGGGCCGGGTCGAAGCCGCCCACCGCGTCGAGCGGGCCGCGCCGGTAGAGCACCGTCGCGTGCATGGCGATGTAGTTGCGGCGGAGCATCTCGGCGTAGTGGTCCTCGGCGACGCGCTGGGCGGCCCAGCCGTCGTCGTAGACGCGGCCGTCCTCGCGGATCCAGCGGTAGGCGCCGTAAGCGAAGGCGCAGGCGGGGTGGGCGTGGAGGCACGC
The DNA here is from genome assembly GCA_033720695.1 of Rubricoccaceae bacterium. GTDB lineage: Bacteria > Bacteroidota > Rhodothermia > Rhodothermales > Rubricoccaceae > DATGQT01. The sequence continues at coordinate 1,285 of JAWWCA010000085.1, forward strand.
CAGCCCGGCCTCGACGGCGCCGGGGAGGAGCCGGTCGTCGGCGTCGAGGAACACGAGGAAGCGGCCGGTGCTGGCGGCGAGGCCGGCGTTGCGGGCGGCGGCCAGCCCGGCGTTGGGCTGGCGGACCAGGCGGACGGCCGGGTAGCGCACCGCCACGTCCGCCGTGTCGTCGGTCGAGCCGTCGTCCACGACCACGACCTCGACGCGGGGGTGGGTCTGCCCGAGCGCGCTCTCGATGGCCTCGCCGAGGAAGCGCCCCTGGTTGTAGCACGGGATAACGACGGAGACGAGGGGCCGGTCGGGCGCCTCGGGGCCGCCCGCCTCGCGCCTCTCGTCCGCGTCCCCGCGCAGCTCGGACGGCGGCGTGGCGGCGCCCCGCACCGGCGGGCGGGCGGGGCTAGGAGTCCGCCGTGCGGGCATCGCGGTACTGCAGCTCGTAGAGGCCGGCGAAGAGGCCGCCGCGGGCGAGGAGCTCCTGGAGCGTCCCCTCCTCCTCGACGCGGCCCTGGTCGAGCACGACGATCCGGTCGGCCTGCTGGATCGTCGAGAAGCGGTGGGCCACGACGACGATGGTGCGCTCGCCGTGCATGGCTTCGAGGGCGCGCTGGATGGCGTGCTCGGAGCGGCTGTCGAGCGCGTTGGTGGCCTCGTCGAGGACGAGGACGTCGGGCCGGCGCACGATGGCGCGGGCGAGGCTGACGCGCTGCTGCTGGCCGCCGGAGAGCCGGACGCCGTCCTCACCCAGCGGGGTGTCGTAGCCGTCCGGGAGGCGCCCGATGAAGCCGTCGGCGTCGGCCCGCGCGGCGGCCCGGGCCACGTCCTCGGGGGAGGCGTCGGGGGCGCCGTAGCGGATGTTCTCGCGGACGGTCTCGTCGAAGAGGTAGACGTCCTGGCTGACGAGGGCGAGGCGGGCGCGCCACGCGGCGAGGTCGAGCGCCTGGACCGGCCGGCCGTCGGCCAGGATGGCGCCCTCGGAGGGCTCGTAGAGCCGGAGGAGCAGGTTGATGAGGGTGGTCTTGCCCGCCCCCGACGGCCCGACGATGGCGGTCGTCTTGCCCGCGGGGATGTGGAGGTCGACGCGGTCGAGGGCCGGGGGGGCCTCGGGGGCGTAGCGGAACGTGACGCCCTCGAAGCGGACGCCGTCGGTGAGCCCCTCGACGGGCTCGCCGCCGCGCGGCTCGTGCTCGTCGGCGGGGCGGTCGAGGAAGGCGCGCACCTCCCGCACGCCGCCGGCGAGGGAGCCCAGCGCGACGCGCGAGCGGTCGAGCGACTTCACGCGGGGCTGGAGCCGGTACAGGATGACGATGAAGACGAGGAGGGTCGGGAGCGGCTGCCCGGCGAGGAGGGCGCCGATGAGGACGGCCACGAGGAGGGCCGCCGAGAGCACCTCGTAGACCGGGCTGACGACGCTGTCGAGCACGCCAAGGCGGAAGAACGTGCGGCTCACACGCGTCGAGGCGGCGTCGAAGCGGCGCTGCTCGTCGGCCTCGCGCCCGAAGACGCGCACCACCTTGATCCCTTCGATCCCCTGCACCATCCGCTTGGCGAGGTGGCTGTTCACGGCCGTGGCCTCGAGCCCGAGCGCGTTCACCCGCCGGGTCAGCCGCCGCACCACGAGGGCGACCCCCGCCATCACGACGCCGACGAGGAGCGTGAGCCGCCACGAGAGCACCATCAGCAGGGCGACGTAGATCACGAGGCTGGCCGCGGCGACGGCGACGCGCATCAGCACGAAGAGGGCCTGGCTGGCGCGCCACGTCTCCGTCGTCAGCACGTTGACGAGGCGGCCGGTGTCGGCCCGTTCGAGGAGGCCGTAGCGGAGGGTGAGCAGCTGCGAGAAGATGCCGGCGCGGAGGCGGTGCGTGAGGCGGGCGTCGAACCACGAGAAGAGGACGCCCTGCGCGAACGTGAGCGCGCCCTTGACGAGGATGCTCCCGAAGATGAGCGCGGGGATGACCCAGAGCCGCCGGTCGGGCGGGATGCCGGCGAAGAGGCCGACGAGGGCGTCGAGCGCCTGGTTGCCCATGGGCTCGGGCGGGCCGGTGCGGTCGAGGGTTTCGAGGAGGGGGATGAAGAGGCTGATGCCGACGCCCTCGAAGAGTGAGGCCAGCGTGCCGAGGGCGACGAGCGCGGGGACGGCCCACGGGTGGTACCGGAGCATCGGGGCGAGGGCCCGGACGGTGTCCCAGGCCCCCGCCGCGTCGGGCGCGGCGGGGGGTGCCGCCGGGCCCTGCCGTTTGGGCGGGCTCTCGACGGGCTCCTCGGTGTGGGACGGCTCTTGGGGCATCGGGGGTCAGGCGGCGGACGCCACGGGGTCGACCGGATCCTCCACGCCCGCCGGCTCGGGGTACTCCGCGATGAAACGGAGCAGGAACGCGGTGAGGTCCACCTTGTCCTCCAACATGCGGTCGCGGCGGCGGGCCCACTCGGCCCGGAGGTCGTCGTGGGCGAGCCACGCCTCGACCTGCTCGAAGAGCCGCTCGGGGGCGTCGGTGCGGATCCCGCGCGTGAGCCCGTAGCGGTGCTCGAGCTCCTCGAGGTACCCGATCTCGCCGACGAAGTCGTTGAACCGGAGCGAGGGCGTCCCGAGCACGGCGGCCTCGGCCGCCATGGTCTGGCTGTCGCCGATGTAGAGGTGGGCGCCGGCGAGGGCGCTGTGGATGTCGGCCGGGGCGATGCGGATGCGGTAGGGCTCGAGCGCCGGCTCCAGCGGCCGCTCGGCCGTGATGTGGACGTGCCCGAGGGGTCGGAGGCGCTCGACGAGGCGCTCGGCCACGGCCGTCGTGATGCCGGAGCGTCCGACGTCGTGGTGGGCGTTGAGCTGGGCGAAGCGGAGGACGACGTAGGGCCGCCCGTCGGGCGCGAGGGCGGCCGGGACGGCGGGGTCGGGCGCGAAGCGGTCGGGGTGGAGGTAGGCGAGCTCGTGGTAGCTCTCGTAGAACACCGTCTTGGCCGCCCACCGCCCCATCCGGCACGCTACCGGCGCGAGGAGGGCGTCGGCGAAGGGGTAGGCCAGCTTCGCGAAGAGGGGGACGACGTCGTGGTCGTCCTCGTTGACGACGACGGCGGGGAGGCCGAGGAGGCGGCCGACGTGGGCGATCTCGGCCGAGGTCCCCATCATGAGGTGGGGCCGGAACCGGCGGGCGATGCGGAGGACCTCGACGTCGCGCTTCAAGAGGCTCCAGGCTATCCGCAGGCGGCTGTCGCCCCGCTCGCCGCGCTGCACGTTGCGGTACGGCCAGCCCGCGGCGTCGAGCAGCGCCTCCAGCACGTCTTTGTTCTTGATCAGGATCTCGACCGCGTGCCCCTCCCCTTTCAGCGCCGCGATGACGTGCCTGAAGAGGTGGAAGTGGGCGGGGTGGCCGAGGTAGAAGAGGTACCGCTTCATGGGGTCAGGGGCCGGGTGGCTGGGCGGGGCGGCGCACGAGGTCGCGGCACGGGGCCGCGAGGGCCTCGGCCGCGTCCTCGTGCATCTGGGGCGAGGGGTAGTACCGGTTGGCCTCCCAGACGCCCGCGTAGAGGGGCGCCCGGGCGCCCGGTTTGCGGTCGGTGGCCAGGTCGATCGTCACGGACTCCCCGGTGAAGCGGCTGACGAGCGGCTGCGGGAGCCCCCGGCGCGACACGCACGCGACGTAGCGGTCGGCCAGCGGCCTCACGCGCCGCACCATTCGCGCGTTGACGAGGTGGGGGAAGCGGCCGAAGACGGCGGTGGCGCGGTGGTAGCGGGGGACGTAGAACGGCGTCCGCTCCGAGAACCAGAAGAACACCGTGGGCACCGTGATCGCCTGCATCAGCGCGTGGTAGTCCCGCACCCATTGCTCCCTGGACTCCTGGACGACGCGGCGCACGGCGGGGATTGGGAGGTGGGAGCCCGCAAGCAGGATCGCCTTGAGCCTCTCGGGGATCGGGATCCGGGCCTGCTCGCGGGCCAGCACCTCCCCCAGCGCGGTCTCCGCCGTCACGAGCGCGCCGTCGGCGCGGCGCCGGCCGTACGCAAGGCCGTCCGGGTTGTCCAGCAGCGAGTTGCTGGTGCTGCGGCCCGACATGGCCTGGACGATGCAGAGGGCGCTCCCGTTGATGATGTCGAGGAGCGCGGGCTGCTGGAGGAAGAACGACGGCCCGGCGCCGGAGATGCCGAGGTTGAGCACCTCCATGCCCAGGCGCTCGGCGAGGAGGGCGGGGTACGGACGCGGGCAGAAGCACCCGAACGTCTGGGCGGCGCCGATGGCGGTGACGTAGGCGCCCTCCTCCAGGGGCGCGGGCGCGGGCCCTCGGAGCCACAGACCCGTCCCGTCGAGCTCGTAGCACTCGTAGTCGACGACCTCCCAGTCGCGGAGGACGTACCCGGGCATCCCGGGTTCGTAGCGCGGCACGGGGCCGGAGGGGGGCGTCTCCGTCATGGCATCCAGTGGGAGAGGTCGGCCCCGATCAGGCGCTCGAGCTTCTCGACGTCGTCCTGGAAGTAGCGCGCCATCACGTCGCTGCGGACCGGCTCGGGGAGCGGGTCGGGCCGGACGTTGTTCCACGCGCGGACGGCCGCCTTGACGCGGCGGTAGGGCGCGGCCGGGATCCAGGGGGCCAGCGCCGTCTTGAGCGCGCTCGGCCGCTCCAGGAGCGAGCGGAGGACCGGGACGCGCGGGAGGGCGGCCTCGCGGTGGCGGACGGAGGTGTCGGGCGTGACGTCGGGCCGCACGCCGAGGAACGTGAACAGCGTCGAGAAGAACCGCGCCTTGTCGCGTTTGAGGTCGTCGTAGAGGAGGACGCAGATCTGGCGCTCGTCGAATCGCTCGTAGTACCGAGCCAGCTGCTCGTGGTAGCGCCCTGCGCCCACGTACTGCCAGTCCCAGCCCCAGCCCTTCGCCTCCCGCTCGGCCCCCCGTTCGAGGGCGCGGACGAAGTCGGCCTCGGGCTCGCACCGCCGGTCGCGGTTCATGAGGAAGTGGGAGTAGGCGCGGTCCACGGGGTGGCGCAGCACGGTGACGAGGCGCACGTCCGGGAGGTGGTGCCGGATCCGGTCGGCCGCGCGCGGGAAGTAGAGGTACCGCGGGGAGACCTCGCCCACGGCCGCGTAGCCTTCGGCGTCGTCGAACAGCCGCTCGTACGCCTGGCGGTCGGTCACGAACGTCCAGTCGTCGTCGCCGGGCCCGCAGTAGGCCAGCCGCTCCCCCTCGTGGGCGAAGAAGGACGGCTCGCCGCGGTCCGGGACGAAGACCTCGGGGTGCTCGCCCAGGTAGGTGCGCAGGGACGTGGTGCCGGCCTTGGCGGCGCCGATGACGAGGAAGTTCGGCAGCATGCTCCGCCTCACCCGGTGCAGACCCCGTTCACGAACGTCCTCAGCCGGTCGATGAAGTGCTCCACCGTCAGGTCGCCCTTGTCCATCTCCCGGAGGTGCCGGTTGGCCGCCTCGATCCGCGCCATCGTCAGGAGGTCGTGCACCTCGTCGAGGCTGTCGTAGTAGAGGGGGTACGCGGGCCCGAGGTACTCGACGACGGCCGGGTGCCGGTTGACGACGATGGGCGTCTCCCGCACGATGGCCTCGATCACGGCGTTGTTGGCCGAGGCGTCGAGGAGCTCGAGGAACACGATGCTCTCGGTCAGGAGCCGGTCGTACGCCTCGTCCTCGAGCCAGGAGACGACCTCCACCTCTCCCTGATCGGGGCGCAGGCGGTGCGGCGCGTGGCGGTCGGTGCGGAGCCGGGCCTCCTGGATGGCCGTGCCGTGCTGCTCCAGGTGCACCTTCTGCAGCCAGGCCGGCACCGCCACCTGGTAGATGGCCCGGTAGTTCCGGAGGTACCACCCCACCTGGACCATCCGGCGCCGGTCGCTCTCCGCGAACGCGGCGACGTCGAACCGCCGCGGGGGGGTCTCGGTGGGGTGCTTGATGGCGATGGCCGGGACGGAGAGCTCGTCCCGCAGCCACGCGGCGAGGTACTCGGACAGGGCGACGGCGCCGCGCAGGTACGGGAGGCTCTGCTGGAACGCCTGGCCCGCGAAGATGGCCTGGGGGTGGGCGGCCGGGCTGTACCACGCGGGGAAGTGGGGGGGGTTGTGGAACACGCCGACCCACGGCTCCCGCCAGCCCGCGGAGGTCCCCCCCACCACGGAGGCGGCCCGCTTGACGAGCCTCCGCAGCGACAGGCCAGACGGGGCCGGGTTGGTGGCGAACGTGCGCTCGACGTAGTCGTCGACGAGGCAGTCGGCGAAGCCCTCGGCCTCGGCGAGCGCGGAGACGACGTAGGGCCAGCCGCTGCGGTGCTTGTACTCGCCCTTGGCCCCCATCTGGCGCAGGGCCCGCGGCAGGCGGACGGGCCCGCGAGGCGGTTCGGAGACCGGGCGGCTCGGGTTGGTCACAGCGAGATCGTGTGGGCGTAGGCTGGGGGGCTAGACGGCGGCGAGCGTCGCCATCTCCCGGAACTGATCGCTCCCGGCCATCAGCTCGTCGTAGGAGCCCTTCATGGTGACCGCCCCCTGGTCCATGAGGTAGATCGTGTCGAAGCTCTTGACGGTCGAGAGCCGGTGGGCGATGGCGAGGATGGTCACCCGTTCGGGCAGCTCGTTCAGCGCCTGCATCACGCTCTCCTGCGTCACCCCGTCGAGCGCGCTCGTCGCCTCGTCGAGGATGAGCAGCGAGGGCCGGCGGTAGAGCGCGCGGGCGAGCCCCAAGCGCTGGCGCTGCCCGCCGCTGAGGCGGTTGCCCCGCTCCCCCACCTTGGTGCCGTACTGCTCCGGGAGCTCCTGGACGATGAAGTCGTGCAGCCGCGCCGTGCGCGCGGCCTCCCGCACCCGCTCCAGGTCGACCTCCTCGTCCGGGATCCCGAAGGCGATGTTCTTGGCGACGGTGTCGTCCACGACGAACACGTCCTGCGGGACGTACCCGATGGTCCTCCGCCACGCGACGTCGTTGGCCTCCGTGATGGGCGTCCCGTCGACGAGGAGGTCCCCTTCGATCGGCTTGATCAGGCTCATGACGATGTCCACGAGCGTGGTCTTGCCCGAGCCGGTCGACCCGGCGAAGGCGACGCGGGTCCCCCGCTCGATGCGGAGCGTCACGTCCCGCACCGCCGCCGCCTCGGCGTTGGGGTAGGCGAACGTCACCCCCCGGAGTTCGAGGGCCTCGTCGAACGGCACCGCCGCCGCGCCGGGGTCGTCCCCGACGGGGACCGCTGGCGGGTCGTCGAGGCCGCCGAGGTCCCTGTAGAGCTGGTCCACCATGGGGTGGTTGTAGCGCACGAGGCTCAGCGCGTTGAAGAGGGTGCGGAGCGACGGGAGCAGCTTGTACCCCGCGGCGGCGTAGAGCCCCAGGATGGGGATGATGTCGTCCATGGTCTGGTCCGCCGCCAGGAGGTAGAGGATGATGGCCACCACGCCGCCGAAGGCGATCGACTGGACGAGGTAGCTCGGCGCCACCTTCAACGTCTGGTACCGGATGATGCTGTCGTGGTAGCGGCCGGACGCGTCCGAGAACTGCCGCAGGAAGTAGGGGGCGCAGTCGAGGGCCTTCACCGTCTTCACGCCGCTGAGGGCCTCGGTGGCCGTCTTGAACCGGGCGTCGAGGGCCTCGATGCGCGCGCCGCCCAGCGTGAGGAGCCGCCCGCGGATGCGGGAGTACGCCAGGAAGTAGCTCCCGCCCAGGATCGCCATCGTGACGAGGGCGAGGACGGGGTTGACGACGAACACGAGGGTGAAGATGAACAGCACCATGAAGGTGTGGACGACGGCGAGCACCAGTTGCATCAGGAGGTATTCGGAGAAGTGGCTCACCTCGGTCAGCAGTTGCTTCGCCATGTTCGACGTGTTGCTGACCAGGAAGTAGATGTACTCCTTGTTGATGTAGTGCCGGAGCATCCGGCGCTCGATGTCGAACGTGGTGCCCTGCACCACGCGGTACTGGAGCGCGAACGTGAACACCGTGAAGGCGCTCGAGAAGGCGATGAGCACGAGGACCGCGACGCCGGCCAGGATCAAGAACGCCTGCACGCTCTCCGCCCCCGACACGTCGTAGGCCAGCCCGACCATCTCGTTCGTCTCGATGAGCTCGGGCTCGGTGACGAGCTTGAGGAACGGGAGCAGGGACGCGACGCCGATGACCTGGAGCGTCGCCATCCCGAGGGCCGCTGCGAAGAGGGAGCCGAACTTGGAGAGGTTGTCGGCGCCCACGATGAACCGCAGGCGCGTCAGGAACCGCTTCAGCCGGAAGAAGAACGTGCGTTGCATGGGGTCCCCGCTGGCGGGGCGAGGGGCTACCGCGAGCGGACCGGCGGGTGCACGGTCGGGGGGCGGACGTCGTCGGTCGAGGCGCGGGGGGCCTCCGGCCGGTCGGGTCGAGCCTCTCGGGGCTCGGCGAGGTGGGCCAGCGCCAGCATCATCCACGCCTGCCCCCACCGCATGTAGGGGATCTTGTTGGTGAGGAGGCGGCCGCGGCGGTAGTAGAAGGCGCCCGAGGGGTCCTGCATGTGCCGGACGGCCCACGCGGCGACGCGCTCGGCGAAGGGGCCGTAGGCCGGGTCGAGGTGGCGGAGCCGGCGGAACGTGAGGACGCCCTGGGCCTGGCAGTGGATGTCGGTGGGCCAGCGCTTGGGGAGGCGCCAGAGCGCCCGGCCCTCGTCTGTGAACTGCGCCTCCCGGTAGAAGCGCGTGCCGCGCCGCAGCGCCTCCTCGTGGCGGGCGTCGTCGAGCTCGGCGTGCGTCATGCAGGCCGCGATGGAGTCGAGGACGAAGCCCTGGTGGAAGTCCACCTGAGCGCGCTCGGCGCCGGTCGCGAGGTCCATGCTGTAGTTCCAGCGGCCGTCGTCGTGCTGGCGGGCGACGACGAAGTCGACGGCGCGGCGGGCGAGGTCGCGGAGGGCGTCCTCCCCGGTGCGGGCGTAGGCGCGGGCCAGGAGCTCGGCGCCGAGGAGGCTCGCGTTGTAGCAGCCGTCCTGCATCACGGGGGTGTAGCTGATGCAGACGCCGTCGGAGTGCTCCGTGAGGGGGAGATCGTGGAGCACAAAGTCGCACGCGCTCCGCAGCGCCTCGGCCGCGCGGGGGTCGCCCGTGGCCCGGTGGTAGGCGTCGAGGCCCTGGCCCACGAAGGCGGTGACGACGACGGAGGGGGTGTAGGCGGGGAGGTTCTTCTGCGGGTTGGCCCACGCGAAGTTGTAGCCCCAGCAGAGCCCGCGGTAGCCCTCCGACGGGTGCGCGAGCAGCCACTCGAAGAGCTCGCGCGCCGTCTCGCGGGCGGCCTCGTCGCCCTCCCGCTCCCACAGCATGGCGTAGGCCTGCAGCAGGAGGCCGATCCCCTTCGGGTTGCGGCCCTTGGCGATCCCGAGGAGGCGCCGGAGGTTGACCGGGTTGCGCTTGTGGAGCTGGATGGCGATGGCGGGGCCCCACTTCCCCAGGCGCGCCAGCGGGAGCCGCGTGTTGAGGGCGTCGTAGGGGTCGTACCCCGCGAAGCCCTCGCGCTCAATGTAGGCGCGGAGCCGGGCGCGGGCCTGCTGGAGCTCGGCCGTCACAGCGCGACCTCCCGGCGCGACCGGATGGACTCGAGGATGGCGAACGTGGCGCGCATCGTGCCGACGATCTCGTCGAAGGGGATCGGCGCGGGGCCGCCCTCGCGGACGGCCCGGAGGAAGCGGGCGACCTCCTCGCGGTGCCCCTTGTCCTGGCGCCGCGCCTTTTGCCGCTCCACCTTGTCGCCGTAGCGCGTGAGCGCCTTGAAGTCGTCGAGGACGGCAACGCGGCCGCCGGCGAACACCTCGAGGTGCTCCTTGGGGAGCTCCTTGTGGCCGTTGGAGAAGTACGCGATCGAGGCCGTGCTCCCGTCTTCGAAGGCGAGCGAGACGCTGACGGTGTCGCGGAGGGCGTGGGGGTCCTCCATCGCCGTCGCGGCCACGTGCGAGACGGGCGCGCCGGCGAGGTGGACGGCGAGGTCCACGAAGTGGCACACCTCGCCGAGCACGCGGCCGCCGCCCACGTCGGGGTCGTGGACCCAGTGATCGGGCGGGACGGTCCCGGCGTTGATGCGGTACTGGAGCGCGATGGGGCCGCTCCCGAGGCCCCGCTTCAGGTCCTCGACGAGGGGGGCAAACCGGCGGTTGAAGCCGACCATGAGGTGGACGTCCTGCGACCGGTAGGCTGCCTCGATCTCGTCGAGCTGCTCGGGCGTGAGGCAGAGCGGCTTCTCGACGAACACGTGCTTCCCCTGCCGGAGCGCCTCGAGCACGTAGGGCGCGTGGAGGTCGTGGCGGGTGAGGACGAAGACGGTCCCGATGGTCGGGTCCCCGAGCACCTCGTCGGCGTCGCCGGTGCAGTAGGCGAAGCCGTACTTGTCGGCGACGTGGCGGGCGTTGTTGGGGCGGGCCGTCGCCAGGCCGCCGAGGGCCTCCGCGTCGACGACCTCGGCCACCGCCGGGAGCAGGACGTTCTGGGCGAACGAGCCCGCCCCGATGACGCCGACGGCCTTGGCATCGGGCGCCGGGCGGTGCGTCGGCGCGCGGTCCACGCGCGGGTCGAGCGGCCGCTCGGTGTCGTATTCGAGGAGGACGCCGACGAAGGGCTCGGAGCGGTCGAGGATCATCTGGTAGGCCTCGGGCGCCCGCTCGAGCGGCAGCGTGTGCGTGACGAGGTCGCGCACGTCGAGGCGGCCGTCGGCGAGGAGGTCCACGAAGGCCTCCATGTTCCGGTTCTCGGTCCAGCGGACGTACCCGATGGGGTAGTCCACGCCTTCCTCCTCGTAGCGGGCGTCGTAGCGGCCGGGGCCGTAGGAGCACGACATCCGGAGGTCGAGCTCCTTGCGGTAGTAGTGCTCGCGGCTGAAGCCGGTCGGCACGCTGCCGACGACGACGACGCGGCCCTTCCTGCGGCACAGCCGACCGGCCAGCTCGACGGGGTCGAGCGACGAGGTGCCGGCGGTGATGATCACGGCGTCGGCGCCGGCGCCGCGCGTGGCGTCGAGGATGGTCCCTTCGAGGTCGGGGTCGCCGCGTTCGAGGGCGAGGGCGGCGCCGGCCTCATGCGCCAGCGCCACCTGCGCCGGGTCGAGGTCGATGCCGAGGGCGCGGACGCCGGCGGCGCGGAGGAGCTTGACCGTGAGGAGCCCCACGAGGCCGAGGCCGATGACGACGGCGTTGCCGCCGAGGGCCACCTCGGCCTGGCGCACGCCCTGGAGCGCGATCGCGGCGAGCGTGGTGAAGGCGGCCTCGCGGAGGTCCACGCCCTCGGGCACGCGGACGCACAGGTTGCGGGGCACGGCCACGACCTCGGCGTGGACGGCGCTGCCGCCGCCGCAGGCCACGCGGTCGCCCACCTTGAGGTCGGTCACGCGCGCGCCCACGGCGAGGACCTCGCCGGCGCAGCTGTAGCCGAGCGCCGAGGGCGCCTCCAGCTTGTTCATGACCATGCCGTAGGTCGTCGCGAGCCCGTTGGCCTTGACGGACTGGAGCACCTGGCGGACCTCCTTCTGGCGCGCCCGTGCCTTGGCGACGTAGCCCATCCGGGCGTCCTTGACGGTCTTGCCTTCGGTGCCGGCGCTGATGACGGAGAAGTGGTTGCGCACGAGCACAGCGCCCTCGTCGAGGGCCGGGAAGGGCACCTCGAGGACGCGCATCGTGCCGTCCTTGAGCGTCTGGGTGAGTTGGTGCATCGGGGGTCTGAGCTAGGCGAGCTGGAGGGTCCGGTCGAAGGCACGGCTGAGCTGCGCCACCATCCGCTCCTCGGTGAAGTGGGCCTCGTAGTGGCGGCGGCTGGCCTCGGCCTGCCGCGCGCGCAGCGCCGGATCCTCGATGAGGCGCTGGAGGCGGTCGGCGATCTCGGCAGGCGCGCCGGTGGCGACGATGGCGCCGTTGACGCCGTCGAGGACGGACTCGACGATGGCGCCCTGGTCCGTCGACACGACGGGGAGGCCGGCCGCGAGGGCCTCGACGATGACCCAGGGGTGGCCCTCGGGCTCGCGGGGCGTGAACACGAACACGTCGGCGCGGGCCATGAAGGCGAGCTTGTCGTCGTCGTAGGCCGGGCCGTGGAAGGTGACGGGGAGGTCGTGCTCGGCCACGCGGGCGAGGCAACTCGCCTCGGTCGCGTCGTCGCGCCACGTCCCGACGACGTCGAGGTGGAAACCGTCCGCACCGCGCGCCTTCAGGAGCGCCACGGCCTCGATCACGTCCTCGATGCCCTTCGACGGCTGGAGGTTGGCGAGGTAGAGCACACGCACGGGCCCCGTCGTGCGGGAGACCGAGGGGATGGCGTAGTCGGCCCCGTTCGGGACGACGTGGATGCGCTCGTCGGGGAAGTAGGGGGCGAAGAGGGGGCGGAGGTTGTCGCCGAGCACGATCGCGCCCTGCGCCCTCCGGATCACGCCCTCGACGTAGGCCCGCGCGGGCGCCGAGGCCGAGGCGAGCCAGTTCTGGATGTTGCTCCCTCGCAGCTGGACCAGCGTCCGCCGCCCGAGCATCCGGCTCAGGAGGATGAACACGGAGTCCTTCACGAAGCCGACGGTGGACTGGCTGATGGGGACGAGGACGAGGTCGGGCTTCTCCGCCAGGAGGAGCCGGGCGAATCGCGCGTAGATGCCCCCGTTGCGGAGCACCTTCCCGAGGCTGAGCGCCCCGAGCGTGTCGAGCGAGGCGTGCACGTTCGTGTCGACGTGGAGCAGGCGGTAGCGCTCGGCCAGGCTGGAGGAGAGCAGGATCTGCGTCGCCACGGCCGGGCCGAGCGTGGGCGGCGGCAGCTTGCCGAGGATCAGCACGGTCGCCTTCGCGCCACCCGGGGGGCGCGCAGCGTCTGCGACCGCCCGCGGCGCATCGGCGTCCGGGCGCGGCACGTCGAGGGCGAGGGGGGGGTCAGTCTGCATGGATGATCTCGTCAGTCGGAGCCTTCGCGCGGCGGCGCCCCACGTCCTGGCCGTAGGCCAGCCCCGCCGTCGTGAGGTCGAGGCCGCAGACCCGGGCGAGGGTCACGTCGGCGTCGGCGGGCCAGTGCGCGGCGAGGCGCCGCTCGATCTCGAGCACGCCGCCGCTCCACGGCCGGAAGCCGCTCTCCGAGACGTCGCCCACCAGGACG
>JAWWCA010000086.1:0-14306 GCA_033720695.1 Rubricoccaceae bacterium
CAGGGCCTCGCCGGCCGGGTCGCCGGCCGCCGCGTCGTGGTCGGCCGGCCGGCATGGCTCGCGGCTCAGACCCCCCAGCGGCTGCCGGCCGCGTTTGCGGCGGCGTTCGGCCGCGCCGCCGAAGACGGCCACACGCCCGTCGGCGTGCTCGTGGACGAGGGGTGGGCGGCGGCGCGCGCCTTCGGCGAGCGGGGTCGCGCCGAGGCGCCCGCGCTCGTCCGCACGCTCGAACAGGCGGGCAAGCGGGTCCACCTCCTCTCCGGCGACCACCCCGAGACGGTGGCCGTCGTGGCACGACGGCTCGGGATCGCACCCGAGCGGGCGCACGGCGGCGTCTCCCCCGAGGCCAAGCGCGACGCCGTCGCGGCGCTGCGGGCCGAGGGGCACACCGTCCTCATGGCCGGCGACGGCGTCAACGACGCCGCCGCCCTCGCTGCCGCCGACGTCGGCGTGGCCGTGGGCGGCGGGGCGACGGCCAGCCTCGTCGCCGCCGACGTGTTCCTCACGCGCCCCGGCCTCGCCCCGCTCACCGACCTCTTCGACGGCGGCGCCGCCACGATGCGGACGATCCGCCGCGCCCTCGGATTCGCCCTCGTCTACAACCTCGCCGGCGCCACGGCCGCCATCGCTGGCCTCGTGACCCCGCTCGTGGCGGCCGTCGCCATGCCGGTCTCGTCGCTGCTCGTCGTGGCCCTCGCCGTCCTCCAGCCTTCGTTCCGCGATTGAGCGTGCGGGTGGCCGAACCGGCGCCCCTCGCTCCCCGACCTCCATGTCTGTCCTCTACGTCCTCGTCCCGCTTGCCGTCGTCCTCGCTGCGGCCGCCGCCGCCGCCTTCCGCTGGGCCGTCCGCGACGGCCAGTTCGACGACGTCGAGACCCCCGCCCTCCGCATCCTCCTCGACGACGAGGAGCCTGCCTGACCCTCCCGTCCCCCGGATCCATGCCTGCACCCGCACTTGCCCCCTCAGCCCCATCGACCGCCCCGACGGACCTCGCGCCCCCCGCCCCCCTCGATCCTCTCGGGGGCGCCGTCGTGGACGGCGCGGCCCCGACCTTCTCGTGGCGCGGCGTCCCCGGCGCCGTGCGCTACCTCCTCCAGCTCGCGCCGGATCGCCAGTTCGCCCGCGACGTCCTCGAGCTCGACGCCGGCCCCAGCACCCAGCTCGCCCTCCTCGACGCCCTCCCCCCTGCCGACGGCCCGCTGTTCTGGCGCGTCCGCGCCGTGACGGCGCGGGGGACGACGCGCTGGAGCCCCTACGGCCGCTTCGTGCCCGGCACCGACGACGCGGCCGAGGCTTTCCGCCAGCAGCAGGAGGCCGCCCGCACCGAGGCGCGCCGCGAGCAGATCCGCCGCGAGGCCGAGGCCGCCGCCGCCCGCGACCTCGTCCCGCTGTGCGAGCGCGACGACACGATCCCGAGCGACGCCGAGGCCGGCGGCATCGGCATCGCCATGATCCTCTCGATCGTCGCCGTCGGCCTCGCGGTCGTCCTGGTGACCCTGATGGCCAGCGTGTGACGCGCGGCGCCTCCGCGCGCCGCGCCGCCCCCCTCCCGCCCAGGCTCAGTGGCAGAGGATGGCCTCCCCGCCGGGCAGGAGCGCGGGGTCGAGGAGGGCGAACGCGACGGCAGACCGCGCGAGCGTGAGCACACCCAGGGCGACGACGAGGACGCCGCCGGCCCGCTGGAGCCCCACCCGACGCGCCGCTGGCACCCGCCCGCCCAACCACCCGACGACGGAGAGCGCCGGGAGCGTGGCGACACCGAAGACGGCGAGCGTGAGCGCCCCGGCGGCCGCGCTGCCCGTCGTGGCCGCCTTGGCAAGCATGGCGTAGACGAGCCCGCACGGGAGCAGCCCGTTCAGCGCGCCAAGCGCGGCGAGGGCGCCTCGACGATCCGAGGCCAGGAGGCGGCCAATAGGCGCGTAGAGGCGGGCGGTGACCGCCTGCCCGAGCCGCGTGGGACCGAGCACGCGGAACGCTCCGCATAGCGCCAGCCCCACCCCGATGAGCACGAGGCCGAGCGCGACGCTGATCAGGCCCTGGACCCCGGCCAGCACGATCCCGAGCGCGCCGCCGGCGAGCCCGGCGAGGGCGCCGAGCGCGGCGTACGCGAGCGTCTTGCCCAGGAAGTACTGCGCCTGGACGCCGCCCACAGCGCCCCCGCGACCGTGCGCGACGGCCGCGACGAGCCCACCGCACATCCCCACGCAATGCGCGCTGCCGAGGAGTCCGACGAGGAAGACGACGGCGAGATCGAGGGAGGCGGGATCGGGCATGGAAGTGGGTGGCACCCGGCGAGAGCGCCGGTGGGAGACGCCTCAAGATCGGGGCGCTCGACGGCCTCGGGCGTCGGTCAGGCGCGGGGCGGGGTGCGGGGGAATCCCCGGCAGCGGGGAGCGGCTCCCGCTCACGAGGGCGAGCGGGCCGAGCGCGCAGAGTCGGCCGGCCGGGGGACGTAGCCTGCAGAGCACCCTCTACCGAACCCTCCCATGCTGACGATCCGCCGCATCCTCGTCCCGGCCGACGCCGGCCCGTGCGGCGCGGCCGCCTACGCCCGCGCCCTCCCACTCGCCCGCCGCTTCGGCGCCGCGCTCCACCTCGTCCACGCCGACACCCCCACCCCGGCGGTCGAAGACGACGCCCCGGTCTTCCTCCCGCCCTTCCCCGACGACGTCCGCGTCGTCGAGGCGGAGGTGGAGGGCGAGGGGGTGGCCGAGGCCCTGCTCGGCTACGCCGCGCACCACGCCATCGACCTCATCGTCGTCGGGACGCACGGGCGGCGGGGCGTGGCGCACCTCCTCTTTGGGAGCGTCGCCGAGCGCCTCGTCCGCGAGGCTGCCTGCCCCGTCCTCACCGTCCACGCCGACGCCGACCCCACCGACGTCTGCCGCATCCTGGTACCGGTGGACTTCTCCGAGCGCTCCGACGAGGCCGTCCGCTACGCCCGCGCCCTGGCCGAGCTCGACGACGCCCGCGTGGACCTCGTCCACGCCATCGAGACCTGGAGCGAGCCCGACATCTACGGCATCGGGCTGCTGTGGTACGAGGCGCTCCCCGACATCCTCACGCGCGTCCGGGCGGCGATGCGAGAGACGGCCGAGGACCTCCTCGGCCCCTACGCGGGCGAGATCCACGACGAGATGGGGAGCCCGGCGCCCGCCATCCTCGCCGCGGCCGAGCGCCTCTCGTCCGACCTCATCGTGCTCGCCACGCACGGGCGGACGGGGCTCAAGCGGTTCGCCCTCGGCAGCGTCGCCGAGAAGGTGGTGCAACACGCCCCCTGCCCCGTCCTCGCCGTCAAGAGCTTTGGGAAGTCGCTGCTGGCGTCTCCCGAGGCCGCGGCAGCGGACGCGGCGCCCTGACCCGCCCTGATCCCGCTCGACTCCGATGTTCACCTGCGACCGCCTCCTCGTCCCCATCGACTTCTCCGGGGCCTCCGACGCCGCGCTCCGGCGCGCGCTCGACCTCGCCCGCCGCACCGGCGCCGAGGTCCACCTCCTCCACGTCGTCCCCGGGTTCGCCGCCCTGGGCCCCGAGGAGGACTTCGACGCGCTCCCCGAGGCCGAGCAGGCCTTCTTCCGCCACGTCTGGGGCCAGGCTCAGGCCCAGCTCGACGCACGTCTGGCGCTGGCGCGTCCGGAGGGCCTCGCGCTCCGGAAGGTGCTGTCGTACGGCCTCCCGTCGGCCGTCGCCCTCGAGTACGCCGAAGAGAACGACGTCGACCTCATCGTGATGGGGACGCACGGGCGGCGCGGCGTGCGCCGGCTCGTCCTCGGCAGCGTGGCCGAGGAGGTGATGCGGAGGGCAGACGTCCCGGTGATGGTGGTGCCCGAGGGCTCGGGCGCCGGCCCCTTCCTCTACGCCCTCGCCCCCACCGACTTCTCCCGCGCCAGCCGCCTCGTCCTGCCTGTGGCGGCCGCCGTGGCTGATCTCTACGGGGCGCGGATCAGCCTGCTCCACGCCGTCGAGCCGATCCCGCTCCTCGCCGCCGTCGCCGGGTTCGGGACCGTCGCCGACCTCCTGCCCGACCTCCTCCCGCGGGCCGAGGACGAGCTGGAGCGGGTCGCCGCGGACCCTGCCCTCGCCCGCGCCGACGCCCACGTCCTCGACGGGCGCGCCGCCGAGGCCATCACCGGCTTCGCCGAGGACCACGGCGTGGACCTCATCGTGATGGCGAAGCACGGGCTGCACGGCGTGGATCGGCTGCTGCTGGGGAGCGTGACCGAGCGCGTGGCCCGCACGGCCCCGTGCACCGTCCTCGCCCTCCCCGTCGACGAGGCCACCGACGGCGCCTGAGCGATCCTCCGCACTCCGGCGGCGTAGACGAGGACATGCGCACCGCCGCCCCTCCCGCCCCGCCTGCGCCCGAGCCGACCGCGGCGTCGCCGGAGAGCTGCTGCGTCGAGACGGCCGTGCAGGCCTCCGAGACGCCGGGGCAGCTCCGCCGCGAGGCCCTCTTCGTGGCCGTCGCCTTCACCGGGCTGGTGGCGGGGCTCGTCGGCGAGTGGACGGGCGGGCCGGGGCTCGTGTGGCTCGGGTACGGCGCCGCCTACGGCTTCGGCGGCTGGTTCGGCGTCCGCGCCGGCCTCGACGCCATCCGCCGGTTCCGGGTCGACATCGACCTGCTCATGGTGCTGGCCGCCCTCGGCGCCCTCGCCATCGGCGCCCCGTTCGAGGGGGCGATGCTGCTGTTCCTGTTCTCGCTCTCGAACGTGCTCCAGCACTACGCCGTGGGCCGGTCGCGGAAGGCCATCCGAGCGCTGATGGAGCTGCGGCCCGAGACGGCGCACGTCCGCCGGGGCGATGCCATCCACCCGATGCCCGTCGAGGAGGTGGCGCCCGGCGCCGTCTACGTCCTCAAGCCCGGCGACCGCCTCCCGCTCGACGGCGTCGTGGTCGAGGGCACGGGCGAGGTCGACCAGGCGTCGCTGACGGGCGAGAGCGTGCCGGTCCTGAAGCGCCCCGGCGACGCCGTCTTCGGCGGCACGATCAACGGGGGCGGCGCCCTGGAGGTCCGCGTGACGAAGCGGGCGGGCGAGAGCGCGATCGCGCGGCTGATCCGGCTCGTCGAGGAGGCGCAGAGCGAGAAGGCCGAGACGCAGCGGGTCCTCGACCGCTTCGAGCAGCCCTACGCCCTCGGCGTCATCGGCCTCACGGCCGTCGCCGTCGCGCTCCCGGTCGGGGTGCTCGGCGAGGCGTTCGAGCCCGCCTTCTACCGGGCCATGACGCTGATGGTGGCCGCGAGCCCCTGCGCCCTCATCATCTCGACGCCGGCCGCCGTGCTCTCCGCGATCGCCGCCGGCGCCCGCAGCGGCGTCCTGTTCAAGGGCGGCGTCTACGTCGAGCAGGCCGCGACCGTCCGCGCCGTCGCCTTCGACAAGACGGGCACGCTGACGGAGGGGGCCACCCACCTCACCGACGTCGTCCCGCTCGGCGGCGCCGACGAGGGCGACGTGCTGGCGCTGGCGGCGGCCGTGCAGGCGTCGAGCGAGCACCACCTCGCCGCGGCGACGCTGGCGGCGGCCACGGCACAGGGGCTCCCCGTGGCGGCGGCCGAGGCCTTCCAGGCCACGGTCGGGCAGGGCGTGGCGGCGCGCGTGGACGGGCGGACGGTCCGCATCGGCAACCTGTCGTTCTTCGACGGGCCGCGGGGCGACGGGTGGGACGCCGCCGAGTCGGTCGTCGCGCGGCTGGAGGGCGAGGCCAAGACGGCCGTCGTCGTGGCCGAGGAGCAGGACGGCGCTGTGCGCGCCCTCGGCGTGACCGCGTTCGCGGACCGGCTCCGGCCCGTCGCTCCCGAGGTGATCCGGCGGCTCAAGGCGCTCGGGATCGAGCACGTCGCCATGATCACGGGCGACAACGAGGCGGTGGCCGAGCGCGTGGGCGAGGCGGCGGGCGTGGACGCGGTCTGGGCCGCGGTGATGCCGGAGCAGAAGGTCGAGCTGGTGAAGGGGCTGCGCGACCGCTACGGCAGCGTCGCCTACGTGGGCGACGGCGTCAACGACGGGCCGGCCCTCGCAGCCGCGACGGTCGGCGTGGCCATGGGGGGGGCCGGCACCGACGTGGCCCTCGAAACCGCCGACCTCGTGCTCATGGGCGATGACCTCACGAAGCTGCCCTACGCCCTCCGGCTGAGCCGGAAGACGCGGCGGACGCTCGTCGCCAACCTCGTCTTCGCGCTCGCCATGATCGTGGTGATGGTGACGTCGATCCTGAGCGTGGGGCTCCCGCTGCCGCTCGCCGTCGTCGGGCACGAGGGGAGCACCGTCGTCGTCTCGCTCAACGGCCTCCGCCTCCTCACCTTCCGCGACCGCGGGGCGTGAGGGGCCTCCCCCTCGTCCCCGTGCCCAACGAGGGGCCGGGCCCGGAAACAGGAGACCCCGCTCCCGCGTGCCGCCCCTGCTCCTCACCGCTCCCCCCTCCCCGTGCGCACCTGCGGCCTCCTCCTCCACGTCACCTCCCTCCCCGGCCGGTTCGGCATCGGCGACCTCGGGCCTGCGGCGTACCGCTTCGTCGACTTCCTCGCGCAGGCCAAGCAGGGGCTGTGGCAGGTCCTCCCTCTCGTCCCCGTCGGCGACGGCCACTCCCCGTACAGCAGCCCCTCGACGTTCGCCGGCAACCCGCTCTTCGTCAGCCCCGAGCGGCTCATGGAGGACGGCCTGCTGCGGGCCGACGACCTCGCCGACGCGCCCACCTTCCCGGCGGACCGCGTCGACTTCGCGCGCGCCGTCCCCTTCCGCGAGGGCCTCTTGCGGCGGGCCTTCGCCCGGTTCCAGGACGGCGCCGCGCCGGCGCTGCGGGACGCCTTCGACGACTTCTGCCGGACGCAGGCCGGCTGGCTCGAGGACTACGCCCTCTTCGCGGCGCTGAAGAGCCATCACGAGGGGCGCCCCTGGACGGACTGGGCCCCGCCCCTCGCCCGCCGGGATCCCGCCGCCCTCGACGCGGCGCGCCGCGAACACGCCGACGCCGTCGCGGGGCATCGGTTCGCCCAGTTCCTCTTCGCGCGGCAGTGGGAGGCGCTCCGCCGCTACGCCCACGCCCACCGCGTCCGCCTCCTCGGCGACCTCCCCATCTACGTCGCCCACGACAGCGCCGACGTGTGGGCCCACCCCGACCGCTTCCTCCTGGACGACGACGGCCAGCCCGTGGCCGTTGCGGGCGTCCCGCCGGACTACTTCAGCGAGACGGGCCAGCGCTGGGGCAACCCCCTCTACCGGTGGGACCGCATGCACGAAGCCGGCTACCGGTGGTGGATCGACCGCCTCACGCGGACGCTCAGCCTCGTCGACCTCGTCCGCCTCGACCACTTCCGCGGGTTCGAGGCCTACTGGTCGGTCCCGGCCGAGGAGGCGACGGCCATCCACGGCACGTGGGTCGAGGGCCCTGGGGCGCCGCTCTTCGAGGCGCTCGAACGCGTGCTCGGGCGTCCGCTCCCGCTCGTGGCCGAGGACCTCGGCACCATCACCCCCGGCGTCGTCACGCTCATGGAGCACTTCGGCCTCCCCGGCATGGCCGTGCTCCAGTTCGCCTTCGGCGGCGACGCCGACAACGGCTTCCGCCCGCACAACTTCCGCCGCGGTGCGGTCGCCTACACTGGCACCCACGACAACGACACCTTCCGCGGCTGGTGGGAGGGCGGCGCCACCCCGGAGGAGCGCGCCATCGGCCGCGCCTACCTCGGCCCGGGCGAGCCCCACTGGGCCGCCATCCGCGCCGTCGCCACCTCCGTCGCCGACACCGTCGTCTTCCCGCTCCAGGACGTCCTCGGCCTCGGCAGCGAGGCCCGCATGAACACGCCCGGCCAGGACGGCGGCAACTGGGCCTGGCGCGTCGCCGACGGCGCACTCACCGCCGACCACGCCGAGCGCCTCGCCCTCCTCACGCAGGTCACCGGCCGCGTCCCCGGATGACGGCGGAGCGCGGAGGCTGACCCGCACGCGGCGGGGGAGCCGACCCGTCGGACCCCTCGGATCTCACCCATCGCCCCATGCCCCTCTCCTCTTTTGGCGCGCTGCCCGACGGCGGCGGCACCCGCTTCCGCCTCTGGGCCCCGGCGGCCGCGCGCGTGGACCTCGTGCTCGACGACGGCCGCACGCTCCCGATGGAGGTCGGCGGCGGCGTCCACGAGCGGCGCGTCGACGGCGTCGGCGCGGGGGCCCGCTACCGCTACCGGCTCGACGGCGGCGCCCCGCTCGCCGACCCCGCGTCGCGCTTCCAGCCCGAGGGCGTCCACGGCCCCTCCGAGGTCGTGGACCCGGCTGCGTACCGCTGGCGCACCGCCGGCTGGCAGCCGCCCGCGCAGCGCGACCTCGTGTTCTACGAGCTGCACGTGGGCGCCTTCACGCCCGAGGGCACGTTCGCCGCGGCGGCCGAGCGGCTGGAGCGCCTCCGCGACCTCGGCGTCACGGCCGTCGAGCTGATGCCGGTGGCCGACTTCCCCGGGCGGTGGAACTGGGGCTACGACCACGCCGCGCTCTACGCCCCGAGCCGCGCCTACGGCCGCCCCGACGACCTCCGCGCCCTCGTGGACCGGGCGCACGCCCTCGGCCTGGCCGTCGTCCTCGACGTCATCTACAACCACCTCGGCCCCGACGGCGCCTATCTCGCCGCCGTCGGCCCCGTCTTCACCGACCGGCACGAGACGCCCTGGGGCCAGGCCGTCAACCTCGACGACGAGGGCTCGGAGGGGCTGCGGGCGTTCTTCCTCGACAACGCCCGCCACTGGCTGGCGGAGTACCGCCTCGACGGCCTCCGCCTCGACGCCACGCACGCGCTCAAGGACGAGTCGGCCGTCCACTTCCTCCAGGCGCTCTCGGAGCGCGTGGCGGGGATGGCGCCGAAGCGGTTCCTGATCGCGGAGGACCACCGCAACCTCAACCGCCTCCTCCTCCCCCGCCCCGAGGGCTACGGCCTCGATGCCGTCTGGACCGACGACCTCCACCACCAGGTCCGAAACCTCACCGCCGGCGACACCGCCGGCTACTACGCCGACTTCGCCGGGACCACGGCCGCCGACCTCGCCGTGACCCTCCGCCAGGGATGGTTCTACGACGGCCGCCCGAGCCGACGGACGGGCGAGCCCCGCGGGACGAGCCCCGCTCGCGTGCGCCCCGAGCAGTGCGTCGTCTGCATCCAGAACCACGACCAGGTGGGCAACCGCCCCACCGGCAATCGCCTCACCGACGACGTCTCGCCCGCCGCCTACCGCGCGGCCTCAGCGCTCCTCCTCTTCGCGCCGGAGCTGCCGCTCCTGTTCATGGGCCAGGAGTGGGCCGCCTCCACGCCGTTCCAGTTTTTCACCGACCACAACGCCGAGCTCGGCCGCGCGGTGAGCGAGGGCCGGAGGGCCGAGTTCGAGGACTTCCCCGGCTTCTCGGGCGAGGTCCCCGACCCCCAGGACCCCGCCACCTTCCGCCGGAGCACGCTCGACTGGGCCGAGCCGGAGCGGCCCGGCCACGCCCACACCCTCGCCCTCTACCGCGCCCTCCTCGCGCTCCGCCGCAGCCTCGCCGGCCCCGCGGCGGCCGAGAGCCACGGCGAGCGCTCCCTCCACGTCCGCCGCCGCGGGCACCACCTCCTCGTCACCTTCGGCACGAACGTGGCGCTGCCGCTGCCGGCCGAGGCCGAGGCCGTGCTCCACACCGAGCAGTCGGCCTACGCCTGGGACCCGGTGCCGCCCCAGATCGAGGGCCTGCGGGTCCGCTTCGCGCGGCCCGGGGCGATGGTTCTGCGCACCCGCGGGCCCGAGGGAGCGAGCTGAGCCGCGCCCCCCTCCCCTCCGTCCCGTCCCCCTCCGCTCCGCCGTGACCGCCACCTACCGCCTCCAGCTCCAGCCCGACTTCGGCTTCGCCGAAGCCGAGCGCCTCCTGCCCTACCTCGACCGGCTGGGCGCGAGCCACCTCTACCTCTCGCCCGTCACCGAGGCCCGCGAGGGCAGCCTCCACGGCTACGACGTCGTCGACCACAACGCCGTCCGCGCCGACTACGGCGGGCGCCCCGCGCTCGACCGCCTCCTCGACGCCGCCCACGCGCACGGCCTCGGCGTCGTCCTCGACTGGGTCCCCAACCACGCCGGCGTGGGCCCCCAGAACGACTCGTGGCAGGACGTCCTCGCCTACGGCCCCCACTCCCCCTTCGCCCGCTACTTCGACCTCGACTGGGACCCGCTCAAGCCCGAGCTGCGGGGGAAGCTGCTCCTCCCCTTCCTCGGCGAGCCTTACGGCGACGTCCTCCAGGCGGGCGAGCTCGGCGTCGCCTACGAGGACGGCCGCTTCTACGCGGCCTACTACGACAACCGGTTCGCCCTCGCGCCGGCCACCTACGCCCACCTGCTGGAGGCCGCCCTCCCCCACTTCGAGCGGACCGCGCCGTACTGGGACCTCAAGGACCTCCTCGAGGCCTACCGCGACCTCGACCCCCGCGAGCGCGAGAAGGCCGAGGCGCTCCGGCCGCGCCTCGTCGCCTTCGCCGCCCAGGCCGACCCCGCCGCGTGGCTCGGCGCCGTCCAGGGCGAGAGGCTCCACGCCCTCCTGGAGCGGCAGTGCTGGCGGCTCTCGCACTGGCTCACGGCCGGCCACGAGATCAACTACCGCCGGTTCTTCGACATCAACGAGCTCGTCGGCTTGCGGATGGAGGACGACCAGGTGTTCTGGGACGCCCACCGCCTCCTCGGCGAGCTCCTCGCCCACCCCGCCGTCGCCGGCGTCCGCATCGACCACGTGGACGGGCTCTTCGACCCGCACGACTACCTCCACAAGCTCCGCGACCTCGGCGCCCGCCACGTCTGGGTCGAGAAGATCCTGGCGCCGGGCGAGACGCTGCCCGAGGCGTGGCCCGTGGAGGGCGCCACGGGCTACACGTTCATGAACGACGTGCTGCACCTGCTCCTCGCGCCCGAGGGCGAGGCCGTGCTCGACCGCGCCTGGCGCCGGTTCGTCCCCGACGCCCGGCCGTGGGCGCGCACGGTCCACAGGAGCAAGCGGCTCGTGATGGAGACCTCGCTCTCGTCCGAGCTCTTCCGCCTCGCCTACGAGCTCGACCGGCTCTCCGAAGCCGACTACCACACGCGCGACTTCACGCTCGAGGCCCTCCGCGAGGCGCTCGCCGAGGTCGTCGCCGCCGTCGACCGCTACCGCACCTACCTCCCCTACGACGACGACGAGGCCCGCGAGGTCGTGGCCGAGGCCGTCCACCTCGCGCGGCAGCGCAACCCGGCGCAGGAGCCGACCGTGTTCGACTTCGTCGGCCGCGTCGTGCTCGGCGAGGTGCGGGCGGACCTGAGCGCGGCCCGGCGGGCCTGGGTGGGGCGCTTCCAGCAGTACACGGCCCCCGTCTCGGCCAAGGGCGTCGAGGACACGGCGTTCTACCGGTTCTTCCGCCTGTCCGCCCTCAACGAGGTCGGCGGCGAGCCGGGCGCGTGGACGCTCGACCCGCAGGCGTTCCACGCCCGCGCCCGCTTCCGCGCCCACCGCTACGCGCGCCACCTCCTCGCCACGGCCACCCACGACCACAAGCGCGGCGAGGACACCCGCATGCGCCTCCTCGCGCTCGCCGACCTCCCCGAGCGGTGGGAGGAGACGGTGCAGGCGCTCGAGCAGGCCGCCCCCGCCCACCTCGGCCCCCAGGGGCCGTCGGCCGCCGACCGGTACCTGCTGTACCAGACGCTCGCCGCGCTCTGGGTGCCGCCACCTGGCGAGGACGAGGCCGCGTACCGCGCGGCCCTCCCGGACCGTCTCTGGACCTACGTCCAGAAGGCCGCCCGCGAGGCGAAGGCGGCCACGAGCTGGATCAACCCTGACGCGCGCTACGAGCGCGACCTCGAAGCGTTCACGAGGGGCGTCTGCGGCGACCCGAAGACCGCCGAGGCGCTCGGGCCCCTCGCCGCCGAAATGGCGCGTCGCGGCGTCGCCCGGAGCCTCACCCAGCTCGTCCTCAAGCTCACCACCCCCGGCGTCCCCGACCTCTACCAAGGCACCGAGCTCCTCGACCTCTCCCTCGTCGACCCCGACAACCGCCGGCCCGTCGACTACGGGCTCCGCCGGGCGATGCTCGACGGGCTCGCCCCCCTCCTCGACGCGCCCGAGGCTGCCGCCGTCCGTGCGATGGTCGAGGGACAGGACCGGCGCCTCAAGCTCTACGTGACGGCGCGGCTGCTCCGGCTCCGCCGCGAGCGCCCGGCCCTCTTCGAGGGCGACTACCGCGCGCTGGAGCCTGAGGGCGAAGGCGCCGACGGCTGGCTCGCCTTCGCCCGCGAGGCTGAAGGCGAAGCGCTCGTCGTGCTCGTCCCCCGCTTCCCGGCCGGCGCTCCGCAGGACGTCGCCGTGCCGCTCCCCGACGCCCTGGCCAGCGAGGGCTGGACCGAGTGGCTCACCGGGACCGAGGTGGCCTCAGTGGACCGGCTCGACGCGGGGGCTCTCCCGCTCCCCTGGGCCGTTCTCGTGCGGGCCTGACGCCCCTCACTCCCACACCGCCCGGAGCACGCAGAGCGTGCCCGGCGGGAGCGACACCGGCTCGTCCGGCGTGAGCGGGCACGTCGGGAGTGCGTCGAAGGGGTAGATCGGCTCCCAGCGCGTGGGGGCCCCGGCCTCCTCGGTGGGGAGGGCCAACGCGGCGTCCTCGTCGCCCTTGTTGAAGAGGAGGAGGAAGGTGTCGTCCGTGAGCCCTCGGCCGCGCGCGTCCACGCCCCGGATGCGGTCGCCGCGGAGGAGGAAGCCGAAGGCCCGGAGCCCGTCCTGCTCCCAGTCCGACGGCATCATCTCCCGGCCGTCAGGGTGCCACCACAGCCCGTCCTTGACGCCCTCGTCGTCGGCGCGGCCGGTGAGGAAGTGGCGGCGGCGGAAGGACTGGTGCCGGCGCCGGAACGCGATGGCCTCGCGGACGAAGTCGAGGAAGGCGGCCTCGCGCTCGTCGAGGTCCCAGTCGTACCAGTTGATCTCGTTGTCCTGGGCGTAGGCGTTGTTGTTGCCGCCCTGCGTCCGGCTGAGCTCGTCGCCGCCGAGGAGCATGGGGACGCCCTGCGAGAGGAGGAGGGTGCCCATGAGCGCGCGCTTCATCCGCTCGCGGCAGGCCAGCACGTCCTCGTCGTCGGTCGGCCCCTCGACGCCGCAGTTGACGGAGTAGTTGGGCTCGTGGCCGTCGCGGTTGTCCTCGCCGTTCGCCTCGTTGTGCTTCTTCTCGTAGGAGACGAGGTCGTGGAGCGTGAAGCCGTCGTGGGCCGTGACGAAGTTGATCGAGGCGAAGGGGCGGCGCCCGGAGCGCTCGTAGAGGTCGGAGGAGCCGGCGATGCGGGTGGCGAACTCCCCCTTGAGGCCGGGGTCGCCGCGCCAGAACTGGCGGACGGTGTCGCGGTAGCGGCCGTTCCACTCGGCCCACTGCCAGGGGAAGCCGCCCACCTGATAGCCGCCCTCGCCGAGGTCCCACGGCTCGGCGATGAGCTTGACGCGGGAGAGGACGGGGTCCTGCTGGATCACCTGGAAGAACGAGGCCAGCATGTCGACATCGTAGAGCTCGCGGGCGAGGGCGCTCGCGAGGTCGAACCGGAAGCCGTCCACGTGCATCTCCGTGGCCCAGTAGCGGAGCGAGTCCGTGATCATCTGGAGGACGTACGGGTTGCCGGCGTCGAGGGTGTTCCCGGTGCCGGTGTAGTCCATGAGGTAGCGGAAGTCGTCCGGGTGCTCCTTGTAGTAGCCGAGGTTGTCGATGCCGCGCCACGAGAGCGTGGGCCCGAGCCGGTTGCCCTCGGCGGTGTGGTTGTAGACGACGTCGATGACGACCTCGAGGCCGGCGGCGTGGAGGGCGCGCACCATCATCTTGAACTCGCGCACGCCGGTGACGGCGCCCTCGGTGGCATACCCCCGCTCGGGCGCGAAGAAGGCGAGCGTGTTGTAGCCCCAGTAGTTGGCGAGGCCCATGTCCACGAGGCGGCGGTCCTGGAGCTTGGCGTGGACGGGCAGGAGCTGGACCGTCGTCACGCCGAGGCGGCGGAGGTGGTCGAGGATGGGGTCGGTGGCGAGGCCGAGGTAGGTGCCGCGGAACTCCTCGGGCACCTCGGGATGCTGCATCGAGACTCCCTTGACGTGGGTCTCGTAGATGATCGTGTCCTCCCACGGCACGCCGGGCGCGCGGTCGCCGCCCCACTCGAAGCGGTCCTCGACGACGGCGCCGAGCGGCGCGAAGGGCGCCGAGTCGCGGGCGTCGAAGGAGAGGTCCTCGTCCGCGTGGCCGACGGTGTAGCCGAAGAGGGCGTCGTCCCAGCGGAGCGGGCGGCCGATCCCCTTGGCGTAGGGGTCGAGGAGGACCTTGTTGG
>JAWWCA010000087.1:0-14212 GCA_033720695.1 Rubricoccaceae bacterium
GCCGGCTCATGGCCGGGCGCCCGGCCGCGGCGCGCGCCTCCATGCGCCGGCTGGCGGCGTACTGCCGGTTGTTCCAGACCGTGTTGGGGTCCTCCGGCCCGAGGAAGTCGGCGTCGAAGGAGACGATGACGTCGGCCTCGGAGAAGTCGTAGCGGGCGCGGAGGGGACGGCCGAGGGCGGCCTGGGCGCCGAGGGCCTCGGCGTCGCCCTGGGGGCCGAGCTCGATCCAGCGCACGGCTGGGAAGCGGGCCTCGACCTGCTGGCGGAGCCGCGCCTGCGTCAGCGACGACGACGGCTCGGCGAGGACGGCCACACCCGCGGTCGCCCCCACGCGGAGCCGCTGCATCTCGGTGGCGAACTCGGTCCAGCTCGACGGCGCCTCGCCGCGCATCACGGTCGTGGAGCGGTCGGGGTCGTAGAGGTTGAGGAGGCTGGCCTGCGCGAAGACGTCGGTGTTCCCCTGGCTCACGGGGTGCTCGGGGTTGCCCTCGACCTTCGTCGGCCGCCCCTCGTGGCTCTCGACGAGGAGGCCGTGGACGACGCCGCCGTGCG
Organism: Rubricoccaceae bacterium; assembly: GCA_033720695.1. GTDB lineage: Bacteria > Bacteroidota > Rhodothermia > Rhodothermales > Rubricoccaceae > DATGQT01. The sequence goes on from JAWWCA010000087.1 coordinate 553, forward strand.
GGAAGGCCGTGGCGTAGAAGTTGGCCACGCCGGGGATGACGTCCTCGGGCTTCCGGGCGTAGGGGAGGATCTCCTCCTCGGGGCGGCGGCAGCCCGTGAGGCCGGCGAGCGCCATCGAGGCGCCCATGACCTTGAGGAACGTCCGGCGGCTCGGCCCCTCGCCGGGGGCGTCGGCGGCGCCGGGGAGGAACTCCTGGTCGCGGAGGGCGGCGTAGCCGGCGGCGTCGGCGCGGTCCTCGGCGCTGCGCCAGACGCGGGGCGCGCGCCCCACGGCCTGGTCGGCAGCGACCTCGGTCGCGCTGAGAACGTCGAGTTCGATCATGCGGGGTGAGGGGCTCTGGGCGGCGGGCCGTGGGCCGTGGGCCGCGGCCCGGTGGCCCGCGGCCCGCCACTCATCGCCCCTAGTAGTGGCAAGCGGAGCAGTTCTGCGGGGGCTTGATGCCTTCGGCCTCGATGCGGGCGAGGTTGGCGGCGAGGTAGGCGGCGTAGGCCTCGTCGTCCTCGCGCACCTCCTCGGCGTAGCCCATGACGGTCACGAGCTCGGGGTCGCGGAGGTGCTCTTCGGGGGCGCGGTGGCACTCCAGGCACCACCCCATGCTCAGGGGCTCGACCTGGTAGACCACCTCCATCTGGTCGACGCGGCCGTGGCACGACTCGCAGCCGACGCCGACGTTGACGTGGGCGGCGTGCGAGAAGTGGGCGTAGTCCGGAAGGAAGTGGACGTTGACCCACTCGATGGGCTCGCCCGTGGCCCAGCTCTCCCGCACCGGCAGCAGCGCCAGCGACTCCGTCTTGATCTGCGCGTGGCAGTTCATGCACGTCTGCGTGGACGGGACGTTGGCGTGCTCGCTCGTCTCGACGTGGTTGTGGCAGTACCGGCAGTCCATCCCGAGCTGGTCCACGTGGAAGGCGTGGCTGTACGGCACCGGCTGCTCGGGCATGTACCCGACGTCGGTGAACTCGGGGGAGAAGTAGTACCAGACGAGGAGGACGAGGACCACGGCGCCGCCGGAGATCCCTAGGAGCGAGAGCGTCGGCAGCGCGTTGGCTTTGCGCGGGAAAAGCTGCGGCATCGTCGCGGTCTAGATCCGGGGGCGGCAGCGGCCTCAAGCGCCCGCCGGACGGGTGATGGGAGGGGGAAGGGAAAGTAGAAGCGCCGGTCTTCGAGGCGGGGCGAAGATAGCTTGAAACGGCCCCCCGTTCCCGCAGGAAACGCCGGGAGAGCCGCCGGCCCGGACCGGCCTCGTCGCGCCCGGGGAGCGGGACTGGGCACGGCGCCCGCCGATGCCGATGCCGAGGGAGGGAGCCCGGGGCGCCGTAGGATAACGCCGCAGGCGCACAGCGAGCACGCCCCCCCAGCCCCCGGCTCCTTCCCCGCTTCTGCACTTGTCCGCGGCGGAGGGTTCGCCTATGTTCGCCGCCCCCACCGACGTCCCCCGCCTCATGTCCGTCCGCCTGTTCGTCCTGCTCGCCGCCGTCCTGGGAGGCGCCGCCGCGGCCTCGGCGCAGGCCCACCTCACTCGCGTCTTCCCGGACCTCCCCAACGCCGAGGACTCGTGGGCCACCGCCCTCCGCGTCGCCGGCAACGGGGACAACCGGTTCGACCGCGTCGAGCAGGTCGGCCGCATCACGTCGTTCCTCCGCGACTCCCTCGTTGCCGAGGCCCCCGTCTTCCTCGACATCACCGACCGGGTGTTCTGGGACGACCTTCCCGAGCCGGGCCTGCTCGGCCTCGCCTTCCACCCGAACTACGCCGAGAACGGCGCCTTCTACGTCACCTACATCACCGAGGACGGCGACGGGCCTTACCGCTGGCGGCTCTCCCGCTTCTCCCGCGTGGACGGCCCCGAGAGCGGCCCCTTCCCCACCGCCGACCCCGACAGCGAGGTGATCCTCCTCGACCTCGAGAAGCCGGACTGGGACCACAACGGCGGCGACCTCCACTTCGGCCCCGACGGGTACCTCTACGTCACGCTCGGCGACGGGCAGTGCTGCGAGGACCCCAACGAGCACAGCCAGGACCGCACAACGCTCTACGGCAAGCTCCTCCGCCTCGACGTGGACAACCCCGCGCCGGGCCTCGACTACGGCATCCCCCCGGACAACCCCTACGTCGGCAACGCCGAGGGCTGGCGCGAGGAGATCTGGGCCTACGGCTTCCGCAACCCCTGGCGCTTCTCCATCGACTGCGAGACGGGCGAGGTCTGGGTCGGCGACGTCGGCGAGGTGACGTGGGAGGAGGTCAACCTCGTCGAGGCCGGCGGCAACTACGGCTGGGACGACATGGAGGGCCCCGAGTGTTTCGAGGAGCCCAACTGCGACCCCGACGACTACGCGCTCCCGGTCTGGAGCTACGACCACACCGTCGGCGTCGCTGTCATCGGCGGCCACGTGTACCGCGGCGAGACCATCCCCGCGCTCCGCGGCCGGTACATCTTCTCGGAGTGGGCCCTACGCAAGCTCTGGGCGCTCGACCCCGACCCCGGCTCCGGGGCGCCGCCCGAGGTCACGCTCCTGGAGGAGGACCTCGGCGTGACGCCCGCCGGCTACGCCGTCGACGAGCGCGGCGAGATCTACGCCGTCGACACGTTCTCCGGCCGCATCTTCCAGCTGACGCCCGCCAACCCCCTGCCGGCCGACCCCGAGCCGCCGGCGCCTGAGGAGCCGACGCTCCGCCTCTGGCCCAACCCCGCCACCACGACGCTCGACATCCACGCCCCACTGGGGCTCGAGACCGTCGCGGTCTACGACCTGCTGGGCCGCCGCCTCATCGAGACGCCGCTCCAGCCCGGGTGCCAGTGCGCCCGGCTGGCGCTCGACCTGGAGACCTTCCCGCCCGGCGTCTACGTCGCCCGCGCAGGGGACCTCACCGAGACGTTCACGGTCGTGCGGTAGCGGCCGGCGCCCTGGCGCGGACGCGGCGGCGGAACCGGAGCGTGAGGAGGGCGGCCGCCGTCGCGAGGCCGAGCGTGAGGCCGCCCCACACGCCCGGCGCCCCGAGGTCGAGCCCGAACCCGAGCCCGACGGCCGCGCTCATCCCCACGACCCAGTAGGAGAACCCGCCGATGAGCATGGGCACGCGGGTGTCCTTGAGGCCGCGGAGCGCCCCCGCCGCCGTGGCCTGCACCCCGTCGAAGAGCTGGAACACGGCGGCGACGCCGAGGAGGAGCGCCGCGAGCGAGACGACCTCGGGCGCCACGCCTTCGCCGCCGCCCTGCCCCGTGTAGAGCCACACCACCCACTCCGGCCGGAGCCAGAACAGCAGGGCCGCGAGGAGCATGAACGCGCCGCCCAGCCCGATGGCTGCCCATCCGGCCCGCGCCGCGCCCGGACCGTCGCCCCGCCCGACGGCCTGGCCGACGCGCACCGTCCCCGCCATCCCGATCCCGAGCGGGACCATGAACGTGACGCTGGCGGCGTTGATGGCCACCTGGTGCGCCGCGAGCGCGACGGTCCCGAACAGCCCCACGAGGAACGTGGCCGCGAGGAACAGCCCCGCCTCCAGCCCGAAGTTCACGCCGATGGGCCAGCCGAGGCGGAAGAGCGCCCGGAGGTGGGGGCCGTCGGGCCGCCGGAGGCCGACGAAGACGCGGTAGCGCCCCAGCGCGGGCGCGCGGCGGACGTAGCCGCCGAGGAGGACGAACATCACCGCCATCACAATCGCCGAGCTCCAGCCCGTCCCCTCCAGCCCGAGGGCCGGGAAGCCCAGCTTCCCGTACATCAGCACCCAGTTGGCAGCGGCGTTGACGGCAATCGCGACGACGGTGACGACGAGGACGGGCCGGGGCTGGCCCACCCCCTCGCACAGCCCCCGCAAGGCCGTGAACCAGAGGTTGGGCACCACGCCCCAGCGGATGGCCCGGAGGTAGTCCCCGGCGAGGGCGGCCACCTCGGGCTCCTGCCCCACCGCCCGCAGAATCGCCTCGCCCTGCCCGAACAGGGCCACGAGCGGGAGGCCGAGGAACAGCCCCAGCCACAGCCCCTGCCGCGCCCAACGCCCCACCTCCAGGGCGTCGCCCGCGCCGTACGACTGCGCCACCGACGGGTTGACGGCCAGCACCACCCCCATGCTCATCAGCGACAGCGTCACGAACAGCGAGGAGCCGAGCACGCCGGCCGCCAGCGCCGTCGTCCCCAACCGCCCGATCATGATCACGTCCACGAAGCTCATCGCCATCTGGGAGAGCTGCGTGAGGACGAGCGGCACCGCGAGCACGAGCGTGGCGCGGACCTCCCGGCGGGCGAGCGAGACGGAGGGCATCGGTGGAGCGGCAGAGAGCGGCGAAGCTAGACCCCGGGCCCGGCACGAGAGGCGAAGGACGCATGACGAAACCCCGCACGCGAGCGGAACGTCGCGCACCGCCCCCGACTCCCTCGCCCCCGTGCCCGCTCCCCTCCCCATCGAGCCTGTCCTGCCGGCCCTCCGCGAGGCGCTCGCTGCGCACTCGGCCGCCGTGCTCCAGGCGCCGCCGGGCGCGGGCAAGACCACGCGCGTCCCCCTCGCCCTCCTCGACGCCGACTGGCTCGGCAGCCAGACCATCGTGATGCTGGAGCCGCGCCATGCGGCGGGCGGGTCGGCGCGACCGTCGGCTACCGGGTGCGGCTCGACACGCGCGTGGGGCCGCGGACGCGCATCGAGGTGGTGACCGAGGGGGTCCTCACCCGGAGGCTCCAGTCCGACCCGGGCCTCGACGGCGTCGGCCTCGTCGTCTTCGACGAGTTCCACGAGCGCTCGCTCGCGGCCGACCTCGGCCTCGCGCTCACGCACCAGGCGCAGGGGCTCCTCCGCCCGGACCTCCGGATCCTCGTCATGAGCGCCACGCTCGACGGCGCGCCCGTCGCCCGCCTCCTCGGCGACGCGCCGCTCGTCACGAGCGAGGGCCGGAGCTTCCCCGTCGAGACGCACTACCTCGACCGGCCCGTCGAGGGCCGCGTCGAGGGGGCCGTGGCGGCCGGCGTGCGGCGCGCGCTCGCGGAGGCCGAGGGCGACGTGCTCGCCTTCCTCCCCGGCGCGGGCGAGATCCGCCGGGCCGAGTCCCAGCTCCGCGAGGGCGGCCTGCCCGACGGCGTCTTCGTCGCGCCGCTCTACGGGGCGCTCCCGGCCGAGGCGCAGGACCGCGCCGTGGCGGCCGCGCCGCCCGGGCGGCGGAAGGTGGTCCTCGCGACGGACATCGCCGAGACGAGCCTGACGATCGAGGGCGTCCGCGCCGTCGTGGACGGCGGCCTCGCGCGGCGGCCGCGCTTCGACCCGCGGAGCGGGATGACCGGCCTCGTGACCGTCCGCATCGCCCGGTCGTCGGCCGACCAGCGGCGGGGGCGCGCCGGCCGCCTGGCGCCGGGCGTCTGCTACCGCCTGTGGACGACGACGGAGCAGGCCCACCTCGCGCCCTCCACCCCGCCCGAGATCGCCGACGCCGACCTCGCCCCGCTCGCCCTCGACCTCGCCGCCTGGGGCGCCGCGCCCGACGACCTCGCCTGGCTCGACCCGCCGCCGCCCGGCCCCTTCGCGCAGGCCCGCGACCTCCTCGCTGCACTCGGCGCCCTCGGCCGCGAGGGCCGCCTCACCGACCACGGCCGCCGGATGGCCGGCCTCGCGCTCCACCCCCGCCTCGCCCACATGCTCCTGGCGGCCGAGCCCCTCGGTCTCGCCGACGTCGCCGCCGACGTCGCCGCCCTCCTCGGCGAGCGCGACCCGCTCCGCCGCCCCGGTGGGTCCGCCGACGTGGACCTCCGCCTCCGCCTGGAGCTCCTCCGCGGCGGCGACCTCGACCGCTTCCGCGGCCTCGACGTGCACCGCGGCGCCCTCGCCCGCATCCGCCAGGAGGCGAAGCACTGGCGGACGCGCCGAGGGGGGAGCGCGGGCCGAGGGGAGAGCAGACCCGCCGCCCTCGACCAGGCCGGCCTCCTCCTCGCCCTCGCCTACCCCGACCGCATCGCCCAGCGGCGCGGCGAGGGCCGCTACCGCCTCCGCAACGGCCGCGCCGCCCGCCTCCCCGACGGCGACCCCCTCTCGGACGCCCCCTTCCTCGCCATCGGCAGCCTCGATGCGCGGGGCGGCGAGGCGCGGGTGTTCCTCGCCGCGCCGCTCTCCCGCGAGGAGATCGAGGGCCCCTTCGCCGACCAGATCGAGCGGGAGGACCGGGTGTCGTGGGACGACGCGGCCGAGCGCGTACGGGCGCGGCGCGTCGAGCGGCTGGGGGCCGTCGTGCTGAAGGAGGCCCCCCTCGCCGACCCCGACCCGGAGGCCATCGCCGACGCGCTCGTCGAGGCGGTGCGCGCGAGCGAGGGGCGGCGGCTCCCGTGGACGAAGGAGGCCCGCGCCGTCCAGGCCCGCCTCGCCTTCCTCCGTCACGTCTTCGGCGACGCGTGGCCCGACCGCTCCGACGCCGCCCTCCTCGCCACCCTCGACGACTGGCTCCGCCCCTACCTCGTGGGCGTCGCCACCGCCACCGACCTCGGCCGCCTCGACCTCTCGGCCCTCCTCCTCCACGGCCTGGACCACCGGCAGCGCGCCGCGCTCGACCGCCTCGCCCCGACGCACCTGACGGTCCCCTCGGGCTCCCGCCGGCCCCTCGACTACTCCGACCCCGAGGCGCCTGTCCTGGCCGTCCGCCTCCAGGAGGTCTTCGGCCTCACCGAGACGCCGCGCTTGGCCGACGGCCGCGTCCCCGTCACGATGCACCTCCTCTCCCCTGCCCAGCGCCCCGTCCAGGTGACGCAGGACCTCGCGAGCTTCTGGCGCGACGCCTACTTCGACGTCCGCAAGGACCTCCGCGGCCGCTACCCCAAGCACCACTGGCCCGAGAACCCGCTCGACGCCGCGCCCACCGCCCGCGCCAAGCGGCGGCGATAGACCGACCCCGAGCCCACCCCGCCCATGCGCGCCCTCCGACACCACGCCTTCGGCGCCCCCGCCGACGTCCTCCAGCTTGACGACGTGCCGATTCCCGAGCCCGGGCCGGGCGAGGTCCGCGTCCGCCTCACGCACCGCGGCATCAACCCCGCCGACCTCTTCAAGGTGCGCGGGCGGTACGCGCAGACGCCTGCGCTTCCGGCCGTGGGCGGTAACGAGGGCGTGGGGGTCGTGGACGCGCTGGGCGAGACGGTCGAGGGGCTGGCCGTGGGGGAGCGCGTGGTGCCGCTGGGCGCGGGGCCGACGTGGCAGGAGCACCTCGTGGCCCCGCCCGAGCGGCTGCTGCCGGTCCCGGCCGGCGTCTCGGACGAGGCGGCGGCGCAGCTCTACGTCAACCCGCTCACGGCGTGGCTGCTGCTGGAAGCCCTCGGAGAAACCGCCGAGGGCGACCCCCTCGTGCTGACGGCGGGGGCCTCGGCCGTGGCGCGGTGCACGATCCCGCTCGCCCGGCGCCGCGGCCTCCGCCCCATCGCCGTCGTGCGCAGCGACCTGCACGCCGACGCGCTCCGCGCCCTCGGCGCCGAGGTCGTGGTGGCCGCCTCGAACGACGAGGCCGCCCGCGCCTGGCTCCAGGCGCTCGTCGGCCCCGAGGGGGCCCGGGCGGCCTTCGACGCGGTCCTGGGCGAGGCGGGCGCGCTCGCGCTCTCGGCCCTCCGCCGGGGCGGCCAGCACGTCGTCTACGGCGGGCTCAGCGGCCGGCCCCTCCCCGTCGACGCCGGCGCCCTGATCTACCGGGACGTCCGGGTGCAGGGGGTGTGGCGAACGCGGTGGGCGACGGAGGCCCCCGTCGCGGCGGTCCGCCGCGCCGTCGGCGCCCTCGCCGTGGACGTGGCCGAGGGCACGCTCGCCCTCCCCGTCGAAGCTACCTACGACCTCTCCGACTGGCGCGAGGCCGTGCGGCACGCGACGGCCTCGGGGCGGCTCGGGAAGGTGCTGCTGACGGGCTGATCCTACGCCGTCGAGCGTTCCGTCTCGTAGCCCGCGGAGGAAAAACCGCCCGGCGCCCAGCGCCGCCCCTGCTCGGCGCCTCCCCCTGCGCACCGGTGTACGCCCGCGGCACCCCCTTTGCGGAGCGCCGAGGCGCTCACCCACCCCAGGCCCATGCGCTCTGCCCTGCTCGCCGCCGCGGTCCTCCTCGCCCTCCCCGTCTCGCCGGTCCGGGCGAACGCAGCCGCCCTCCTCCCCCCGACGGGGCCGTACGACAGCGTCGCCGTTCCCTTCGCGCCCGCCGTCCCTGGCGCCGCCGGCGCCGACGCCGCGCACTACCTCCGCGCCGACGGCCGGCGCCTCGGCTCCCTCCTCGCCGCGCTGCCGGGACCGGGCTACGACCCCGAGGCCGTTCTCGACGCCGTGGCGGGCGGGGTCCCTGCCCACGCGCGCCCGGTGATTCTCCAGGGGCATCCCCTGGACCTCCTCACGCTCACCCGCCCGGGCGAGCCCCCCGTCTACGCGGTCGGCTTCGGCATCCGCCTGGGAGGGCCGCGCCCGGTCGTGGACGCGGCCGACGGGGACCTCCACGTCGTGGCATGGGCGCCGTCCCCGGAGGCCGCGACCTCGCTCGCGGACGCGGCGCTCGACCACCTCGCCGTGGATCCCTCGGCCGCCGCCGCGCAGGACGCCCCTCCCCTCGCCGAACTCGCTGTGGCCCCGAACCCATCCACCACCGACGCCGTCCTCCGCGTCACCCTCTCGGACCCGGCGGAGGTCCAGGTCGAGGTGTACGACGCGCGGGGCCGCTGCGTGGTCCGTCGCTCGGCTGGCTGGCTGGAGGCTGGCCTGCACGCCCTCCCCCTCGACACCGCCGCGCTCCCCCGCGGGGTCTACGCCGTGCGCCTCACGGCGGGGGAGGCCACGGCCACGCGGCGACTCACCCGGCGGTAGCCGCGTCCCCGTCCTCGCCGGCCGACTCGCTGTCGGCCACGAGCGGGCTGTCGCCGTCGGACCAGAAGAGCGCGATGAGGCCCCCGACGGCGCTGTAGAGCATCATCATCACGGCCACCATGAGCCCGCCGAGGAACGCGGAGAGCCCGATGAAGACGTAGTAGATGCCGACGTACCACCCGGCCGGCACCTCGATGGTCTCCCCGAACGGGATCGCGTGGGCGAGGAGGAACACCGTGGCCCCCGCGAAGGCGACGACGTCGAGGAGCGCGATGCGCTGGATCCGGTGGTAGTAGTCGCCCCGGATGTCGGCCTCGGCGTCGGTGGAGAGGCCGAGGAGCGTGAGCATGAGGGCGAGCGTCGTGGCCGCCGCCGTCATCACGGCCGAGCAGAAGAACCGCGTCGTGGGCAGCGTGGCTTCGAGGAGGGTCCGAGCCTCGCCGCCGCCCACCTGCCCGACGACGATGGCGACGGCCGCCATGACCGCGCCCAGGACGACGCCGCCGATGGCGGCGCCTCGGAAGCCGGCGTGAGACGGGAGGGCGTGGGCCATGCCAGAGGAGACGGGACGCCGGACGATACGACCGCTGCCCCCACGCCGCGCCCAACCCGCGTGGATTCAGGAGATCCCGGAGGCTCCCCCCCGCCCGGCCGTTACGCGCCGGCCTGCACCTCGGCCTCGACCGCCTCCACGCGCTTCGGGATGCCGGGGCCGAGGATGTGGTGCCCGTCCTCGGTGATCGCCACGTCGTCCTCGATCCGGACGCCGCCGACGTCGCGCCAGGCGTCGAGGGCGTCGTAGTCGATGAAGTCGGCGTGCTTGCGGTCGGCCTTCCAGGCGTCAATGAGCGGGCCGATGAGGTAGGCCCCGGGCTCGACGGTGACGACGTGGCCGGGCCGGAGCGCGCGGGCGAAGCGGAGGTAGCCCAGCCCGAACTGGTCGGACCGCTCGGCCTCGTCGCCGTAGCCGACGCGGTCCTCGCCGAGCCCCTCCATGTCGTGGACGTCGAGGCCGATGGCGTGGCCGAGGCCGTGGGGGAAGAAGAGGGCGTGGGCGCCGGCGGCCACGGCCTCCTCGGCGTCGCCCGTCATCAGCCCCAGCTCCGTCAGCCCCTCGGCGAGGACGCGGGCCGAGAGGAGGTGGACGTCGCGGAACGAGGCGCCGGGCCGGCACGCCGCGATCGCCGCCTCTTGGGACCGCAGGACGGCCTCGTAGAGCCCCCGCTGCTGCGTGGTGAATCGCCCGCCGACGGGGCTCGTGCGCGTGATGTCGGAGGCGTAGCGGGTGTACGGGGCGTGCGCGCCCGCGTCCACGAGGAGGAGGTCGCCCTCCTGGAGCGTGTAGTCCGTCGCGTGGTTGTGGAGCGTCTCGCCGCGGCGGCTGACGATGGCAGGGAACGAGAGGGACCCGCCGTGCGCCAGCGCCACGCCCTCGACGGCCCCGGCGATCTCCCACTCCGTCCGGCCGGGGTGCGCGAGGCGCATGGCCGTCCGGTGCATCTCGCCGGCGATGGCGGCGGCGCGGTCCATGGCCTCGATCTCGTCGGGCGCCTTGACGAGCCGCTGTGCAATGACGGCGTCGACGAGCGCCTCCGACGGCTTTACGTCGTCGGGCCCCACGTCGAGGAGGCGGGCGAGGCGGAGCGTCTGCGCCCCGCGGTAGGGCGGCAGGACGTGGACCCTCTGCCCGGCGGCGCGGCCCTGGTGTACGGCGTCGGCGAGGGCGTCGGGCGGGGCCGTCCGCGAGATGCCGGCCGCGGCGGCGCGCTCCGCGAGCGGCGGCTGCGGCCCCTCCCACACCACGTCCTCCATCGTCGGGTCGTGGCCGAAGAGGGTCGCCTCGCCCGTGGCGGCGTCGAGGGTGAGGGCGAGGCCGGGGGCGTCGAGGCCGGTGTAGTAGAGGAAGGAGCCGTCCTGGTGGAAACGGTAGTGGTTGGCCGCGTAGTTCATCGGCGCCGGGTCGTTGCCGAGGAGGAGGACGAGGCCGGAGCCGACGGCCTCGGCGAGGGCGCGGCGGCGGGCGGCGTAGCGGTCGGGACTGGGCATGAGAGGCGAGGCGTGCGAGGGGTTCGTGAAGCTACGATCCCGAGGGACGGCCAACGCCGCCCCGGCCGTCGAGGGCGTAGGTTCGGGCGGGGGTCCCTCCCCGAACCCCCGGGCCCTGATGCGCACCGTGAGTCCCCTTCTCGCTACCGTTCTCGTCGTGCTCGCCGTCGTGGTGGCGTGGCAGCTCCTGGCGCGGCGCCACCTCACGCTGGCCGACCTCGCCGGGCGCGCCTCGCCGGAGGAGGTCGAGGCGGTGGACCGGCTCTTCGCCGCGGCCGGCGTCGGGCCGCGCGGCGTCCTCCTGGTCGAGGTCGACGACCCGGACGCGCCGTGCTGGGCCGTCCGCTGGGGGTGGCCCGACCGGCTGCTCCGCACGAGCCGCCGCTTCGGCGCGTACGCGAGCGGGCTCCGCTGCGTGGGCGTCTATCAGGGGGCCGTCGTGGGCGTCTCGCTCGTCAGCGCCCCGCTGGCCGACACAGGACCGCTGACGTGGCTCCACGGCCTCCGCACGCTCCGCCTCCACAGCGCCGGGCTCGACGCCCTCCCCACGCTCCCGCGCCCCTGCGGCCTCGTCCGCCTCGACCTCGCCGAGAACCGGCTCCCCGACCTCGACGCGCTCCCCCCCTGCCCCGACCTCCGCCGCCTCGACGTGCCGCGCAACCGGCTCCGCAGGCTCCCGCCCCTCGACGGGCTCCCCGCCCTCGAACGCCTCGACGCCTCCGCGAACGAGATCTCGGACGCTCGGCCCCTGGCCGGGCACCCGGCCCTCGAACAGGTCTTCCTCTCCGCCAACGACCTCGTCTCAGCGGAGGGCCTCGCTGGTCTCCCCCGCCTCGGCTACCTGGGCCTGGGGAGCAACCCGATCGCCTCCCCGACGGCCTCGCCGACCTCCCCCTCCTGCGCTCGCTCCGCCTGAACGACACCGCGCTGACCGCCCTCCCCGATGGCTTCGTCGAGGCCCTCCCCGCACTCGAACACGTGTCGCTGGAGCGGTCGCCCCTCCAGCACCTTCCCGACGGGCTCGTGTCCAACGGGAGCAGCGCTCGGGAGGTCGTGCTGTCCCCGCCCGGCGGAGGCCCGCCCCGGGTTGACGTGACGGCGACGCCTGTGGGCGAGCGCCTCCGCGCCGGCGCCCTGGCGCGCCACGACGGCTCGGCCGTCCGCCACACCGACCGACTCCCCCGGGGGAGCGGACGCACCCAGGGCGCGACCCGAACCACGAACACCCGCACGGGCCTCGGCTCCGGGGTCTCCGCTGCGGGCGCGATGGCCTGGATGACCGGCGCGCACGCCCTAGCCTTCGACGTGGACCGGGGCCTCGCGGTGACGGTCCAGGCCTCGGTGGCGCGGGGGCGCCTGCGGGCGTACCTCGCGGAGGCCTCGGGCGGGGGCTACCGCTACGCCGAGGCCATACCGGGCGCGCCGCTGCGCCTGAGCGGCTGGCTCATCCCCGGGACCGACGGGTACCTCGTCTACGTCGAGGCGGCCGACGGACGAGCCGAGGGCGTCGCGTGGTCGGTGCGGGGGAGCGGGTAGGCTCTGGGCGAGGGACGCGGCGCCTTCCGAGCCCGTCTGCGAAGCCTGACGAACGCGTACCTCGCCATCGAACCAGCCCGAGCCACGAGCCCCACCCCCCGACGGACGTGGGCGCTCCCCCAGCACCGCAGGCGGAAGCGGACGTAGGCCGCCCGGTCGAACGAGTAGTTGAGCTTGAGGTTGGCGCGGCGCCGGCCGGGCCGGCGCGTTCGGGAGGATGGCATCGGACCCGGGGGCGGGTGGGAGGGCCGAGCGCCCCCTTCGCCCCTCCCGTTCCAAGACGCCCCGCCGCCGCAATACGTCCTCCCGGCGTCACGCCCACACGGGGGAACGTCGCCCCATGTCTGGGCTGTGCCATTGTGAGACGCCCGCACGCCTGAGACGCACGCCCCGCCCCCTGCATCTCACAGGCTTCTTAACGCGCCGAGGGGCGCGACGCGGCGCCTTCCGTCGTATCGTGCCAGCCCCCGTTCCCCCGGATCGTCCGATCCCCCGATGCAGATCACCCTCCCCGACGGCTCCGCCCGCGACTACCCGCAGGGCACCACCGGCCACGAGATCGCCGCGTCCATCTCGGCCGGCCTCGCCCGCAACGCCCTCGCCGTGGCGGTGGACGGCGAGGTCCGCGACCTCCACCGCCCCATCGAAGAGGACGCCTCCGTGGCGATCCTGACGTGGGACGACGAGGGCGGCCGGATGGCCTTCTGGCACTCGTCGGCGCACCTCATGGCCGAGGCCCTCGAGGCGCTCTACCCCGGCGTCCGCTTCGGCATCGGGCCGCCCATCGAGAACGGATTCTACTACGACGTCGACCTCCGCGAGACCGAGAAGGGCGCGCTCTCGCCGGACGACCTCCCCGCCATCGAGGCCAAGATGAAGGAGCTCGCCCGGGAGGACAGCCGCTTCGAGCGCCGCGCCATCTCGAAGGCCGGCGCCCTCGCCTACTTCCGCGAGAAGGACGATCCCTACAAGCTGGAGCTCATCGAGGACCTCGAGGACGGCAGCATCACGCTCTACCAGCAGGGCGACTTCGTCGACCTCTGCCGGGGGCCGCACCTCCCCAGCACGCGGCCCATCAAGGCCGTGAAGCTCCTCGGCCTCGCCGGCGCCTACTGGCGCGGCGACGAGGCGCGGCCCCAGCTCACCCGCATCTACGGCGTCTCCTTCCCCAAGCAGAAGCTGCTCGACGAGCACCTCGAACGGCTCGAGCTCGCCCGGCAGCGCGACCACCGGAAGCTCGGCCGCGAGCTCGGCCTCTTCATGTTCTCGCCGAAGGTGGGCCCC
>JAWWCA010000088.1:0-14189 GCA_033720695.1 Rubricoccaceae bacterium
AGGTGAGGCAGTCGGCGCTGTACGAGGTCATCGTGGGCGCGACGAGGTCGCCGTTGATGAGCAGCTTCGGCACGCTGATGCCCTGCTCGGTGCTGAGGGCCTCGACGGTCGCCACCCGGTCGGCGAGGATGCGGGCGATGACCGGCTGGAGGCCGCCCTCGTCCTCGAGGCGGGCGCGGAGGGAGGCGCCGTCCAGCCCGGCGTCCTCGCCGGCCGCCACGATCTGGTCGAGCGTCATGCCCCACACCGCCGGGTTCTGTCGCTCGAAGAGGGCGTCCATCATCTCGAAGAACCGGCCCTGCTCCTCGGCGATGTAGAGGGCGGCGACCTGGCCGAACGAGTTCTCGCGGAGGGGGAACGGCTGGAAGTAGAACCGGGCGTTGTCGCCCTGCTCCTCGATCACGCCGTGGAGGACCTCGCCGAGGTCCTTGCAGTGCGGGCAGTTCGGGTCGAAGATCTCGACCACCTCGACGGTCGCGTCAGCGCTGCCGAGGTAGGGGCCGTCGGTGAACTCGCTGAACGCGGCGACGTCCTGAAACTCGGTGTCGTAGGTGCACTGCGTCGCCGGGTCGGCCACCTCGATGGCGGGCGGCGCCTCGGCGCGGTCCGGTGTCGCCGGCTCCTCCACGGCTGCGGCCGTGTCCTCGGGCGCCTCCCGCTGCTGCGCCACGACGACGTCGGCCACGAGGAGGACGGCGAAGACGACGGCGACGAGGGCGTACGGCTTGATGGCGAACGGGGCGGGCGGGCGGGCGGGCACGGGGGCGCCGCGGCGGAGGCGGGCGTGTTCCATCGCGTGGAGGATCAGGAGGGCGGTGACCGTGGCGGCCGAGGTCATGCACAGGACGCAGAACGCCCCGATCACGGCCGACTGGAGGTAGACGAGGTAGAGGGTGTAGAGAAAGCCGACGCCGACGGCGCCGAAGGAGGCCAGCCGCAGGCGGTCATTCCCGGTGGCGGCGTAGCCGAGGCGGAGCAGCGCCACGAGCCCGTAGAACAGCAGCCCCCAGACGATGTTGGAGACGCCGAGGAAGGTGGCGTAGACGCTGTTCGTGACCGTCTCGCACCCGGGCTCGGTCGCCATCGTCTCGGCGAGGCTCGTGACCGACACGTCCGCGAACCCGCTGCACCCGGCCGCGAACCCGTCCGACTTCTGGAGCCAGAGGTGCGTGACGACGAGGATGCCGAAGAGGGCGACGCCAAAGATGACGCGGGGGAGGATGCCGGCCGGGTGTCGGGGCGCGGTGCGGGCCATCGGTGTTAAAGGAGGGTCGGGGGGCTCGAAAGATACGACGGGGGTTAGGCCTGCAACGGCCAAGGTCAATCGCTCGTGCCCACCACGGGACGGAGAACTCGTCCAGATCCCCACCGGCGATGCGGGCTCCCACGAGAGGGGGCCGCGGTTGTCTTGGAACGATCGGGGCCCTCGCAGGCGCAGCGAGGCCGCCCGGCCCAGCGCGCACGCACAGGCCGAGTCGGCCGCGCGGATTTCTGCCCGACATGCTGTATTTTTAGCACACCACACCTTCCCTTACCGCTCCCATGCTGCACCGCGTTATCGTCCTCCTGTGCACGATCCTGTTCGTGCTCCCCACCTCGGCACAGGACGTCCCCACTCCTGATCCGGCGGACGTCGCCTCGCCCGAGGCTCTCGTGACGGCGGCCTACGAGTCGCTCGCCCGCGCGCCGGGCGCGCCGTTCCAGTGGGACCGCTTCCGCTCGCTCTTCCTCCCTCAGGCGACTCTCGTCCCCAACACGGAGCAGACCGGCGGCACCTTCCGCGTGCTCTCGCCCGAGGACTTCATCGCGTGGATCGAGGGCTTCTACGAGGCGAACGCCCCCATCGGGAGCCCACAGGACCGGGGCTTCGCCGAGGAGGCCGTCCACAACGAGGTCCACCGCTATGGCGACATCGCGCAGGTGTTCAGCACCTACCAGAAGCGCTTCTGGGACGACGAGCAGATCCTCGGCCGCGGCATCAACAGCTTCCAGCTCGTCCACCACGAGGACCGTTGGTGGATCGCCTCGATCGCGTGGGACGAGGAGAACGGCGCCGGCCCGATCCCAGACGCCTACCTCAACTGAGGGCTGAGCCGGGCGGCGCTAGGTCTGGATCACGCCCGGGTTGAAGCGGGGGATCTCGGGGTTGTGATCCGCCAGCTCGATGCCGGTCGAGATCCACTGCCGCGTGCGAACGGGGTCGATGATCTCGTCCACCCAGAGGCGGGCGGCGGCGTAGTACGGACTCATCTGCTCCTCGTAGCGCGCCTCGATCTCGTGCAGCATCGCCTGCTGATCGTCCTCGGAGAGCTCCATCCCCTGTTTCTTCAGCTTGGCCGTCTGGATCTGGAGCAGCGTCTTGGCCGCCTGGCTCCCCCCCATCACGGCGATCTGCGCCGTGGGCCAGGCGAAGATGAGGCGGGGGTCGTAGGCCTTCCCGCAGAGGGCGTAGTTCCCCGCCCCGAACGAGTTGCCGATGATGAAGGTGAGCTTGGGGACGACCGAGTTGGCGACGGCGTTGACGAGCTTCGCGCCGTCCTTGATGATGCCGCCCTGCTCGGCGCGCGTGCCTACCATGAAGCCGGTCACGTCCTGGAAGAACAGGAGCGGGATCCGCTTCTGGTTGCAGTTCATGATGAACCGCGCCGCCTTGTCGGCGGAGTCGGAGTAGATCACGCCGCCCACCTGCATCTCGGGCGCCTTGCCCTGGGGGCTCCGCGCGCGCACCACCTGCCGCTGGCTCGCCACGATGCCGACGCTCCAGCCGTCGACGCGGGCGTAGCCGGTGAGGAGGGTCTGCCCGTAGCCCGCCTTGTACTCCGTCCACGAGTCGGCGTCGACGACGCGGGCGAGCACCTCGCGCATGTCGTAGGGCTGCGTGTGGCTGTCGGGGAGGAGGCCGTAGAGGTCCTCGGCCGGGAACGCCGGCGCCACGGGCGCGGCCCGGTCGAAGCCGGCGCGCTCGAACGGCCCCAGCTTGCCGACGAGGTCGCGGATCGTGGCGAGGCAGGTCTCGTCGTCGGGCATCCTGTAGTCCGTGACGCCGGAGATCTCGGAGTGCGTGGTGGCACCACCGAGCGTCTCCTTGTCGGTGTCCTCCCCGATGGCGGCCTTGACGAGGAAGGGCCCGGCGAGGAACACGCTGCCCGTCCCGTCCACGATGAGGGCCTCGTCCGACATGATGGGGAGGTAGGCCCCGCCGGCGACGCAGCTCCCCATGATGGCGGCGATCTGGGGGACGCCGAGGGCGCTCAGCCGAGCGTTGTTGCGGAAGATGCGGCCGAAGTGCTCCTTGTCGGGGAAGATCTCGTCCTGCATGGGCAGGAAGACGCCGGCCGAGTCCACGAGGTAGACGATGGGGACGCGGTTCTCGAGGGCGATCTCCTGGGCCCGAAGGTTCTTCTTGGCCGTGATGGGGAACCACGCCCCCGCCTTCACGGTGGCGTCGTTGGCGACGATGAGGCAGAGGCGGCCCTGGATGTGGCCCAGTCCCATGACGGTCCCCGCCGCCGGGCATCCCCCCTCCTCCTCGTACATCCCGCGCCCGGCGAACAGGCCGAGCTCCATGAAGTCCGTCCCCTCGTCCACGAGGGCGGCGACGCGCTCGCGGGCCGTGAGCTTGCCGCGCGCGTGCTCCCGCTCGACGTACCGCTGACCGCCCCCCTGGCGCACGACGGCGGCTCGGGTGCGGAGATCGTCGAGGAGTCGGTCGATGTAGGCGCGGCGGGCTTCGTAGGCGGCGGTCTCGTCGAGGGGCCTGCCGAGCGGGAACGCCGGGGCGTCGGGGGTCACTTCTGCCATCGGGACGGGAGCATAGATGGGACGGCGGAAGGTACCCACGGCCGCCGCCGGCCGGCCGCAACGCGACGCGCCCGGCCTCGCGGGAGGCCGGGCGCGCCGGGAGAAACCGGGCGGCAGCTTACATCACCGCGACGATCTTGCGGCGGATCTCGGGGCGCGGCTCCCCGGTCTTGTGGTGGATCAGCGTCACCATCTGGCGGAGACTCCCGCGCGTCTTCTTCATGTTGCCATCCTTGAAGTCGACGTCGCTCCAGAGGTCCTTAATGCGGTCGCGGAGCCGTCGCCAGTCCTGGTTCATCTTCTTGGTCGCCATGTGCGGGGCGCTCCTCAGCGCGTAGGATCGTGTTGCTAACCACCCATTGTATGGGTTCGCGGCGCTCCCCGTTCCGCCCCCTGCAGGACCGGGCCCGTTGGAACGAGAACGGCCCCCCCGCAGACCGAGCTGCCGGGGGGCCAAAGCGGGTGGCAAAGTGGGCGCTAAACGAGCGTCGCCATCTTGCGCATGATGAGGCCGCGATCCTCGCCGGTCTTCTCGTGGATGAGGTTGACCATCTGGCCGAGGTTGCCGCGTGCCTTCTTCAGTTCCTGCTCGTCGATCTCGCCCAGATCGCCCCAGACGGAGAGGATCTGCGCCTTCATGCGCTGCCAGTTCTGCTCCATTCGCTGCTTGCTCATCGTGCCTCGTGGTTGGGCCGGTCGCTCCACAGGGGAACACGATCGGCGGTCGGTTGGCCTGGACGATCAAAAAGATAACCCATCATTGCGCCCCTCCCAAGGGCTCCCTCCCTTCCTCACATTCGCAAAGGACCCGCGCCCTGGGGACCGGCGGTGCTCACGCCTCCCCTCGGTCGGCGATGAGGCGCAGGAGCTTCCGCTTCGCGACGGGCAGCACGGTCTCCTCGACCGGGAACGGCACGTCGGTGTCGAGGCGGAAGGTGGCGGGAGCGGGGAGGTCGGGGAACGCGGCGACGAGGGCCTCCTTCCACGCGCTCGGCGGGGCGAGCGGCGGGACGTCGGCCGCGACCGTCTTCGTCCGCAGCGAGCGGTAGCGCCCGCTCTCGTCGGCGAGGACGGAGACCGCGTAGCGGAGCGCGAGGAACTGCCCCCCCGCGGTGCCGTCCGGGACGAGGAGGTACCCCTCCTGCTGGTACGTCGGCAGGAGCCCGACCGCGGCCAGGGCGGCGTGCTCGTCCACGAACTCGAACAGCGTGCGCCCCTCCTCGAGGACATCGGTCAGGAGGGGGAGCGCCCACCGGGCGAGGTCCTCGGCGAGCAGCGGGAGGTCATCGTCCTCGGGATCTCGCACGAGGGACCCGGTCTCCCAGTCGATCCCGGTCACGCGTCCGGGGCGGGCGTCCCGGAGCTGATCGACCCCGTCGAGGAAGGCCTTGAGAGCGCGGCGGAGGCGGATGAGCTCCCCGAGGTGGGGGTAGACACGGCTGCGGACGAAGGCCTGGCGGGCTTCCTGCAGCCCGGCGAGGATCCGGTAGCGCGCGGCCTCCTCGTCGGAGGCGGCGGCGAAGTGGTGCAGGGTCAGCATGGACGTTCTCGCTAGGGGGACGAACGGGAACGCGGCGTGGCGGGTCGTAACCGCGATACCCTTAAGCTCGGACTCCTTCACCAAATCTGCAAATCTCCTGCCGCCGGTCCGTCCCCGGCCTGCGCTCAGCCGTCACGGAACGCGCGCGAACGGGTGCACCGGCCAAATCTGGGTCTCCCCCCTCCTCACCGATACCCTGCCGCTTGGAGCTCGAAGAGCTCGGCGTAGCGCCCTCCCCGGGCCAGCAGTTCCTCGTGCGTGCCGATCTCCTCGAGCCGCCCGCCGTCGAGGACGAGGATGCGGTCGGCCATGCGGACGGTCGAGAATCGGTGCGAGATGAGGACGGCGGTCTTCCCCTCCGTGAGCGCCTTGAACCGCTGGAAAACCTCGTACTCGGCGCGGGCGTCGAGGGCGGCCGTGGGCTCGTCGAGGATGAGGAGCTGGGCGTCGCGCATGTAGGCCCGAGCGAGGGCCACCTTCTGCCACTCCCCGCCCGAGAGCTCGACGCCCCGCTCGAACCGCCGCCCCACGACCTGCTCGTACCCCTCGGGCAGCCGCTCGATCACGGCGTCGGCCAGCCCGCGCGCGGCGGCGTCCTCGATCCGCGCCCGGTCCTCCAGCGCCTCGATGCGCCCGACGGCGATGTTCTCGCCGGCCGTGAGGTGGTAGCGCACGAAGTCCTGGAAGATCACGCCGACGGCCGCCCGGAGCGCGTCGAGGTCGTACTCCCGGAGGTCGTGGCCATCGAGCAGGATGCGGCCCTCGTCGGGGTCGTAGAGGCGGGCGAGGAGCTTGACGAGCGTGGTCTTCCCCGCGCCGTTCTCGCCGACGAGCGCGAGGGCCTCGCCGGCCTGGAGCGTGAACGAGAGCCCGCGCAGCGCCCACCGCTCGGAGCCGGGGTAGCGGAAGCCCACGTCGTCGAACACGAAGCCCTCGTGGATGGGCTGGGGGACCGGTCGCGGGGCCTCGGGGGAGGCGATGCGCGGGCGGATCTCGAAGAACGAGAAGAGGTCGTCGAGGTAGAGCGCCTGCCCAGCCACCGACGAGAAGCTCGACAGGAGCCCTTCGAGGAGCGTCCGCATCCGGGCGAACGAGCCGGCCAGGAACGTGAGGTCGCCGATCGTGAACTCGCCCCGGACGGTGCGGTAGACGATGACGGCGTAGGCGGCGTAGTAGCCGACGGCGCCGACGGCGGCGAGGGCGCCGCCCCAGGCCGCGCGGCGCACGGCGAGGGTGCGGTTGGCGCGGTAGAACCCGTCGGCGAGGAGGCGGTAGCGCTCGGTGAGGTAGCCGTTGAGCCCGAACACCTTCACCTCCTTCGCCGTGATGTCGGAGGCGCCCGCGTGCCGGAGGTAGTCGAGCTCGCGGCGCTCGGGGGTCCAGGCGTAGGTGAGCGAGTAGCTCTGGGCGTTGAAGTGGGCCTCGCCGAGGAACGCCGGCACGAGCGCGAGCGCGAGGAGGAGGAGCAGCGCGGGCGCGTAGACCACGAGCCCCGCGGCGAAGGTGGCGACGGTGACGAGGTTCTGCGCCTGCCCGAGCACCTGGCTCATCAGCACCATCCGCCCGGTCGTCTGCCGGCGCGCGCGCTCGAGGCGGTCGTAGAAGTCGGCGTCCTCGAACTGCGCGAGGTCGAGCGTGGCGGCGTGCGCCATGAGGCGCACGCTCGTCGCGTTCGTGAAGAGGTCGCCGAGGAGGGAGTCGAGGAGGGCGACGGCCCGCCCGAGGACATCGGCGAGGACGGCGAGACCGAGCTCGACGAGGAGGAGCACGAGGAGCCGGTCGAGCTCGCCGCTGCCAAACCACGCCCCCACCCCATCGAAGGCGACCCCGGCCCCCAGGAGCCGGACCACCTCGTCGATGATGAGCTTGCCGACGTAGAGGGTAACGACGGGCAGGAGTGCGCGGACGAGGCGGAGCGCCACGTCGGCCGCCATCATCCACGGGCTCGTGGCCCAGACGAGGCGGAAGAGCCGCGGGAGGTGGCGGAGGGCGCCGAACCGCTCGCGGACCGTCAGCTCTGGGTGCGAGCGCCGGCCCCGGCGGCCTCGTTGGGCCGCCGCCCCGTTCGCCGATCCGCTGGAAAAGAGCGCCATGGACGCGCTCACGCCGCCCCGCGTGGGCGGTTTCCGCCCGGCCTAGAGCCCCAGCCAGTACGTGGCCTTGACGAGGAACACGTTCTCGACCGGGGCGCGGAACACCTCGCCCAGCTCCTCGACGACGCCGAACCCGTCGTAGTCGGCGAACTCGTCGCGGGTCTGCTGCCAGACGAAGAAGAGCGTGGAGCCCGGCCGCCACTCCCACCGGAGGACGGCGTTGCCGCGGAGCGAGCGGAAGTTGAAGTCGCGGTTCGAGAGCGTGAACGGCTCGCCGTCGCCGGGGTCCACGAGGTAGTCGGTCGGCGTCTCGTCGGTGGCGGCCGGGCGCGGCGCGCAGGGGTCCCCGTCGCAGACGCGCGGCGTGATCGCGCCCTTGTCGAGGCCGTAGACGTCGAAGTCGTAGGTGCGCGGGGTTCGGAACTCCTTGAACCCGCTGTAGCGACCGCTCAGGACGAACGGCTCGGCGAAGAGCTGGAGCGAGAGGTCGGGCGTGAAGGTCCAGTCGAGGCGGAGGCCGAGCTCGAAGGCCTCCCGCCGGATGTCGGCGAAGACGTAGCGGGTCCCGAAGGTGGCGGCGGGCCCGTCGGCGAGGCGGGCGAAGAACTGGTCGGTGTCGAGCTGCCGGGACCACTCGGGCTCGACGGTGACGGCGACGGCGTCGCTGGGCCGCCAGCCCAGCGCGAGCTCCACGCCGAGGTCCCACTCGCCGCCGGCCACCCCCACGTCGTAGGCCTCGACCCACTCCGTCCGCCCCTGCAGCTCGATCCCGCCCCACAGCGTGCGCCGGCGGTCGGTGTAGAGCTCGACGCCGGCCGCGCCGTCGGGCGGGCGGAGGGCGAGGGGGCCGCCGCGGGTGAGACGGTCGTTGACGTACTCCGGCCGCGCGATGACGTAGCCGAAGGTGCTCCAGAGGTTCTTGAAGCGGACGAACGAGGTGACCTGGTAGTAGTGCTGGATGGGGTCCCCCGCGAGGTTCATCGCCCACCCGCCGAAGGCCGAGACGTTGTAGAAGTTGAGCCGGCTCGGGCGCGGCTGCCGGTACTGCCCGAACCAGGAGAACGAGGCGACGTCGGCGCGGGACTGGAACCCGAGGTCGTTGACCTCGAAGCCCGGCGAGGTGAGGGTGCCCGTGATCGAGCCGCGCCAGTGCCGCCCGCCCGTCCGGGCCAGCGAGAGCTCGGTGTGGACGCCGTCGAGCCGTGTGGCGCCGGGGTCGAGGCCGAGGTAGGTCTGGTCCGGGCGCTGGAAGTAGCGCGTCGGCGAGCGCTGGAGGCCGAGGAGGGTGAGGGAGTCGCCCACGACGCGGCTGCCGGCGACGACGCCGGAGACCGTCCAGGCCCGGTCCTGCCAGGCGTGCTCGACGTCGAGGCCGACCACGGTCGCAGACGAGGGCAGCACGCCCGCGAACAGGCCCTCGTCCCCCATCCGCCGGTGCGTGGCCGTCACGATCCCACCGACGACGGAGGCGCCGCCGCGAAAGCCGCGCTGCACCCGCCCGACGAGGTAGTTCGTGAACGGCTCCACGGCCGTCCGCAGCTCCTGATCCGCATCGTCGATGTAGACGGCCTCTTCCTCGACCGTCACGGCGTCGAGGAGGCCGACGGACCAGTCGCCGACCTTCCCGCTCACCTTCGCCGCCGTCGCGATCGTCGTCTGCTCCGGGCTGTCCACCCAGAGGATCTCCCGCCCCCCCACGCTCCGCGACGGCTCCCGCCCGATGCGACGGGAGTAGAAGAACGTGGGGCGGAAGGCGACGTTGCTCGTCCGCGTCCGCCCGTACTCGAAGATGTCGACGCCCTCGACGAAGAACGGCCGGCGCTCCTCGAAGAAGGTCTCGAACTGCGAGAGGTTGACGACGGCGGGGTCGGCCTCGACCTGCCCGAAGTCGGGGTTGACCGTGGCCGTGAGCGTGAGGTTGCTCGTGAGCCCCACCTTCGCGTCGAAGCCGGCGGTCGGCTCGAGGTCGTTCGCCTCGTAGAACGGGTCGACGGCGTCGCCGGGGGCGCGGGTCAGGCGGCCAGCGGCGTAGGGGAGCAGTTCGATGCGCCGCGGGGCGCGGAGGCCGACGAGCCCTTCGAGGCGGCCGAAGCGCGAGACGTAGCCGCCCTCGTCGGGCAGGATCGGCGCCCAGAAGCCGACCTCCCCGCTGGCGGGGATGTCGCGCTGGAACTGGATGCCCCACGTCTGAGGGCCCGTGCCGGTGGGGTAGCGGAGCTGGGAGAACGGGATGCGGAACTCGGCGGTGTAGCCCCCCGGCGTCTGCGCCACCTCCCCCTCCCACACGGCGTCCCACGTCGCGTCCTCCTGGACGTCGTTGTAGATGAGGAGGTCCTGCTCGACGCCGCCGGCGGTGACGGCGAACGAGAAGGCCGTCCGGCCGTCGCCGTACGAGTCGATGTCGACGGAGACGCGGTCGGAGATGGGGTAGGTGTCGCGGCGGGCGAGGCGGGCGACGAGCGTGGAGGGGTCGCGCACGTCGGCCCAAAAGCCGACGTAGAGCGCTTCCCCGTCGTAGAGCACGGCGACCTCGGTGTGCTCGGAGGAAGCGCTGCCGGGGGCGGGCTCCCGCTGCGTGAACCCCACCGCCTTCGGGGCGTCGGCCCAGACCGCCTCATCGAGGCGGCCGTCCACCCGGGGCCGCTGCCCGGGGTCGAGGCGGAACGCCTGGAGGCCGGGAGCGGAGACGGGTTGCGCGTCCGCCGCGCCAGCAGCCAGGATCAGAAACGAACAGAGGGAGGCAGCGCAGGACGGACGCAGCAAGACCGAGATCAGCGGAACGTACGGGGGGCCGAAGCATCGGCCTCCTCGCAAGTTCCAGAGGCCGATCGGTCCTGACGATACGTGCGCCTGGCGTCCCTGTCAACGTTCGGGCGCCAATCGTGCACGACGTCCACTTCTGAACCCCGCTCCTTCGTCCATTCCAGATCGGGCAGCGATTCGTGCTCGATCCACGCGACCTCGCCCCAGGCCGCGGCCTCCTCGGCCAGCGCCTCGATGCGGGAGACGAGCGCCTCGGCGTGGCGCTCCATCGCGTTCCACGCCTCCAGGTCGTCGTCCCCCGCGACGATCTGGCTCACGTCCACGCGCACCTGCACGGGCTCCTCCCGCATCTCGTAGGCGAACGCGGCGTCGAGACGGTCGCGGGCGGGGCGGGCGGCCTCCGCGCGCTCCGCTGCGAAGGGGGACGGGCGAACCGAGGAGCCGTTCGGCCCCAGGCGGTAGACCACGGCGCGCTTCGGCTGCGCGTCGGAGAGCGGCTCCGGCGCGGGGACGGGCGCCGGGGGAGGCGGCGCGGGCACGGCCGGCGGGGACGGGGGCGCAGGCGGCGCGGGCACGGCCAGCGGGACCGGAGGAGCCGGCGGCTCGGCCGGCGGGGCCGGAGCCTCGGGCAGGGCTGGCGGGCGCGGCGTCTCGGGGCGCGCCACCGGGTCGAGCGCGACGACGGGCAGCAGGAGCGCCAGCACGAGGACGCCGACGACGAAGAGGAGGCCTCGGGAGAGCCGCTCGCGGCGCTCCTGGTCGTTGAGGATGGCCCGGAGCCGGGACTCGACCTGCGAGGGGCGCGCCATCGGCAGGAGCGCGATCGCCGCGCGGGGCTCCCGCCCCAGCGTGCGGGCGAGCTGGAGGAGGTGCTCGGCGTAGGTCGACGGCCGGAGGCCCGTCGAGAGGACGAGGTCGTCGCAGGCGTGCTCGCGCTCGGTGAGGAGGTGGCGGTAGCCCCGCCACGCGAGGGGGTTGAACCAGTAGAGGACGAGGGCCGCCTGCGCGATCCACTGCGTCAGCGTGTCGCGGCGGCGGACGTGGCCGAGCTCGTGCATGAGCACGACGAGCCGGCGCTCGTCGCTCCACGTCGCGGCCGAGGTCGGAAGCAGCACGACGGGGCGCCGGACCCCCCACGTCATCGGGGAGCGGAGCGCCGGGCTCACGCGCAGCGCGACGGGCCGGCGCAGGCCGAGGCGCCGGGAGGCCTGCGCCGTCGCGTCCAGCCAGGCGGGCTCTTCGAGCGGGCGCGCCCGCGCCGTGAGCACGGCCGCCCCGATCACGCCGGCGGCCCACCGGACGTACACGAGGGCCGCGCCGGCCGCCCAGACGAGGAGGAGGAGGAGGCTGAGCGGGAGCGTGGGCGTGGCGGCCTCGGGCAGGGCCACCCCCATCACCTCCCCTGCCGGGATCGGCGTCGCCTCGGTCTCCCACAGCGCCACGCTCTCGGCAGGGAGCACGGGCACCTCCCACCCCGGCACGAGGACGAGGAGCACCGGCATGAGGAGCGCCGCGCCGAAGGCGACGGCCCACACCAGGTGCCGGGTCGCGGCCGCCTGCTGCCGGAGCACCCGGCTGAGCAACGCGGCGAGCGTGACGACGAACGCGGCCTTGACGGCCGACAGCAGGAGGAGCGCCGCCCAGGCGTCGGCGTGGAGTAGGTCAGATCCGTCCATGGGAGCGACCGGTGAGGGTGGCGGGGCCTGCGAAGAGGTGGACGCGCGGCCGCCTAGCGGCCTTCGCGCTTGGCGTCGTCGATGAGGGCGGCGAGGCGGTCGAGCTCGCTGCCCGAGAGCTCGTCGGCCGTCTCGTCGAGGAGGGCGGCCATCGCCTGCGCGGCGGAGCCGTCGAAGAACGTGCTGAGGACGTGGCGGAGCGCGGAGCGGCTCGCCTGCTCCGGCGCCACCGTCGGCTCGTAGACGTAGCGGGGGCCGTCCTGGCTGTGCTTGAGGTGGCCCTTCTCCTCCAGGATCCGGAGCATGGCCCGGACGGCCGAGTAGCTCGGCGGGTCGGGCAGGCGCTCCAGCACCTCGGCGGCGGTGACCCGCTCGAGCCGGTAGACGATGTCCATGATCTGCCGCTCGCGGCGGCTGAGGTGTGGGACAGCCATGGGGACGTTGGAGATCGGGTGAAGGCCCTACGCGGAGGTCGGGCGTCGGGTTACGAATGCTAAAGATTTAGCAGAAAGGTAGGGCGCGCGCCTCGCCCCGTCAACCCCTAAACGGTGCCCCCCCGGGCGACGCCCCGCCTTGCCGCGCTGCGCTCCTACGCGCGACGGCCGAGAGCCCCTGCCCTCGGCCGTCGGATGCGCTGCGGGTCGCCGGGAGCTAGAGCCCGAACCAGTACGTGGCCTTGACGAGGAACACGTTCTCGACCGGGGCGCGGAACACCTCGCCCAGCTCCTCCCCGATCCCGAACCCGTCGTACTCGGCGAAGTCGGTCCGCTGCTGCTGCCAGACGAAGAAGAGCGTGGAGCCCGGCCGCCACTCCCACCGGAGGACGGCGTTGCCGCGGAGCGAGCGGAAATTGAAGTCGCGGTTCGAGAGCTCGAACGGCTCGCCGCCGTCGCCGGGGTCCACGAGGAAGCCGACCCCGGCGCCGTCCTCGAAGAGCTCGGTGATCGTGCCCCGCGCCTCGCCGTAGACGTCGAAGTCGAACGAGCCCGGCGTCCGGAACTCCTTGTAGCCGCTGTACTGCCCCGTCGTGATGAAGGGGCGGGCGAAGAGCTGGAGCGTGAGCTCGGGCGTGAACGTGTAGTTGACGCGGAGGTCGAGGCTGAACGACTGCTGCTCGATGTCGGCGAAGATGTAGCGCGTGCCGAACGTGTTCGCCGCGGCGTCGGAGCTCACCGTCGTGAAGAACTGGTCGTTGTCGAACTCCCACCCGAACGTGGGCCCGAGCTCGATCGCGAGCGCGTCGCTGGGGCGGACGGTGACGTCGAAGCCGACGTAGCGGTCGTACTCGGCCGGGGCGCCGTCGTAGTCGTTGGCGAGCTCGGTCCGGAGGTTGAACCAGCCGGAGGCCGAGATGGCCTTGCTGTTGTCGGTGCCGGCGCTGACGTTGATGCCGGTGTCGGTGGGGCGCTCGGCGATGGGGCCGCCGCGGGTGAGGCGGTCGTTCTTCTGGTACGGGATGAAGCGGAGGTTGCCGTTGAGCCACCACTGGTTGCGGAACTGCATGTACGTCCCGACGCCGTAGTAGTGGTTGATGAGGTCGCCGTCGAAGTTGGTGCCCCACCCGCCGAAGTGCCAGATGTTGTAGAACTGGAGGTGGCGCGGCTCGCTCTCGCGGTAGTTCGTGAAGTAGTTGAGCGAGGCGGCGTCGGCGCGGAACTGGAAGCCGAGGTCGTTGACCTCGAAGCCCGGCGTGGTGGCGGTCCCGGTCAGGCTCATGCCCCAGTGGCGGCCGCCCGTCCGGGCCAGCGAGAGCTCGGTGTGGGCGCCGCTCAGGCTCGTGAGGGACTCGTCGACGCTCAGCCCGTCGGCGTCGGGCCGCTGGAAGTAGCGCTGGGGCGCGCGCTGGAGCCGCGTGATGACGTCGGGGGTGCCGTTGACGTTGCTGGCGGCGAGGACGCCCGAGACGGTCCAGCGCCGCTCGTCGAACTGGTGCTGGAAGTCGAGGCCGCCGAGGTAGGCGCTCGTCGGGACGATGCTGTCGAAGAGGCCCTCGTCGCCCATCTGCCGGTTCACGGCCGTCACGATGCCGCCGACGACCGTCGCGCCCTCGCGGAAGTCGCGCTTGACGCGGCCCACGAGGTAGTTCGAGAGCGGCTCGACGGGCGTGCTGTGCTCGACCCCCAGCTCGTCGATGAAGCGGGCGTTCTCCTGCGTCGTCACGGCGTCGAGGAGGCCGACGGACCAGTCGCCGACCTTCCCGCTCACCTTCGCCGCCGTCGCGATCGTCGTCTGCTCGGGGCTGTCCACCCAGACGGCCTCGCTGCCGAGCCCGCGCGTGGGCGAGCGGCCGATGCGGCGGGAGTAGAAGAACGTCGG
>JAWWCA010000089.1:0-14168 GCA_033720695.1 Rubricoccaceae bacterium
TCCCCGCTCCCGCCCGACCCCACCCGCTCCAGACCGGCCGGACGCCCCGGGGCCATGCGGCCCCCTCCGCCGCCCGACGGACGGCGCGCGTCCGCGGACGCGCGCGTTGACACCCCTGACCCGCGTAGATCCCATGATCCCATGGTGACCCGGCTCCCAAGCCTCATCCGGACCCTCCCGCCTGCGACGGGAAGCGACCGCCGCGCGCGGTCCGCCCGCCCTCTCGTCAGGGCGGCGGCGTCAGCGCTCCTCCTCGCCGTGATCAGCGGGATCGGGCCGCCGGGAACGGCGCAGGTGGTGGACCGGGACGACGCGGGCCCACCGGCGACGGACCTCGTGGTGCGGGGGGAAGCGGTCGTGGCGGACTCGGTCTACCGTGATTACCCCACCGTCCGCCCGGACACCACGGAGTCGCTCCGCCCGGAGCCCCTCCCGGTGTCGGTGTTCGGGTACTACCGGCTGTTCCTGTACAACCGAAACATCACGGAGCCCTACCCCAACCTCGAACCCTTCGAGCAGGTCACGGCCGTGGGGGACGGCTACCGCGAGCCGATGCTCTCGCTCAACGTGGTCGGGCGCCCGAGCGGGCGCGCGAGCTTCGGCACGGAGATGTTCGTCTTCACGCCCTACGACGGCACCGAGGACTTCGAATCCAACGCGCTCTCGCTCAACCTCGGAATCAACTTCTACGGCAACTTTCGCACCGAGGCCGGCAACTACGGCGTCCGCGCCGGCGGGATCCACTGGTACAACCTCAGCCCGTTCACGATCGGGGTCTACCAGGTGCTGGACCGGTACTCGATCTTCGACCGTACGCCGTGGGAAGGCGTCACGGGGACGACGAAGTACGACAGCTACTTCGAGACAGGCGAGACCAGCCCCGGTGACCAGCGCTGGAATTTCCAGGCCTTCCAGGGGTTCATCCTCGACGGGCGCGAGCTGCCCGGCGGCCTCGGCTTCGACGCGTTCTGGGGCAAGACCCAGCCCAACGGCGGCCTGCCCAACGCGTTGACGGACCCCAGCGAGACCGTCGCGGGCGAGGGCGAGGCCGGCGACGTCCCGACCTACGACGGGTTCAGCGGCGAGGCGCGCGTCCTGCCCAGCTTCATCACCGGCGGCCGCCTGCAGCGGGCCTTCGGGGAGACCGGCTCGACGCAGGCGCTCGTCGCGCTCAACTCGATCTACAGCTACCGCACGCTCGACAGCCTCACCGCCGAGCGCCGCGACTACCAGGTCCACACCGCCTCGTTCGACGCCACCCTCGCCGACGTGACCGTGAGCGGGGAGCTCGGCGCGAGCCGGTTCGACAGCCCGACGTACACCTCGGAGTGGGGCGAGGCGCTGATGGTGCGCGCCCGCACGGCGCCGGCCCTCACCTTCCTCCCGCTCGACGTGCAGGTGTACCAGGTCGGGCGGCACTTCTTCAACGAGAACGGCGAGATCGCCACGGGCAACAACCCGCAGATCCGCCCCGATCCACGGTGCGCCGTCACCGCGGGGGCCGGCTCGGCCGGTGGCCTCATCACGCAGGTGGGCCAGCTCGCCCACAACCGGCGCGGCGTCAATTTCAACACGTCGTGGGGCGCAGGACCGGCCCAGCTCGGCGTCGGGTGGGGCCTCGCCCACGAACTCGCCGCGACGACGTCGGAGTTGTCCTACATCCACCGCGTCAACGGGCTCGCCGAGTCGCGCATCTACAACCCGTTCCCGGCCGAGGCCGTGTGCGCGACGCAGTTCGGCCCGCTCGGCCGGAAGTTCTCGTTCTTCCGCGGCGTGTTCGAGCGCGTGGAGACGACGGACGTGGAGCCCGTCACGGGCCTCCCCACCACGCGCAAGTACTTCCACGCCGTGGACCTCCAGGCCAAGTTCCGAGCGCAGGTGCTCGAGCGGCCGGTCTACCTCTTCTACCTCGGCAGCTTCGGCTCGGCGAACCGCTCGGCCAAGGTCGTGCCGACGGACGACGACACGTACCTCTTCGTGCAGTACCACGAGGTCGACCTCTACGTCCCGCTCGTCGAGGACCTCATCCTCGCCGGCTACCTCGGCTACGAGAACGCCCGCGGCGGCCAGTTCACGGCCCTCAGCGAGGAGACCGGCGAGCCCCGCGACCAGCGCGGCCTCGGGGTCGGACTCGGGGTCGACTGGACGATCGCGTCGAACGCCGGCCTCTACGTCCGCCATCGGTGGATGGACTTCGAGGACCGCAGTTTCCCCGAGGACACCTACAACGGTCGCGAGCTGACGCTCGAGCTCAAGGTCTTCTTCTAACCGCTAGAGGGATGCACCCACTCCTCCGTACCCCCCTGTACCTCGCAGCCCTGGCGCTGATGCTGGCGCCCGGCGCGTTCGCCCAGGACGCGCCGGCGCCCGAAGAGGACGGCCCCGGCGTCCGCTTCAACGGCTACGGCCGCAGCCTCATCCAGCAGACCGGCATCGGCGGGACGATCCTCGACACCGACACCCTCGCCGTCGAGACCCTCGCCGACGGGGAGTTCCTCCTCGACCTCGCCGTCAACGCCCAGCCCAACGACGTGACCGAGGTCCAGGGCGTGATCCGCGTGCGGAACGAGTTCGGCGGCTTCTTCGGCTCGGGCGTCACCGTCGAGGTGCGCGAGCTCTGGGCCCGCGGCATCGTCGCCGACGTGCTCCGCTACCGCGTCGGCGACATGGACGTGGCCCTCACGCCGTACACCCTCTACCTCCCCGAGGCCGACGGCGTCGTGAACACGCCCGCCCTCTTCCGACCCCTTCGCGAGGTCATCTACCACGACGAGTTCTACACCGGCTTCAACGAGCGCCGCCTCCAGGGCGCCCGCCTCGACTTCGGGCTGGAGTTCGAGCAGGGGCTCGAGGCCGCCGACGTCCGCGCCTTCGTCGCCCGGCTCCGCACGACCGACTTCTTCGAGGTCCCCAACCGGTTCATCGGCGGCGGGCGCGTCGGGGCGACCTCGCCGCGCGTCGGGCCCTACGACAGCCAGGTCAAGCTCGGGGTGAACCTCGCCTACACCTGGGACGACCTCGAGTCCGGCGACGTGGACGACGGCATCCGCAACGCCGTCGTCTCGGTCGACGGCGACGTCACCGTGCTCGACGGCGACGTGTTCGACCTCCACCTCGTCGGGGAGGGCGGGCGCTCGGCCGTGCGGCGGGAGCTGGCGCCCGTCGACGACGACGAGGGAGAGCCCCCCCCCGATGACGAGGCGTTCGAGGAAGACACCGACACCTTCGTCGAGGTCGGGCTCGCCGCCCAACACGAGCCGACTGGCCTCGGCGCCTCGGTGATGGTCGTCGACGTCGGGCCGGAGTTCTACAGCGCCGCCGCGCAGAGCAAGCGGATCGACTACACCCGCCCCAAGAGCGTCTTCGACCGCGTCGGCGCCGCCCGCGACCTCCGCGACGTGACGCTCTTCGACCTCACGCGGGACCCCGCGCTCTACACGTTCCGGATCGCGGACCAACTGATGACCTACGACCCGCGCTACGGCAACGTCCTCCCCTACGGCCGCGCCACGCCCAACCGGCGGGGCGTCCGCCTCGGCCTCGCCTACGCCCCGACCGGCGGGCCCCTCGACGACGTCGTCGCCGCCGCGCTCGACGTCGCCCTCCTCCGCGAGATCCGGGGGCAGGGGACGGAGGAGCTGAAGGACTTCGTCCTCGTGCGGGCCGAGGCCGACGTGGACGTCGGCGAGGCCTTCGAGTGGCAGCGCGCGCTCGAGCTCACGCTCGGCACCCAGTTCGAGAGCACGCAGCGGGGCGGCGAACCCGTCGAGGCCGTCGACCTCACCTCGCTCCTCTTCGAGGCCGGTGTGACCGCCGAGGTCTACGACCGCCTCGACGTCCTCCTCGGCGCCAAGCTGAGGACCTCCGACGGCCGGGACTACCTCCCCATCATCGAGGACTTCAACGACGTCCAAGACTTCTCCGCTCCCTTCGTCACCGACGACAGCGAGTCCCTCGTCGGCGCCGGCCTGCGCTACCGGTTCCGGGAAGGGATCTACCTCACGGTCCAGGTCCAGCGCTTCAGCTACAGCGCCGACGCCGCCCCGGACGACGACTACCACCTGGACCAGGTCTTCGCCCTCTACACGATGAACTTCTAGCCCATGCGAACGGCCTCTCTCATGAACACCTCGACGCTCCTGTGGGGGCTCGCCCTGGGCCTCGTCGTGGCCCTCGCGGGCTGCGACCACGCCACCGAGTTCGAAGGCCCCCGGCTCATCGACCGCTTCGGCGACTTCGCGGTCCTCGACACGCTCACGGCGAGCCAAGAGACGGTCGATTTCGCCGCAGGCGAGAGCGTCGTCTTCATGGCGCAGTTCAACAAGCAGGTCAACTGGGTCGTCGAGGTCGTCGGCCAGGAGAGCGGGGCCGTCAAGCGGATCGAGGGGTTCTCCAGCACGCTGACGGCCGAGAACGCCGAATGGGAGGGGCGCACGACGGAGCTCCCCTTCTTCAAGGAGGAGCCCGTCGAGGCGAGGCTCTTCGTGCCGGAGGAGGCGTCCGACACTTCGCGGGTGAGGATCGAGGTGCTGGCGACGCGGGAGTACGAGGGCATCGTCGTGGCGGACTTCGAGCCGGACAGCGACGTGGACATCTTCGTCGGCAACTTCGAGTTCGAGTTCGAGGGGGCCGGGATCAGCGCCGAGGTGCCGCCGGCCGAGGGCGAGGCGTTCTACCTCCTCCGCGGGACCGACGACGTCGTCAACAACTTCTTCGTCGGGCTCATCGACATCACGCCGGGCGGGGGCGGGTTCTTCGAGGTCCCCACGTCGGTGCCGGAGGAGCTCTACTTCAACGTCTTCGCCTACAGCTTCGGCACGCCGAACACGATCGCGGTCGTCCAGCTCATCGCCGACGCGAACGGGAGCGGGGAGTACGAGGACGGCCAGGACGCGGTCTTCCCGATCATCGACCGCCCCGTCGACTGGGAGGGGTGGCAGGCGATCTCGGTCCCGCTCAGCGAGCTCCTCGACGGCGAGATCACCCAGGCGCAGGCGCAGGAGATCGTCGCCGTCCGCGTCCTCCTCATCTCCGACAACAACAACCAGCCGATGCCGCCTCTTCCCGTAGACTTCGGGATCGACTACATCACATTCACGGCCGGGGCTCCGTTGCAGCTCTAGCCTCGCCCTCTATGACTCCCATGCGCACCCTTCCCCTCTGCCTCGGCGCGCTCCTCTTCGCGCTCGGCGCGTCGGGGTGCGTGCAGTTCCAGCCGGTCTCGCTCTACACCGGCGTCGAGCCGACGCCGGCGCCGGAGCGCCCGCGGTCGCTGGCGCTCGCCGTCGAGCCCGTCATCTACACGGACCAGAACGACGACCAGATCTGGTTCGAGGAGGAGATCGGATGCACCCAGGGCGAGGTGACCGACGAGGTGGTCTACGAGGGCCGACGGGCGATCAAGGTGAGCTGGGACCGCAACCGCGAGGGCTGCGAGTGGGCCGGGTTCGGCATCGGGTGGGACAACTGGGTCGGGAAGGACCTCTCGGAGATCATCCCGTACGCGGCCATCCAGATGCGCGTCCGCTCGACGGAGGGGCCGATGTACGGGCTCCCCATCGTGCTCACGCTCGAGGACTACTCGGGCGGGATGGGCTTCGCCTACACCGGCAACCGCTACTTCGAGCGCTCCTTCATCGACGACGAGTGGCAGACCGTCACCGTCCCGCTCTCGGCCTTCGACATGGAGATCGAGAGCCTCGACCCGACCAACGTCAAGCAGCTCATGTTCGAGCTCCAGCAATCGGGCAGCGTCTACCTCGACGACATCAAGCTGCTCTTCTACGAGGAGCCCGAGCAGGAGCCCTGGCTCGTCGAGGCCCCGCGGCCCGACCCGACGGCCCTCCCCATCCAGCTCTTCGCCGACAGGTTCATCAACGACAACGGCTGGGGGCTCGTCACCGACGCCTGCCAGTCGGTGGCCATCGAGGAGGGCGCCGCGTCGGAGGGCACCGCGGCGCTCCACCTCCGCTGGGACCTCAGCCCCGACGCGTGCTACGAGGCCGCGATGGGCGTGAGCTGGGACAAGTGGTACCCCATCGACATGACGGCGATCGCGGAGCGCACAGCGGTGCAGTTCGACGTCCGGCTCCCATCCGGGACGGCCACCGAGCTCCCGCTCCGGGTCGGGCTGGAAGACTACGGCCGCCAGCTCTCCCTCGCCCTCGTGGACGCCCGCTACACCCCCTCTGGCCAGTTCACCTCGGAGTGGCAGACGGTCACGATCCCACTCTCGGATCTCCAGGGCATCGACCGGGCGCTGGCGGCGAGCCCGGCGACCGTCGGGGACCTCCCCGAGACCCAGGGCGGCGCGGACCTCAGCAACGTCAAGCAGCTCGTCGTGTACATGGCGGGGGCGGGCGAGGTCTTCCTCGACAACCTCCGCCTCGTCGAGGATTTCTGACGCCGCTTCCCCGTACGAACGGCCTCCCTCTCCCGAACAGACTGCTATGACGCGCGCGCTCCTGCTCCTCGCCGTCCTCGCGGCGGCCTCCGTCCAAGCCCAGACCACGACCGACCGACCGGCTTCCTCCGGCGTCATCGAGGACGAGCCGGCCCACGAAGGGGCCATCCCCGTCGAGCTCCGACAAGACGAGGACGGCTCGTGGACGATGTACCGCGGCGGTGAGCCGTATTACATCCGAGGGGTCGGCGGGCTGGTGTACCTCGACCGCGCCGTCGAGTACGGGGCCAACTCGATCCGGACGTGGGGCGCGGGCGAGGCCATCAACGTCCTCGACGAGGCCCACGAGAAGGGGCTGAGCGTGACGTTCGGTCTCTGGGCCGGTCAGGAGCGCCAGGGCTTCGACTACAACGACAGCCGGGCCGTCGAGGCCCAGCTCGCGCGGTTCCGCGAGGTCGTCCGCGCCTACAAGGACCACCCGGCCATCCTGATGTGGGGGCTCGGCAACGAGAACGACCTCTTCTACACCGACTTCAAGGTGTGGGACGCCCTCAACGACATCGCCGAGATGATTCACGAGGAGGACCCCAACCACCCGGTCATGCACGTGACGGCCGGCCTCGACGTGGCCGAGGTCCAGCTCATCAAGGAGCGGGCGCCGGCCATCGACGTCTACGGCATCAACACCTACGGCGAGCTCGTCGGCGGGACGCGGGCGTTCCGCCCCTACGGCTACGAGGGCCCGTCGGTCGGCGTCGCCCTCCGGCGCGCGGGCTGGGACGGCCCCTACGTGTTCGCGTAGTGGGGCCCCGACGGCCACTGGGAGGTCCCGAAGACGGCCTGGGGCGTGCCCATCGAGCAGACGAGCCGGGAGAAGGCCGAGGTGTACCGCCTCCGCTACGAGCAGGGCATCGCCGCCGACACGACGCATTCCATCGGCTCCTACGTCTTCCTCTGGGGCGACAAGCAGGAGACAACGCCGACGTGGTACGGCATCTTCACGCCGGGCGGCTACGAGACCGAGGTCATGGACCAGCTCCAGTATGTGTGGACCGGCACGTGGCCCGAGAACCGCGCGCCCAGCCTGGAAAGCATCACGGCGAACGGCCAGACCCGCTACGACGACGTGTACGTGGAGCCGCGTGACGTGGTCACCTTCCTCGCGACCGTCACCGACCCCGAGGGCGAGACGCTCCGCTACGAGTGGGAGTTGCTCCCCGAGAGCACGGACATCCGCGCCGGCGGCGATGCCGAGACGCGCCCCGACGCCGTGGACCTGAGCATCGTCGAGCAGGACCGGGGCCTGCTGGCCGTGCGGGCGCCCCGCCGCGAAGGGCCGTACCGCATGTTCATCTACGCCTACGACGGCCACGGCAACGTGGCGACGGCCAACTTCCCCTTCTACGTGGGGCAGCCGACGCCCTAGCCCGCTCGTTCGGCCGACGCTGCGAGTCGGCCGCCTCCCTTCCTGTTCTCAAGAGCCGCTTCACTCCTGCGCCGACGCCCAGCGATGCCTGCTTCCCGAACCCTCCGCCTCGCCACCGTCCTGCTCGTCGCCGGCCTCGGCTGTGACAACTCTGTCGACGTCACGATCCCCGACCCGGAGGCGACACCCGACGGCTGGGCGCTCGTGTGGTCGGACGAGTTCGACGGCACGGCGCTGGACACGACGAAGTGGGACATCCAGCTCGGCGACGGGTGTGCGGAGGGGATCTGTGGGTGGGGCAACGGCGAGTTCCAGAACTACCAGGCGGAGAACGTGAGCGTCGGGGGCGGCACCCTCACGATCACGGCACGCCAGACCCTCGAAGACGTGGACGACGACGGGGTCGTCGACTCCACCTACACCTCGGCCCGCATCCGCACGCTCGGGAAGGGCGACTGGACCTACGGCCGCTTCGAGGTC
This sequence comes from Rubricoccaceae bacterium, assembly GCA_033720695.1. Taxonomy (GTDB): domain Bacteria; phylum Bacteroidota; class Rhodothermia; order Rhodothermales; family Rubricoccaceae; genus DATGQT01. Next base: position 8,310 of record JAWWCA010000089.1, read on the forward strand.
AAGGCGAAGCTCCCGACCGGGCAGGGCCTCTGGCCCGCCATCTGGCTGCTCTTCAGCGAGCCCACCTACGGGGAGTGGGCCGCGAGCGGCGAGATCGACATCATGGAAGCGGTCGGGAGTGAGCCCGGCGAGGTGTTCGGGACCCTCCACTACGGCGACACGTTTCCGGGCAACGTGTTCAGCGGCGAGGAATTCCAGCTCGCCGCCGGGACGTTCGCGGACGACTTCTTCGTCTTCATCGTCGAGTGGGAAGAGGGCGAGATCCGGTGGTACATCAACAACGTGCTCTACCAGACGCAGACCTCCGAGGACTGGTTTGTGGAGGGCGTCGACAACCCCAACGCCCCGTTCGACCACGCCTTCCACATGATCCTGAACGTGGCCGTGGGCGGCAACCTGCCCGGGGCGCCGGACGCGACGACCGTCTTCCCGCAGGCCATGGAGGTGGACTACGTCCGCGTCTACGAGCGAGAGGGCTAGCCCCCACCGGCGACGCCGCACCTGACCCGCTGCCACCGACATGAGCGGACGGACAGACGACCGGGTTCGGGCGCTGCTCGGAGAGATGACGCTGGACGAGAAGATCGGGCAACTCAGCCTGATCCACGCGGGCGAGGGCGCGGTCCCGGACGGACTGCGGCGCGCCGTGGTCGAGGGCCGCGTCGGCGGCGTCCTGAACGAGGTCGACGTGGACACCGTCAACGCGCTGCAGCGCCTCGCGGTGGAGGAGAGCCGCCTGGGCATCCCCCTCCTCGTCGGCCGGGACGTCGTCCACGGCTTCGAGACGGTCTTCCCGATCCCGCTGGGGCTCGCGGCGACCTGGAACGCGGACCTCGTCGCGGCCTGCGCACGCATCGCCGCGGTCGAGGCCGCCGCGGCTGGGGTGAACTGGACCTACGCGCCGACGGTGGACATCGGGCGCGACCCCCGGTGGGGCCGGATCGCCGAGACCTTCGGCGAGGACCCGACGCTGACGGGCGTTCTCGCCGCCGCCACCGTCCGAGGCTTTCAGGGCGACGACCTCGCCGCTCCCGGCGCCATCGCCGCATGCCCCAAGCACTTCGCGGGCTACGGCGCCAGCGAAGGGGGGCGCGATTACAACACGACGAACCTCACGGAGCGCGAGCTCCGAGACGTCCACCTCCCCCCCTTCAAGGCCGCCCTCGATGCGGGCGCGGCGTCGCTCATGGTCTCGTTCAGCGACCTGGACGGCGTCCCCGCGACGGCCAACGCGTTCCTCTTGACGCAGGTCCTCCGGCAGGAGTGGGGCTGGGACGGCCTGGCCGTCAGCGACTGGGAATCGGTGTCGCAGCTCTCCGTCCACGGCCTGACGGCGACCGACGCGGAGGCCGCCTACGAGGCCGCCACCGCCGGCCTCGACATGGAGATGCAGAGCCACACCTTCGCGGCCCACCTCCGCGCCCTCGTCGAGGCCGGTCGCCTCCCTCCCGAGCGGGTCGACGCGATGGCGGCGAACGTGCTGCGGACCAAAGTCCGCCTCGGCCTTTTCGAGCGCCCCTTCACGGTCCCGGCCGACCTCCCCGCGGCCGCGAACGCCGAGCACCTGGCGACCGCCCGGCAGGCCGCGACGCAGAGCGTCGTCCTGCTCAAGAACGACGGCGGCCTCCTGCCGCTGGTGAGCCGCCGCCTCCGCTCGGTCGCCGTGATCGGGCCCCTCGCCGACGACCCGTACGAGCAGCTCGGCACCTGGATCTTCGACGGCGACCCGGCCCATAGCCAGACGCCGCTGCACGCCATCCGCGACTCCCTGAGCGAGGCCGTCGACGTGCACGTCGCCCGCGCCCTCGCCACGACGCGGAGCCGGGACCCCGGCGGCTTTGCGGAGGCCGTCGCGGCGGCGGAGCGGTCCGACGTGGCGCTCCTGTTCCTGGGCGAGGAGTCGATCCTCTCGGGCGAGGCGCACTGCCGAGCCGCCATCGGACTGCCCGGCGCTCAGGACGCGCTCGTCGAGGCCGTCGCCGCCACGGGCACGCCCGTCGTGCTCGTGGTGATGGCGGGGCGCCCCCTGACGCTGGAGCCCGTGCTCGGCCGGGTGGACGCCCTCCTGTTCGCCTGGCACCCCGGCACCATGGCGGGCCCGGCCCTCGCCGACCTCCTCTTTGGGCGGGCGTCGCCCTCCGGCAAGCTTCCCGTGACGTTCCCGCGCCGAGTGGGCCAGGTCCCGATCTACTACGCGCACAAGAACACCGGCCGGCCGCCGACGCCCGAAACGGTGGTCCACCTCGACGAGATCGCGCTGCACGCTCCTCAGACCTCCGTCGGCAACACCTCCTTCTACCTCGACGCGGGGGACGCCCCGCTCTTCCCGTTCGGCCACGGCCTCTCGTACACGACCGTCCGTTATGAGAACGTGCGGGTGACCGCACGGGAGATCGCCCTCGGCAGCACCGTCGTGGTCCAGGCCGACCTCACCAACACGGGCGACGTCGAGGCCGAGGAGGTCGCTCAGCTCTACGTCCGGGACTTGGTGGGCAGCGTGACCCGGCCCGTGAAGGAGCTGAAGGGGTTCCGGCGCCTCCGCCTCCGACCCGGCGAGCGCACGACGGTCACGTTCGAGCTCCACACCGACGACCTCGCGTTCCACGACCGGGCGATGCGACGCGTCACCGAGCCCGGCACCTTCCACGTCTGGATCGGCGGCAGCTCGGCAGCAACCCTGCACGCCGAGTTCGTCGTAACCGCCGCGTGAGGGGCGCCTACTCGGCGCCCGCGTCGAGGGCCACGCCCGCCGCACTCTCGCCCCCCGTCGCGCCCCGCCGCCGCTCGAGCTCGGCCCGGACCTCGTAGGCGGTCTCCTCGGTGATGGGGAAGCGCGCCACCGCCCAGATGGCGAGGGCCGACGTGAGCATGGGGATGCCGACGTCGAAGAGGCGCATGAGGAGGAGCGTCCGGTCGGTCTGGTCGCCGCCGAGGTTCACGTCGAACCCGGTGGCGTTGAGGAGGAAGCCGCCCGCGGCGAGGGCCGCGGCCATGCCGAGCTTCACGACCCACCAGTAGATCGAGCCGAACATGCCCTCGCGGCGCTCGTGGCTCGTCAGCTCGTCGAGGTCCACGACGTCGGCGAGCATGGCGGGGACGAGGGTGAAGAGGCCGCCCAGGCCGAAGGCGAGGAGCGGCGCCGGAAGGATGACGAGCCAGGGGATCTCGGGGTTGTAGGCCGGCCACTTCAGCGCGTAGCCGACAACCGACACCGCCGTCGAGATCATGAACGCGCGGCGCTTGCCGACCTTTGTCCCCAGCCACGTCACGAACACGACGACGGCGAACGTGGCGACGGCGCCCAGCGTGCCCGCATAGCCCGCGTACTCGGCGCCCAGCGCCTGGTCGCCGCCGAAGACGTAGTAGATGATCACGTAAAACTGGAACGACGCGATCAACATGAACCCGTTGAAGATCAAGAACGTCGCCGCACAGAGCAGGAGGAAGGGGCGCGACTGGAGGACGGTCCCGAAGCCGCGGAAGAACGCGCCGACGCTCTGGAGCAAGCCACCCCCGGCGTGCTTCTCCTCGGCCTCCGCCTGGGCGACGGCCTTCAGGGGTTCCCGCAGAAAGATGGCCGGGATCACGCCCACCGCCATCACGACCACGGCGACGATGATGGCCAGGCCCGCCGCGCCGTCGCGCTGGTTGTCAAAGAACCCCTCGTACGTCATGATCCACAGGAACCACGGCGACGCGACGTAGGCGAGCTGCCCGATGAAGTTGGCCGTCCCCATGACCCGCGTCCGCTCGTGGTAGTCGGGCGTGAGCTCGAAGCCGAGGGCCACCCACGGCGTCGCGTAGACGGTGTAGGCGCCGTAGAAGAGGATCGAGCCGATGAGGAAGTAGACGAAATAGAACGTCTCGCTCTTCCCGTCGGGGAGCTGCCAGAGGAGGATGAAGAGGAGTCCGACCGCGATCGCACCGCCGAAGATGTAGGGCCGGCGCCGTCCCCACCGCGACTGCGTGTGGTCGGAGATGTACCCCATCATGGGGTCGGTGAAGGCGTCCGTGATGCGAGGGATGGCGCCGAGGAGCCCGACGAGCGCGGGGTTCATCCCGAACCCCAGGTTGAGCACGATCATCATCCCACCACTCGCCCCCGCCAACAGGTTGTTGACGAAAGCCCCCAGCCCGTAGATGATGCGGTGGCCGAAGGAGATGCGGTCCTGCGGCGCGGTCTCGTGGCGGGTGGCAGGACTCATGCGGGAGACCCCATGGAAGGGACGGCGTCGGATGGTGCCCGAGCCAGCGGTCAGCGGGCGGGCGGGAGGTGGACCTCGATCCGTGCGACGGAGCCCGTCCGGCCGAACACGGCGGCGCTCGCCTCGCGCGAGAGCGCGGCCCCGTCGAGGGCCGTCCCCTCCCCGTCGGCCCCGACGACCCGGATGGACAGGGCGTCGGCGCGGCGGTAGACGACGGGCGTGGCGCAGACCGTGAACCCGAGCGACCCCGCCGCGAGGGAGAGCACCTGGTCGCGCCCCTCGACGTCCACGTAGCGGAACGATGCCGGGGCCTGGAGGAACTCCTCGTCGCGGAGCAGGAGCGGGCGGAAGACGAGCCGCCCGCCCTCGACGAGGACGCCGAGCTCGCCCCACCGGCAGAGGAGGTCCTCCTTGACCTGACCCGTCATGCCGGGCTGCTTGGCGCCCGCGTGGCTCGGTGTGTGGGAGTAGGCGTCGGCCGGGAAGGCACCGTATTCCTCCGGCGTCTTGCTCCCGCCGAGACCCGCGCGGATGTCGTAGTAGGCGTCCGCCAGGCGGCGGAGCGTGCCGGCGGCGGCCCCCTCGGCATGCGCACGGAAGACGGTCTCCTGCGTGGCGAGCGCCAGCTTGGAGACCATGTGCCAGTAGATGCTGCCGAGCCCCTCGTACCCGAAGAACGTACCCGAGCGCCCCGTGTACGCGTGGTGGTTGAAGACGGCCTCGAACGCGTCGAGGACCTGCTGGCGGTCACGGTCTACGGCCTCGGCATAGCCGCGCTCCGCGAGGCCGTCGAGCGCGGCCTCCACGTCGTCCCGGTTGCGGAAGGCCCCGTGGAAATGGACCCCGCCGCGCACGTCGCGCACGACGAGGCTCGGGTCGCCTGCGTCGAGGAGGGCCCGGAAGAGCGGGACGGCCTCGACCGCCTCCGGGGGGACGTTGTTCTTCGCCAGGAAGCCCGGAAGCGCGCGGTCCGGGTACAGCGTGTAGCTGTGCTGATCTGGGCGGTACATCGCGCTCTCCCGGAGCGCCCGGAGCACCTCCAGCGACGCCTCGGGGGAGAGGACGCCTGCATCGAGGGCTGCCACCTGCCCTTCGAGCATCGGGTAGAGGTGCGCCACGCCCATCCCCTCGTCCCGGATCTTCAGCAGGTTGTAGCTGTGGACGAGGCCGTCGTCGCGGCGGTTGTCGCGGAGGCTGTGGTCTACGAACGCGAGGGCGCGCTCCACGAGGGCGCGGATCGCTCCCTGTGGCAGCGTGCGCGTCCCGCCAGAGAGCCCGTCGCGGTAGAGCTGCTCGCGGTACACGCTGCCGGCAGCGCCGAGCGCATCCACGACCTCCTTGCGCTCGGCCTCGTCGAGCGACCGCTCGGCGAGGGGTGCGAAGCGCTCGAAGACCCCGCCGACGGCCTCGGCGAGGTCGGCGACCTCGACGGACACCTCGACGGCCCCGGCGGCGTCCGCGAAGAGGTCGCGGAGGAGCGCGAGGTCGCGGTGGACGGCGAACAGCGTGACGACTGAGATGCCGTTCCCGACCAGCGCGTTGTTGGCGTCGTTCCACTCGGGACGCTGGGTGTTCATCCAGATCCCGCCGCCCGGGACGAAGTTGGTCAGCTTCGCCAGGAGCGGCACGAGTAGCTTTTCGGTGAGCGTGACGA
>JAWWCA010000090.1:0-14146 GCA_033720695.1 Rubricoccaceae bacterium
GCGGCGGTTAAGGGGGGGGGGCCGGACAACGCCCCCGCGAAGCCGGCCCCCCGGCCGGGCGGGGAGGACAGGGGCAAGAGGTGGGGGGGGGGGGGGGGGGGGGCAGCGGGGAGCCGGAGAGGCACGGGTCGGACGCCCGGTCATCCGCGCTCCTAAGATAACAGGGGCGAAGAAAAGGTTTACAACAAAACCGACGCCCCCACTCTTTCGGCCTCGGGGGCACCCCTGCCGCTCTCCCTCAGCAGCCGACCGGAGCGGGGGGGCGGGTCTAATCCATTGCTGGCGATCCTCCCCCGGTGGGATGGGGGACGTCGGCGCGGGTGGACTCGCGGATCACCAGGTCCACGGGGATGACCTCCTGGACGGGGTCGGCACCGGCCCGGTCTTCGAGGCGGGCGATCAGCTGCTGGATCGCCCGGTAGCCGATCGAACGAATCGGCACGTGGACGGTCGTGAGGGGCGGGAGCATGTACTGCGCGCTGGTGACCCCGTCGAACCCCGCCACGGCCATCTCGTCGGGGACGGCGATTTCCGCCTCGCTCAGCGCGCTGAGGACCCCTGCTGCGCAGTAGTCGTTCGCCGCGAGGATCGCTGTGGGCCGCGGATCGACGGCGAGGATCTCGGGCGCGACGGCGTAGCCCGCCGCTTGCGTGTACTCCCCCTCGAACTCGAGGTCGGGGGTGGCCTCTGCGCCTGCTTCGGCCAGCGCGGCGCGGTACCCCCGCGCGCGCTCCTGCGCGTCCCACGCCCCTGGAGCCCCCTTGATGAGCGCGATGCGGCGGTGCCCGGCGTCGAGGAGGTGCCGGGTCAGGGCGAAGGCCCCCCCGTAGTTGTCGAAGTTCAGGACGTCCGTGGCGACCCCGTCGACGGAGGTGTTGATGAAGGTCACCGGCCCCTCCCACGACAGCACCGACTCCACCCCCAGCGTGTCGAGCGCGGGCGCCATCACGACCAGGCCGTCGACCCGCTTCGACATGGCCCGGATGGCCGCCTGGAACTCCTCCGAGCGGCGGTGCGACGTCGAAACCAAGATGAACCGCCCCCCCGCTTGCGCCCCTTCGTCGAGGCCGCTGAGGAGCTCGGCGAAGAACTCGCCGCTGACGTACGGCAGGAGCACGCCCAGGCCGCCGGTCGCCTTCCCGTGCAGGGAGCGGGCGGCCGGGTTCGGCCAGTAGCCCAGCTCCCGCGCCGCCCGCACGACCGCGCGCCGCGTGTCCTCGCGGATCGCCCCGGAGTTGTTGAGCGCCCGCGAGACGGTGGCGATCGAGACTCCAGCGCGCCGCGCGACGTCGCGGATCGTGACATCCATGAGGACGGATACAGAGGTGGCGAGAGCAAAACGCCAAGATAACCGGAGCGCCTCGGCCTCACGGAGAGACGGCGGGCGTCGGCTAGGAGAACGCGATCCAGACGGCCAGGACGGCTGCCACCAGGAGTCCCGAGAGCACGAGGTCGAGGCGACGGCCTGGCGCCGCGGCCTCGTCCGGCGGTGCCGTGGCGAAGGTGAGGCCGGCGGTCTTCTCGGCCGGTGGCTGCGCCGTCGCCAGGCTGACGACGACGAGCACGGCCGTGCAGACGACGAACAGGAGCACGGCGAAGTGCAGGAAGTTGATGCCGGTTACGGCCTCGGCGACCCCGCCCGTTGCGCCGGACGCTTCCAGCACGAGCCGGCCCAGGCCCAGGACGAGGCCCGTGAGGAGGGAGGCCAGCGCCCCGGCGGCGTTGGCCCGTGGCCACAGGACGCCGAAGAGGAAGACGGCCGCGATCGGCGGCGAGATGTAGGCCTGCACGCTCTGGATGTACACGTAGAGCCCACCCTCGGCGGCCTCGACGAACGGGATCCAGGCGAGGCCGAGGACGACGAGCGCGCCGGTCGCGAGGCGGCCCACCCAGACGAGGCGCCGCTCGCTCGCGTCGGGGTGCAGCTTTTTGTAGACGTCCCACGTGATGAGCGTCGAGCACGAGTTGAACACGCTGCTCAACGACGACATCAGCGCCGCCAGCAGCCCGGCCACGACGAGCCCCCGCAGGCCGGTGGGCAGGAGGGCGGCGACGAGCGCGGGGAGGGCCTCGTTCGTGTTGCCGAGCGTGAGGCGGCCCTGCGCCACGAGCGTGGCCGCGAGGAGGCCCGGAACGACGAAGATGAAGAGGGGCAGCAGCTTGAGGAAGCCCGCGAAGAGCGCCCCGCGCCGGGCCTCGGTCACGCTCCGCGCCGAGAGCGTCCGCTGCACGATGAACTGGTCGGTGCACCAGTACCAGACGCCGAGGATCGGGGCGCCGAAGAGGATGCCGGTCCAGGGGAAGTCGGGGTCGCTGGCCGGCTTCCACATGTCCAGGAAGCCGGGGGCCACCGTCGCCGCCAGGACGTCCCATCCGCCGACGGCCTGGAGGCCGAGGAGGGTGACCGCGAGGGCGCCGCCGATGAGCACGAACGTCTGGAGGAGGTCGGTGTAGAGGACGGCCCGGAGGCCCCCGAAGACGGTGTAGAGCCCCGTGACCGCCACGACCACGAGCGCGCCGGTCCAGAACGGCACCCCGATGGCGCGGAAGACGACGGCCCCGGCGAAGACGGTCACCGAGATCTTCGTCAGCACGTAGGCCAGGATGGAGACCGTCGCGAGGTACCACCGGCTCGCGGGGGAGTAACGGCGCTCCAAAAACTCGGGCATCGTGAACACGCCGCTCCGGACGTAGAACGGCACGAACACCCACCCGAGGAGGAGGAGGATCAGGCTCGCCAGCACCTCGAACTGCCCCGGGGCCACCCCGCTCGCCGCGCCCGAGCCCGCCAGCCCCACGAGGTGCTCGCTCCCGATGTTCGACGCGAAGAGGGAGGCGCCCACCACGAACCAGCCGACGTTCCGGCCCGCGAGGAAGTAGTCGGCCGAGGTCTCGTCCCGGCCGCGCCGCTCCCGCAGCGTCGCCCCGACGGCGACGGCGAAGACGACGCCGAAGTAGAGGGCGATCGTGATCCAGTCGAGGGGGCCGAGGAGGGTCACCGGGCGTGCGGGGGCAGGGAGAGGGGGGGCGCTCGGGCCTACGATAGGCAACCGAGCCCGTTCTCGCGCCACCGGAAGCCAGAGGGCGCCTCGTTCGTCCCCGCCGGGCGGTGCGCATTTCCATCGGCTTCCGTTTCTTGTGCTCCGGTCTTCCCGCCTCTCGCTCCGGTCCATGACGCCCTCCGCCTACACCGACGCCTTCGCCCGCGACCACCTCCCCCCGAAGGACCTCTGGCCCGACTTCCTCATCCCCGAGGGCTCCGTCTTCGACTACCCCGAGCGGCTCAACGGCGCCGTCGAGCTCCTCGACCGGACCATCGAGGCCGGGCACGGCGACCGGCCGCTGCTCCACACCGAGACGGGCGCCTGGACCTACGCCGACTTCCGCGACCGCGTCGACCGCATCGCGCACGTGCTCGTGGACGACCTCGGCCTCGTCTCCGGCAACCGCGTCCTCCTGCGCGGGCCGAACACCCCGATCTTCGCCGCGTGCTGGTTCGCCGTCGTCAAGGCCGGCGGCATCGCCGTGGCGACGATGCCCCTCCTGCGGGCGTACGAGCTGACGTACACCTGCGAGAAGGCGCAGATCAGGCTCGCCCTCTGCGACGCCGGCTGGGCCGAGGAGATGGAGAAGACGGAGGCACAGACCGACACCCTCCAGCGCGTCGTCCTCTTCGGCACCGACGTGGACGACGGGCTGGAGAGGCGGATGGCCGGGAAGCCCGACCGCTTCGAGGCCGTGGACACGGCGGCCGACGACGTGGCCCTCATCGCCTTCACCAGCGGCACGACGGGGAAGGCCAAGGCCACCATGCACTTCCACCGCGACGTCCTCGCCATCTGCGACGCCTTCCCGCGCTCCTGCCTCGACGTCCGGCCCGACGACGTGTTCACAGGCTCGCCGCCGCTGGCGTTCACGTTCGGCCTCGGCGGGCTCCTCCTCTTCCCGATGCGGTTCGGCGCCTCGGCGGCCTTCTGCGCGAAGCCGGGCGTGGAGGGGCTGCTCGACGCCATCGAGCGCCACCGCGCGACGGTGTGCGTGACCTCGCCGACGGCCTACCGCGCCATGCACGGGCGCCTCGCCGACCACGACGTGTCGAGCCTCCGCACCTGCATCTCGGCCGGCGAGGCCCTCCCCATCCCCACCTTCAGCGCCTGGCGCGAGGCGACCGGCATCCAGATCATCGACGGGATCGGGGCGACGGAGATGCTCCACATCTTCATCTCCTCGCCCGTGGGCGCCATCGAGCCCGGGGCCACGGGGAAGCCGATCCCCGGCTACGAGGCGAAGGTGGTGGACGAGCACGGGGCGGAGAAGGAGCCCGGCGAGGTCGGCCTCCTCGCCGTCCGCGGCGTCACCGGCTGCCGCTACCTCGACGACGAGGCGCGCCAGCGCGCCTACGTCCGCGACGGCTGGAACTACACCGGCGACGCCTACCTCGTGGACGACGACGGCTACTTCTGGTACCAGGCCCGCGCCGACGACATGATCATCACGGGCGGCTACAACGTCTCCGGGCTCCAGGTGGAGAGCGCGCTCCTCAAGCACGAGGCCGTGGCCGAGTGCGGCGTCGTCGGCGTGCCCGACGAGGCGCGCGGGCAGATCGTCAAGGCGTTCGTGGTCCTCCGCGAGGGGCACGCGCCCTCGGACTCCATGGCGAAGGCGCTGCAGGACTTCGTCAAGGGCGAGATCGCGCCGTACAAGTACCCGCGCGCGATCCAGTTCATGGACACCTTGCCGCGGACGCAGACGGGCAAGCTCCAGCGCTTCCGGCTGCGGGAGATGGAGGCGGCCGGCTGAGGGATTGGGAGGCGTCGCTTACCGCGAGAGGGCGGCCCGCCGCTCGGCCAGCGCCGCCTCGATGAGCCGACGGACCGCGGGGCGCTCGGCCTCCTCGACGGTGCGAACCCGCACGTGCCGGAGCGCCTTGCCCGTCCCCTTCAGCAGGCCGTCCGGGTCGTCCAGCGACGCGCCGTGGTAGAACCCGAGGTTGACGTGCCCCGCGTGGGGCTGGACGTACGCGTAGGCCTCGCTCATCTTCTTCGGGCCGAGTCCGAACGCCACGGTCTGCTCTCCCATCCGCCCGACCTCGACGGTCCCGGGGTGGACATCGTGGACGACGGCGCGGAGGCGGCGCATGACCGATTCGATCGCGGGCGCGACGGTGGCCGCCAGGTCGTCGAAGGAGCCGAAGCGAGTGTCTGAAGACGCCATGATGAGGCTGGGCTGGGGCGTGGGTGCGGGAAGCTACGCGTTCGCCCCGCGCGCACGCGCACGCGCGCCGCAACCCTGGCGCGGGGTGCGCGTAGCGTCGGGCCGTCCGCCCTCACCCCCGTCCCCGCCCGTTGCGTCGCGCCGTCCTGGAGTTCGCCGAAAGCGTCCGCATGGCCCTGGTCACGATCTGGGCCAACAAGCTGCGGGCGCTCCTCACCACGCTCGGCATCATCATCGGCATCGTCTCCGTCACGGCGATGTTCACGACCATCAACGGGATCGAGCGGGGGTTCGACCGCTCCGTCGCGATGCTGGGGACGAACGTGATCAACGTGGCGCGGATGCCGGACGGGTTCAACGTGGAGTGGTGGCAGTACCGGAACCGACCGCCGATCACGGAGGAGGTGGCCGAGGCCATCGAGGACCACGCCGAGACCGTCGCGCACGTGGCGCCGGTGGCCTACTCGATGCAGTCGGTCCAGAGCCGGGACCAGCGGCTCAACAACGTGTTCCTCCGCGCCTCGACGCCCGCCCTCGCCGACGTCTCGGGGCTCGACCTCCAGGCCGGCCGGTTCTTCTCGGCGACCGAGGACCGCGCGGCGCGGCCCGTGGCCGTGGTGGGGCAGGACGTGGCGGCCGAGCTGTTCCCCGTGGGCTCCCCCATCGGGAAGTACATCCGCGTGGGGGGGCACCGGTTCGAGGTGATTGGGGTGCTGGCCGAGCAGGGGAAGTTCCTCGGGCTGTTCTCCTTTGACGAGCAGATCATCGTGCCCCTGGAGACCTACAAGAAGCGGTACGAGGCGCGCCCCTACATGGAGGTCCAGGCGCGCGTGGCCTCGGCCGGTCTCATGGACGAGGCGATGGACGAACTGACGGGCGTGGTGCGCCTCGCGCGCGGGCTCGACCCGGCGGAGGAGGACAACTTCGCCCTCGCGCCGCAGGACTCGTTCCGCCAGCAGCTCTCGGGCGTGACCGGCGCCATCTACGCCGTCGGCCTGTTCCTCACGGGGCTCTCGCTCCTCGTGGGCGGCATCGGCGTGATGAACATCATGTTCGTGAGCGTGAAGGAGCGGACGCGCGAGATCGGGATCCGGAAGGCGCTCGGCGCCACGCGCCGGGCCATCCTCACGCAGTTCCTCGTCGAGGCCGTCGTCGTGTGCATGATCGGGGGCCTGATCGGGATCGGGCTCTCCGTCGGCGTGACGGCCCTGATCAACCAGGTGTTCACGGCCGTGCTCTCCTTCGCGACCGTCGTGCTCGCGTTCACGATCTGCGTGGGCGTCGGCGTGCTGTTCGGCTTCATCCCCGCCTGGACGGCGGCCAAGGCCACGCCCATCGAGGCGCTGCGGTATGAGTGACCGTCGCGCTTCACGCCCCGTCCGATCCCTCGCTCCGCCCAGGATGCTCCCGTTCTCCACCCGCCCCGCGCCATGAACCTCACCGAGAGCCTTCGCATGGCGTGGGAGACGCTCCGGGGCAACAAGCTCCGCAGCCTCCTCACCCTCCTCGGCATGGTCATCGGCGTGTTCTCGGTGATCGCGGCCGTCACGGCCGTCGAGGTGATCGACGTCTACTTCAAGGAGGCCTTCCGCGGGATGGGCGCCAACGCGTTCTACATCGTGAAGTACGGCGGCGGCTTCCAGACCGGGCCGATGGACCCCTCGCTCCGCAACCGCCCCAACCTCACCTACGCCGACATGCTCGAGCTCCGCGAGCGCGCCCGGCTCGCGGTCTCCGTCAGCCCCGACGGCACGTTCGCCTTCACCGCCATCAAGTCGGCCGACGAGGAGACCGACCCGAACATCGCCGTGCGCGGCGTCGGGGCGGACTGGGCCGTCAACAACGGCTACGATGTCGAGGACGGCCGCTTCCTGACCGAGGACGACGTCCGCTACGGTCGGCCGGTGGTGGTCCTCGGCTCGATCGTGGCCGAGCGGCTGTTCCCCACGACGCGGGCCGTGGGCAAGGAGGTCCGGATCGACGGGCGGCGCTACCGGGTCGTGGGCGTGACGGCCGAGAAGGGGGCGTTCCTCGGGGAGAGCAACGACGACCTCGTGTGGGCGCCCATCACCCGGCTCTTCGCCGTCTACGGCGATCTCGACCGCAATATCGCCTACGACGTGCGCGCGCCCAGCCCCGAGCTCATCACGCCGACCATCGACGAGGTGACGGGGCTGCTCCGCTCCATCCGGCGGGTCCGGCCCGAGGAGGAGAACAACTTCGAGGTGGTCACGAACGACGCGCTGACGGGCCCGCTGGAGTCGTTCACCGCCGTCCTCACGATGGGCGGTGCCGGGATCGGGCTGATCGCGCTCCTGGCGGCGGGCGTCGGCATCATGAACATCATGCTCGTCTCCGTGACCGAGCGGACGCGCGAGATCGGGATCCGGAAGGCGCTCGGGGCCACGCGCCGGGCCGTCCTCACGCAGTTCCTCGTCGAGGCCGTGTTCCTGTGCCAGATCGGCGGCCTCGCGGGCATCCTCCTCGGCGTGCTCGGCGGGAACGTGATGGCGCTCACGTTCGGGATCAGCCCGGCCTTTCCCTGGGGCTGGGCCATCGGCGGCGTGCTCGGCGTGACGGCCATCGCGCTCGTCTTCGGCGTCTACCCCGCGTACAAGGCCGCGCGGCTGGATCCCATCGAGGCGCTGCGGTACGAATAACGCGTTGTCCTCTGCCCGCGGTCGGTGGTTTCTTGGGGCCCCACCTCGAAGCCCCGACCATGACGACGACCGACCCCGGAGCCCCGCGCGGCCCCCTCCCAGAGAGTCCCGCGGATGACGCGAAGCGCGCCGCTGGCGAGGCGGCCGCCGCCCTCGCCGAGGACGGCATGCGGCTGGGGTTGGGGACGGGCTCGACGACGGCCTTCGCCCTCGCCGCCCTCGGGCGCCGCGTCCGCGACGAAGGGCTCCGGATCGTCGGGGTGCCGACCTCGTTCGCGGCCGAGCGGCTGGCCCGCCAGCACGGCGTCCCCCTCGCGACGCTGGACGCCCTCGGCCTCGGCGCCCTCGCACCCGGTGAGGCGGCGCTCGACCTGGCCCTCGACGGGGCCGACGAGGTGAGCCCGGCGCTCGACCTCATCAAGGGGCGCGGCGCGGCCCACACGCGCGAGAAGGTGGTGGCGGCGCTGGCCGCTCGCTTCGTCGTCCTCATCGACCCGTCGAAAGAGGTGGAGCAGCTGGGGACGGCGATGCCGGTGCCGGTCGAGGTGCTGCCGTTCGCCGAGCCGGCGGTCTCGCGGGCGCTCCGCGGCCTCGGGGCCGAGCCCGTGCTGCGGATGGGGAAGGCCAAGGACGGCCCCGTCGTCACCGACCAAGGGTTCTGGATCCTCGATGCCCGCTTCCCTTCCATCGCCGAGCCTGGCGCCCTCGCGGCCACGCTCGCCTCGCTCCCCGGCATCCTCGACCACGGCCTCTTCGTCGGCCTCGCGACCGACGTGCTCGTAGGGACCGCGGACGGGGCGGTCCGGCGGATGTCGCGCTAGCCCGAGGAGGCGCGCATCACCGTCGACCCAAACGAACGCCCCGGCCGTGACGGACACGATCGGGGCGCCGATGAGCCGAGCGGCTCGGTCAGTTGAGCCGGAACGTCACCGGGAGCGACATCCGGACCTTCACGGGCCGGCCGCGCTGGAGGCCCGGCGTGAACTGGCTCTCGCGGACGGCCTGGACGGCGGCCTCGTCGGCGCCGCCGCCGATCCCGCGCACGACGCGGATGTCGGAGGGGCGGCCCTGCTCGTCGACGACGAACTGGACGAAGACACGGCCCTCGATGCCGGCGCGGCGGGCCATCTCGGGGTACTGGATCCGGCTCTGGAGGCCGGCGATGCCGCCGATGAGCTCGGGCATCTGCTCGACGACCTCGAAGATCTCGGGCTCGGGCGGACGCTCGGGCTCGGGCGGCGGCGGCGGCGCCGAGGGCGGCGGCGGCGGCGGCGGCGGGGCCGGCGGCGCATCGCGCAGGTTCATGTCCTGGCTGATGTCGATTACCTGCTCCTCGATGACCTCCTCGTCGGGGACCTCCTGCGGCGGCGGCGGGGCCGGCGGCGGCGGGGGCTGCTCAAGCTGCTGGGTCTGCTCGATCTCCTCCACCTGCACGATCTCCTGCTCGTACTCGACGATCTCGAAGTCGTCGCTGGGCTGGAGGGGGACCGTGAAGGCGAAGATGAGCAGGCCCACGGAGAGGAGGAGGCCGATCTGGACGTAGAGCGGGTAGCGGCTCTTGAGGTCGGCCTTGGGGGTCTTGCGGAGGGCCATGTCGGTGTAGGGGATGGGTCGGGCCGAGAGGCGGGCTCGTAAAGTACGCGCGGCGCGCGGTTCACGTCACATCCGCTTCGGTTCTATGCGAGACGGCCCGGCAGGTTCGCGAGAGCGAGGGCCGCGCCGGAGCGCGGGTGGGGGTGCACCTACCGGCCTGAGAACGCGATGGGTAGGAGGATTCGTGCCTTTGCGGTTGGGCCGCGCCGCGCACGGGGCGTGGAAGGCGCGGATTCAAGACCACCGGGCGCACCGAAAGTTGCTCGCCCGAGCGTCGCCCCGCTTCCGGGGAGTTCGGTGAGGGGGCCGGTCTCGCCGGGCGCTAGTCGTCCAGCCGGAAGGTGACGGGCAGCGTCATCTGGACCTTGACGGGCCGGCCGCGTTGGCGGCCTGGCACGAAACGACTCGCCCGGATGGCCTCGATGGCGGCCTCGTCGCACCCCGCGCCGATGCCGCGGACCACGCGCACGTCGTACGGAGCACCGCGCTCGTCAACGACGAACTGGACGAAGACGCGGCCCTCCACCCCGGCGTTGTACGCGTGCTCAGGGTAGACGATGCGGCGCTGGAGCGCGGCGAGGCCGCCGACGAGCTCGGGCATCTGCTCGACGGCCTCGAAGAACTCGGGCTCCCTGGGAGGGGGGGGCTCCGGCGTCCCCTCGGGCCGTGCGAGGGCCGAGTCCGGCGGGGGGACGGGCGGCGGCGCGACGATCTGCTCCTCGAGGCGGACGCGGCTGCCCAGCTGTGCGGCGATCGCCTCGTCGTCGAAGACCTCGGGGTCGAGGGCGTCCGGGGGCGGCTGTGGGACAGGGAGGTGTGACGGGCGAGGGGGCGCGGCCACATCTGCCGTGTCTCGGCCGGCGGCGTCCGTCGCAGCTCGGTCTGACGCTGGATCGGGGGGGGCGGCCTCGTGGTTCTGGGTCGAGTCGGGCGCTTCCGCCGAGGGGAGGTCCACCGCCGGCGGACGGGCCTCTGCGGAAGGCGGAGCGCCCCGGGGGTCGGAGGCGGCCACCGGCTCTGGGCCTGGTCTCTCGCCTCCCCCCTCGGTCAGGGCGCCGCCGATGCGGATGAGGCCGAGCAGCACGACGACCGCCAAGACCACTTTAAGCTCGAACTGACCGCCCTCTGCTCCGTCGTACATGCCCGTGCCTGCGGAATGGGAGCGGAGTATCGGCCGCGCGGAGCGGCGCAGGCGTGGGCGGGCGCGAAGGGCGGGAACAGCCGGCGATTATGCCACGCCTCGTTGCCTCAGGCAGGTCGCATCATGGGGCACCGCCGACGGAGCCCTTCCGGCGAAACCGCGGCCAGACCGCGACGGCAAGGCCGAGGCCGAGGAGGTTGGCTGCGATGTCGGCGAGGCTGAACTGGCGGTGGATGGGCATCACATGCTGGTACCCCTCCGAGACGACGGCGAACAGGACCCCCGCGACGAGGACGCGCCGCCAGGCGTGCGGGGCGGCCCACAACCAGAGCCCCCCGAACCCGAGGAAGGCGCCGACATGGATCAGCTTGTCCTGCGAGATCCAGAGGGGCTCGGGGAGCGCGTCGCCGGGCAGGCTCAAGCCGGCGACGATGGCGAGCGTCCAGAGGAGGGCGAGGGGACGCGCGGCGGCGTGAGGGCGCTCAGCCACCGTAGCGGGCGCGGAGGACGCGGGGGAGGGCCTGGACGAGGTCGCCGGCGACGAGGGCGGCGGCGGCGTGGGTCGAGCCGAGGTGCTCCGCCGCTGCGGCGCCGAGGTGGAGCGCACACACGGCCGCCTCCGCCGCGTCCATTCCGCGCGCGAGCAAGCCCACGAGCGTGCCGGCCAGGACGTCGCCCGTGCCGGCGGTCGCGAGGCCCGGCTGGCCGGGCGGTCCCACGAACACCCGTCCGTCGGGAAGGCCGACGACGGTCGGCATCCCCTTGAGGAGGAGGACGGCGTTCCAGCGCGCGGCGTGGTCGCGCGCGAGCGCGAGGCGGTCTGTGGGGTCCACGTCGTCCCCTGCGAGGCGGCGGAACTCGCCGAGGTGGGGCGTGAGGACGAGCGGGGCGGGGTCGGGCCGGTCGGTCAGCTTGTCGGTGGCCCCCGCGAAGGCGTTGAGACCGTCGGCGTCGAGGACGGCGGGGCGACCGGCGGGGCCGAGGCGGCGGACGAGCGCCTGCACGAGCCGCTGCGTCTCCTTCGTCGTCCCCAGCCCGCACCCCACCAGAACGGCGTCGGCGTTCGCCAAGCGTGCCGCGATGCCATCGTAGGCCGTGATCGAGAGCGTGCCCTCGTCGGTCTCCGGCTGGGCCTCCACCATCACCTCGGCGCGCCATGCGTCCACCGTTGCGCGGGCGCTCTCGGGCGTGCAGCAGACGACGGCGCCCGCACCTGCCCGGTAGGCCGCCCCCGTGGCCAGGACGGCTGCCCCGGTGAACGCCCGGCTCCCGACGACGCAGAGGGCGCGGCCGGCGCTGTACTTGTGGGCGTCGTGCGCGCGGCGCGGCAGGCGCGCGGCCACCCAGGCGTCGGTGGCGCGGACGGCCGGGGCGAGGGCGTGGAGGAGGGTGCCCGGGATGCCGATCTCGGCGACGACGACCTCGCCCACGTGCGGGGGGCCGTCGCCGAGGAGGAGCCCGGCCTTCAGCGCGCCCATCGCGACGGTGAGGGCCGCGCGGACGGTGTCGTCCGGGGCCTCGCCGGTGTCGGCGTCGAGGCCTGAGGGGACGTCGAGGGCGACGACGGGCGCGGCCTGGCGGTTCATCCAGGCGCACAGCCCGCGGACGGGCTCGCGGAGGGCGCCGGTCACGCCCGTGCCGAGGAGGGCGTCCACGACGAGGTCCGGTGGGTGCGCGGCCGCGATCTGCCGGACGTCCGTGTAGGCGTCCACCTGCGGCGCGTCGTCGCCCTCGGCGAGGCGGTGGAGGAGGGCGAGGTTGGCGGCGGTGTCCTCCGTCGCATCGTCCTCCGACGCGAGGGTGACGACGCGGACGCGGGCGCCGCGGGCCCGGAGCACGCGGGCCACCACGAGCCCGTCGCCGCCGTTGTTGCCCTTCCCTGCGAGGACGAGCACGTCGCGCCCGTGCTGGGCGCCGAAGCGGGCTTCGAGGGCGTCGCAGGCGGCGCGCCCGGCGGTCTCCATGAGCACGCGGCCGGGGAGGCCGTAGTCCTCCATCGTCCGCCGGTCGGCCTCGCGCATGGCGGCGGCCGTGAGGACAGGCTGGAGGAGGGGATCGGGACGGGTCATGGGGCGCGCTGTGCGTGAGAGCGAGGATAGCGACGCGCGGCGGCTCGCTCCACCGCCTACCCTCCCGCCTCCAGCGTCAGGACCTCGACGTCCGTCTCCCAGCGAGCGCGGACCCGGACGGGATCGGGGAGCCAGCGGAGGGGCTCGGGCGGGGCGTACGGCGCCAGGCGCCCGCCGTCCCACGACCCGTCGCCGTCGCGGTCAAGGAGGAGGCGGAGGCGGTAGTCCCCCGGGGGGAGGTTTCGGAGGGCGAACGTCCCGTCCGGCTCCGCGACCGCCGCGAACGGCGCGCCGCCCTCGATGGGGTAGGCCTCGACGCGCACGGGGCCGCCGGCCTCGACCCGGCCGAGAATGGCGCCGAGGGCGTCGGGGCCGGGGCGGGCGTAGCGCCGGACGTAGAGGGTGTCGGGCCCGGCGACCTCGACGCGGAACACGCGCGGCTCCCCCTCGATCCGGAGCCGGGACGAGACGCCGTCGTCCGTCTCGGTCGAGAACGGGAGCGGGCCCTCGACGCCGCGCACCGCGACGTGGCGGCGGAGGGCGAGGCTGTCGAGCGGCTGGGTGAAGCGGACGCCCGGCCGGGCGTCGGGGCGGAGGAGGAAGACGGAGTCGGCCGGGCTGCCCGGGGGGAGGAAGCCCTGGAAGCGGGCGGCGGCGGTGTCGGGGGCGGCCGACGGGCCGATGACGACGCGGATGTCGGATCGGTTGCCGGCCGAGTCGGCGACGGAGGCCGTGAGGCGGGCCGGGGCCACGACGGGGGCGGCCGACAGCACCATCAGGTCGGCCGGCGCCTCTGGCGCGATCCACCCGGCCTCGATGGGGAGCGCGCGGCCCGAGGCCGAGTCGGCGAGGGTGACCTGGGCGGGGCGCTGGATCGCCTCGTCGAAGCGGACGGCGACGCGACGGGCGCTCCGGGCGCGTGCGGTGCGGACGGCGGGGGGGATCGTGTCGAGCCGCGCCACGAACAGGTCGAGCGACGCCACACGGGCGGCGGGTGGGGGCGTGCCCAGCGTGTCGGGCCGGCCGGCCGTGGAGTCTGGCCCCGGGCCGTCGGGCTCGACGGCGAGGGCGGTGGGGGAGGCGGCGACGGCGAACGGCTCGCCGGGGTCGGCCTGCGCGTTCCGGTTGCGGTCGTCGAGGGCGACGACCACGAAGGGCCCGGGGCGGAGGTAGTCGAGCTGGAACGCGCCCTCGGGCGTCGTCTCGGTGCGGTAGTCCGGCGGCGCCGTGCGCGGGTCGGGGAGGGCGGCCGTCGTGTCGGCGAGGCGGTAGGCGAAGACGGCGAGGCCGCCGGCCCCGGCGCCGGTCTCCGGGTCGCGGACGGTGCCGGCGATGCGGCCGCGGTCGAGGCGGTCGCCGGTGGCGAAGGCGAGCGTGCGGGGCGCGGCGAGGCCGACCCCGCGGGCGTCGCGGAGGCCCTGGCCGAGCGTGACGACGTAGGTGGTCTGCGGCCGGAGGCTGTCGGGGAA
>JAWWCA010000091.1:0-14107 GCA_033720695.1 Rubricoccaceae bacterium
GACGGCAGCGGTCGGTCGGCCGCCACGTGGACGAGGGCGTGGCCGCGCGCGGGGTTCGGCGAGACCGAGAGCGCGAAGGGCGGCGCCTCGGCCGGGGGCTCGGCGGCGACCGCGTCCGGGTTCATCCGCATCTCGGCGACCACCTCCTGCCCGGCGTCGTGGGCCGCGAGAAGCCGTAGCCCCCGGTAGCGCGAGATGAACAAGCCAGGGAGAGAGATGTTTGTAGTCTGCGGCCAGCCGATGTTGACGAGGGTGGAGTCGTCGTCGGGCCCCACGGTCTCGTCGTGGTAGAGCACGACGCCGACGGCACCGTGGACCACTGCATTGTAGAACTTCCCCCAGTTCGTGCAGCCGCCGGCGCGGATGAGGACGAAGTTGCCGGCGATCTCATCCCCGTTCGTGAACGGGGTACAACCTTCGTCGGGGTCGCTCGGGGGGATACCGTCGGGGTCGCCGGGATCCCGACCTGGAATGAGAAGAGCCGGTCCGGTTCCCTCTAGGGGCGGGAGGAGGCAGTGACCGGCGATACACACCCCTGCGGCGAACCCTCCCATTTCCTCCATCGGTTCTGAGACGATGAGGAGGCCGGGGTACTCCTGGGGATCCTGCGCCCCGGCGGGCAGCGCGGCGAGGAGGGCGAGTGCGATGAGGAGGTACCGCAGCGTGTTCATGGTCATCCTGTGTAAGCCTCAGCCCGACTGACATGCTTTCGCATCGGGGGGATGGCACGACAGGACGAACACAGCAGGGGCGCAGCACGCATGCTGCGCCCCTGAGGAATGGACAGGAGATGACTTTACGCCTCCTCGTCCTGCTGCAGGACGGCCTGCACCTCGAGGACGATCTCGACGTCCTCGCTGACGAGCCAGCCGCCGGCCTCGAGTGCCACGTTCCAGTTGAGGCCGAACTCCTTCCGGTTCACCTTGGTCCGGGCGTCGAAGGCGATGCGGGTGCCGCCCCACGGGTCGGGGCCCTCGCCGAGGAACTCGGCGTCGAGCGCCACGCGCTCGGTGACGCCGTGCATCGTGAGGTCGCCGACGAGCGTGAAGCGACGGCCGTCCACGTCGCGCACCTCGGCGCTCTCGAACGCGATCGTGGGGTAGGTCTCGACCTCGAAGAAGTCCGCGCTGCGGAGGTGGGCGTCGCGCTTCTCCTCGTTCGTGGTGATAGATTGGGCCTGGATGGCGGCGTCGGCCTCCAATGTCGAGAGATCGCCCGGCGCCATGCGGACGGTGCCCTCGAACTGCTCGAAGGCGCCGCGCACCTTCGAGAAGCCGAGGTGGCGGACGACGAACCCGAGGCGGGAGTGGGAGGGGTCGACGGCGTAGGTCTGGACGGCGACGTCCGGCGTGGTCGTGGTCATGACAGCAGGAGTTGGTGGACAGCTGTGGGGGCGCTGTTGGATTTACTTGTTTGAACAAGGTTCCGGCGCATCGGGGCTTTTTCAGGATCGCTCCACCGCGGCACGCGCATCTCCACGTCCCCTTCGCACGGGACCGGCGGGGGCGTGCCGTATATTGCGCGCTGCCGGTCGGCTCAGGCCTGCCGGCAGAGTGAGGGCAAGTCCCGCACGGCCAGCTCCCTCTGAACTCCGTCAGGGCCGGAAGGCAGCAGCGGTAGGAGGTTGTAGCGGCGCGATGCGGATCGCTTGCCCTCACTTTTTTTATGCCCCGGCGGCGCGTTGGCCGCAGCCTGCCGCCGCTCCCTTCTGTCCGTAGCTTCGCGCCTTCACCACGGACTGCTGACCACTGACCAGGGACACCGCGTGTACGACGCCGTCATCGTAGGGGCCGGGCCGGGCGGGGCCACCGCCGCCGCCGTCATGGCCCGGAAGGGGCTCCGCCCCCTCCTCCTCGACCGAGACACCTTCCCCCGCGACAAGATCTGCGGCGACGCGCTCTCGGGGAAGACCGTGGACGTGATGAAGCGGCTCGGCATGATCGACGCCCTCCTCGCCGTCTCCCAGATCGACTCGTGGGGCGTCACGTTCTCGGGCCCCTACGGCGACGAGGCCGCCATCCCGTTCACGAAGGCGCTCGACAAGCCCGTCGCTCCCGGGTTCGTGTGCGACCGCGTGACGTTCGACCGGCTCGTCTTCGACCAGGCCGTCGAGGCCGGCGCGGAGATCTGGACGGGCGCGACCGTCACCGGCCTCCTCCGCGAGGGCCAGAGGGTGGTGGGCGTCACGGTCAAGCGAGACGGGAAAGAGGAAGAGGTGCGCGCCCCGATCACCGTCGGCGCCGACGGGGCCTACTCCGTCGTCGTGCGCGAGCTCGGGATGGACCAGCTCGACGCGCACCACTACTGCGCCGGGCTCCGGTGGTACTGGGAAGGCGTGACCGGTTTCCACGACCTCAACCACATCGAGATCCACTTCGTAGACGAGGCCATCCCGGGCTACTTCTGGATCTTCCCCATGGCCGACGGCAAGGCGAACGTGGGGCTGGGCATGCTCTCGAGCATCGTCAAGAAGAAGGACATCAAGCTGAAGCCGCTCCTGGAGCAGCTCGTCGAGCACCCCCGCTTCAAGCACCGGTTCGAGCACGGGCGGCCGCTCGAGAAGATGCGCGGGTGGGGGCTCCCCCTCGGCTCGAAGCCCCGGCCCCTCGCCGGCGACGGCTGGATGCTCGTCGGCGACGCCGGAAGCCTCATCGACCCGTTCACGGGCGAGGGCATCGGGAACGCGATGGTCTCGGCCGAGAAGGCGGCCGAGTGGACCGAGCGGGCGAAGGACCAGGGCGACTACTCCGCCGCCTTCCTCCGGGGCTACGACAAGGACGTGCTCGACTACCTCGGCAACGAGCTCCGCCTCAGCCACGCCATGCAGCGGCTCGGCCGCTGGAAGTGGCTCCTCAACAAGGTGATCTCGAAGGCCGCCCGCTCCTCCGAGGTGGCCGACGCCATCTCGATGATGTTCGACGACGAGGAGGAGCGCGAGAAGCTGATCTCGCCGCTGTTCTACCTCCGCCTCCTCACGGCCTAGGGAAGACGGCGGCGCGGACCCCGGGCCGTATCGTACCGGTGCCGTATCGTACCGGCTGTGTTTCATCTGTGCATCCCTCCATGCGCCACGTCCTCCTCCTCTCCGCCTTCGTCGTCCTCGCCGGCACCGCAGACGCCCAAGTGTACCAGGGCCTCCAGGAGCTCAACGGCGGCGGCGCCTTCACGTCGTTCGACGGCGGCTCCATCTTCACCCTGAGCGCGAGCTACGGCTACTTCGTCACGCGCTCGGTCGAGCTCGGCCCCACCCTCCAGGTCACCCGCTCCGACGCCGGCAGCTTCTCGACGACGTCGGGCGTGGTCGGCGGGTTCGGGCACCTCCACTTCGGGGGCCGGCGGTCCCGGTCGGTCCCCTTCCTGGGGCTCGAGATCGGCGCCGCCGTCGGCGATGCCGAGGGCGTGCTGTTCGGCGTCGTCGGCGGCGGCAAGTTCTTCGTCGCAGAGGGCGCGGCCCTCACGCCGGCCGCCTTCTTCCAGTTCGACGACAACGGGAACTCGCAGTTCGGCGCCCGGGCCGGCGTCTCGGCGTTCTTCTAGACGCCCACGCGATCAGGGCGGGGCGCCCGCGCGACCGGTGCCCGCCGAGCCGGGCGAGCGCCTCAGAGCTGGCTCCCTGGCCGTCTTCGCCCCGTCCTGACGAACAACCGGACGGGCCCCGGGGTACCTTGGGGCCTGTTCCACTCCCGCAGCCTATGCCCGCGCTGACGTTCCTGATCGCCCAGCAGGCGCCCCCCGGCGGCTTCGACCCCTCCTTCTTCATCATGATGGGGTTGCTGTTCGTCGTGTTCTACTTCTTCATCATCCGTCCGCAACGGAAGCGCGAGGACCAGCGCAAGGAGATGATCAGCGCCGTTCAGAAGGGCGACCGCATCGTCACCGTCGGCGGCGTCCACGCGACCGTCCTCAAGGTGGACGAGGCGAGCGTGCTGGCGGAGGTGGACCAGAACGTGAAGCTCCGCTTCGACAAGAACGCGATCGCGTCGGTCGGCACGAAGGAGGGCGCCTGAGGCCGCCCCGCCGTTCCAGCGCTCCCATCCTGGAGGTCCCCATGCCTGAGCCCGCCCGCCCCGCGCCGGACCCCACGCCGGATCCCGTACGGTTCGACTCGATCGAGGACGCCCTCGAAGACATCCGCAACGGCAAGCTCGTCGTCGTCGTGGACGACGAGGACCGCGAGAACGAGGGCGACTTCATCACGGCCGCCGAGGTCGTCACGCCCGACCTCGTCAACTTCATGGCGCGGTACGGGCGCGGGCTGATGTGCGTCCCGCTCACGCGCGAGCGCGCCGCCGGGCTCGACCTCCCCATGATGGAGCAGGTCAACACCTCGCTCTTCGACACCCCCTTCACGGCCTCCGTGGACTACCGCCACGGCACCACGACGGGCATCTCGGCCGCCGACCGCGCCAAGACCATCCGCGCCCTCGCCGACCCGGAGACCCGGCCCTCCGACTTCGCCCGGCCCGGCCACATCTTCCCCCTCCGGGCCCAGACCGGCGGCGTCCTCCGCCGCGCCGGCCACACCGAGGCCACCGTCGACCTCGCCCGCCTCGCCGGCTACCGGCCCGTGGGCGTCCTCATCGAGGTGATGAACGAGGACGGCACGATGGCGCGCGTCCCCGACCTCCGCCGGATCGCCGACCGCTTCGACCTCCGGCTCATCACCATCAAGGACCTCATCGCTTACCGGATGCGGACCGAGAAGCTGGTCCAGCGCCTCGTCGAGGTCCGCATGCCCACGCGCTGGGGCGACTTCCAGCTCGTCGCCTACGAGGAGGTCCTCACCGGCGACAACCACCTCGCCCTCGTCAAGGGCGCGTGGGACGAGGCCGAGCCCGTCCTCGTCCGCGTCCACAGCCAGTGCGTCACCGGCGACATCTTCGGGAGCGCCCGGTGCGACTGCGGCGACCAGCTCGCGCGCGCCATGCAGCAGGTGGACCGCGCCGGGAAGGGGGTCGTGCTCTACATGAAGCAGGAGGGCCGCGGCATCGGGCTCATCAACAAGCTGAAGGCCTACAAGCTACAGGAGGAGGGGATGGACACCGTCGAGGCCAACGAGGCGCTCGGGTTCAAGATGGACCACCGCGACTACGGCATCGGCTGCCAGATCCTCCGCGACCTCGGCGTGCGGCGGCTCCGCCTGATGACGAACAACCCGCAGAAGCGGATCGGGCTGGGCGGCTACGGGCTCGAGATCGTCGAGCGCGTGCCGATCGAGGTGGCGCCGGGCGTCCACAACGCCCGGTACCTCCAGACCAAGCGGGACCGGATGGGCCACGACCTCTCGCTCTCCGGCCTCTCCGGCCACGACGCCGCCGTGCTCTCCGACGTGCTCGGCGACGACGACGGCGACGACGCGTGACGACGTGCGCCCGCCCGTCTGCGCCGTCTGCCGCGATCGCTTCTCTCCGAGCGAGGGCGGCCTCGTCCGCTTCGCCGACCACGAACCGCTCGACCACCCGGGGCACCCGACCGGGCTGGAGTGGTTCTGCGGCCGGCACCTCGCCGCGGCCGAGGCGCTGGCGGACCGCCCCACCGCGGAAGCGCTCCGCCGCCTCCGGGCGCCCTGGCGCCGCCTCTTCTGAGCGCGCAGCCCGCGGTGAATCGCGTAGGTTGCCCCTGCGCCAACCGCCGCCGCCATGCTGCTCCGCCTCCTCCTCGCCGCCGCCCTCCTCGCCGGGTGCCGCGGGGCCGGGACCCTCTCGCCGGGCGCCGTCGCCATCCCGTCGCCGGAGGTGGTGCCGGCGGGGACGGCGCTCGCCCTCCGCCTCGAACAGCCGCTCGGTCTCGCGAACGACGTGGGCGACCCGTTCCGAGCGACCGTTGCCAGCCTGGTCGTGACGGAGGGGGGCGCGCTCGTGGTACCCTCGGGGACGGCGGTGGTTGGGACGGTGACCGGGCGAGCAGCCTCCGACGGTGAGCGGCCCGGCGCGCTCCGCCTCGCCTTCGAGCACCTCCGGCTCGGTGGCGAAGAGCATCGCCTCGCGGCGACCGTCCTGCAGACCGACGCCGTGGCGGAGGGCGGCCGCTCTGCGCGGGGCCGCGTCCTGGACACCGACGCCCTCCCGCCGGCCACCGGGACCGTCGTCTCGCTCGGCATGGACCGCGGGGCCGCGCGGCTGCCCCTCGGCACCCTCCTCCTCGTGACGACGGACCGGCCGATCGTCCTCCGCTGACGGGGCGTTCGCAATCCGGTCGGGGCGATGTTCGTTGGACCGGACCGCGATCCCTTCTTGTGCGAACGCTGCACCGCCGTGTCTCTCTACGCCATCCTGTACACCTCGGACGCCCTCCACCCTCCGTCGGCCGACGAC
Source organism: Rubricoccaceae bacterium (assembly GCA_033720695.1). Lineage (GTDB taxonomy): Bacteria > Bacteroidota > Rhodothermia > Rhodothermales > Rubricoccaceae > DATGQT01. The sequence goes on from JAWWCA010000091.1 coordinate 6,315, forward strand.
CTCGCGGGGCTGCTCGCTCGGGCGCGGCAGTCCAACGCGGAAGCCGGCGTCACCGGCCAGCTGGTCTACATCGGTCGGGGCGAGGGCGGCTACCAGGGAGCGGGCCGCCAACCGGGCCACTTCGTGCAGTGGCTCGAAGGGCCCGAGCCTGGCGTCTGCGCGCTCTACCGACAGATCGAAGAGGACCCGCGCCATCGCATCCGGCACGTGGCCTACGCCGGACCCATCCGCCACCGGCTCTTCCCGACGTGGACGATGGCGTTTCGCCGGGCGGACTACAACCCCGGCGCGGCCTCGCTCGAGCTCGCCCGCCTCCTCGAACTCGCCGAGGTGCCCGACAGCGGCTCTCTCCCCCCGGCCCCCACGCTCTAGCCTGCCCCCGTCACCCGCTCGAACCGGCCGACCTCCTCGCGCAGCCGCGCGCGCATCGGCACCAGGCGGGGGTCGTCGTGCCGCTCGGTCGCTGCGAGGACAGCCCGGAAGAACCACAGCTGCGCCTCCGGCCCGGCCGAGAGCGCCCGGCGCCCCGGCGCCGACGTGAACACGTCGATGTCGGAGGTGAGGCTCTCGCACATCGTCCACACGTTGTGGAGCTTGTCGGCGAGCGAGATCGCGGCGGCGCCGACGGGCCCGGCCGCGAGCGTCTCGACGTACGTCTCCTTCCGCACGCGCCAGGGGAGCGGCGCACCGGTCTCGTCGTGCTTCGGCTCGGAGACGGCGGCGACGAGCGCGGTCACCTCCTCGCCCATGAGGGCCGTGAGCTGCGCTCGGGGCATCCCCTCGCGGTAGCGGTTGCGGTCTTCCAGCACGTCGTGGAGGAAGGCCGCGGCGACGACCTCGTCCTCCCACCCCGCCCGCTGCACTGTCATCGCGACGGCCGTGACGTGCGCCATCATGGGGATGTGGAGCGCCTCGCCGAGCGGCGACACGAAGGGCTCGTCGCGCCAGCGGCTCTTCCGGTACGTCCCCTCGTGCCACTCGGCCGAGAGCTCGATGGCCCGCTCGATGAGGGGGCTGAAGAGAGACTGGGCAGAAGGGGTCGGGGCGTGGGCGTTCTGCATGGCCGGTCGGGTCACGCGATCGGGAGCACTTGGTGCTCGCGCGTGTCCAGGCTCAGGGTGGCGAGGAGGCGGAGGGGAAGGTCGAGGCCCTCGGTCGTGAGGACGGTGAGCGGCGAGACCACGCGCTCTTGCGGCGACCCGCCGGGGAAGAGGACGGCGGCGGCGCGCTGGAGCCGCGCCAGGATCACGGCCTCGTTGCGCTTCGCAGCGCGGACCGTCTTCGTCTCCAGGGCGTCGAGCGCCTTCCGCGCCTTCGCCTGCGCGGCCGCCACGGCCCGGTCCAGCGACGTGTCCACCCCGGTCGCCGCGGGCGTCAGGTCGCCGAGGAGTTGGTCGAGGGCGGCGGCGGCCGCGGCGAACCGCGCCCCGAGGTCGACCTCGGAGCGCTCGAGGGCGAGGCGTCGGTGGAGCGCGGCGAGCGTTTCCTCCTGCCCCTCCCCGGCGCGCGTGAGGTCGTCGAGGGCTAGGCCGTAGCGGTCGAGGATGCGGTCCACCTTCTCGGGCACGAGCGTGAGGCTCGCGCGCGGGTAGACGACCGGCATCGGCACACCGAACAGGTCGTAGACCGGCTTCAGCTGCGCGAAGTAGGCCACCTCCCCCGGCCCGCCGACGTAAGCGGCGGTGGGGAACAGCCGGTCCTGCATGAGCGGGCGAAGCACGACGCCGGGCGAGAACCGCTCGGGCGCCTCGTCCAGCAGCGCGAGGAGGTCGTCCGCGGAGAGACGCTCCCCGGTGCCGCGGAGCCGGAAGCCCCCGGCCTCGGGATCGAGCGGGAGGCGTTGCCCCTCGTGGAAGAGGAAGAGGTTGACGGGGCGCGAGGCCACCTGGGCGTGGAAGCCGTCGGCGCGGAGACGCCCGGACACGTCTTCGAGCACCGCGAGGGTGTCGGGCCAGCGCTCGACCTCCTGCCGGATGAGGGGAGTGACGAGCCGCTTCAGCCGGGCGTCGTCGGCCGAGGCGAAGACGAGACCAACACCGGCCGTCAGGCGTCGGAGCGTTCGCGCGAAGGCGTCGCGCCAGCGGGTGCCAGGGGCCCAGTCGGCCCGGAGCCCCTCCAGCAGCGCGGCGGCCGCGGGCGTCGGCGGGAGAGCGGCCTCGACGGCATCGAGTGCCTCAACAACGGACGGGCCGAGCGTTAGCCGGCCCACCGGGCCCCGGTTGGCGTCGGGCGGCACCCCGTCGACGTAGGCGGCGCGGACGGACGCGGAGCGGGCCGCCCCCGCGCCAGGCGAGGGGTCGAGCAGCGTCGTGGCGTGGACCTCGGCGAAGTCGTGGTCCTCGTCGGCGAGCCAGAAGACGGGCACCGCTGGGCGTCCCGTCTCGTCTTCGAACTGACGGGCGAGGCGGACGGCCGTGAGGGCTTTGTAGACCGTGTAGAGCGGCCCGCCGAAGAGCCCGAGCTGCTGCCCCGTGACGACGGCCACGCTCTCCGGGTCCCGCAGCCGCGCGATGCCGCCCCGGACGGCCTCGGCCTCCGGGCCCCACCACGCCGCGTTCTGGTCCAGGAGCGCGTCCGCGAGCCCCTCGCGATCGGCCGGGGCGCCGGCGGCACGGCGGGCGGCCTCGGCGCGGGCCTCCGGGCGCCAGGGGTCGTGGGCGACGTAGGCGAGTGCGCGGGGGTCGCCCTCGGCGTAGGCGGCAAAGAGGGCCGAGGCCCCGAGCCGGCGGTGGGGGATGCGGTCGGAGATGGAGAGGGGAGGCGGGCGGGGGGTGGGCGCCGTGCCGGCCGGATCCGCCATCGTCTGCCCTCGGCCGCTGGTCCTCAGTTCTCCTGTCGCATCCGCGCGATCTCGTCGCGGAGGCGGGCGGCCGTCTCGTAGTCCTCCTCGTCGACGGCCTTCTGGAGCTTGGCCTCCATCTGCTCCAGGGGGGTCGAGCGCGTGGTGACCCGCGTCTCGGCGGCCTCCTCCGGCTCCATGAGGGCCCCGCCCTCGTCCTCGGCCGGGATGCCGGCCTCCTCCAGAACGGCCGCGACCACGTAGATGGGGGCGTCGGCGCGGACGGCGAGGGCGACGGCGTCGGAAGGGCGGGCGTCGAGGTGGCCCTCGGCGTCCTCGTGGACGTAGCGGATCTTGGCGAAGAACGTGCCCTCCCGGAGGTCGTCGATGACGATGTCGGTGACCTCGGCGTCGAGGGTGTCGAAGAGCTGCTTGAGGAGGTCGTGCGTCATGGGCCGCGGCGGCTGGATCTTCTCCAGTTCGAGGGCGATGGCCTGCGCCTCGAAGGGGCCGATGATGATGGGGAGCCGGCGGTTGCCGTCCACCTCCCCGAGGACGAGCGCGTAGGCTCCGCCGCTGGAGGGGCTCGTCGAGAGCCCGATGATGTCGACCTGGACGTAATCCATGTGGGGGCGTGAGGGGACGCGAGCGCGTGACGGTGGGCGAGGGACGCGCAAGATAAGCCCCGACGGGGGCGGCCGACGCCTCAGCCCGTGGGCACGCTGGCGTCCGCGAGCACGCGCTCTAACGCGACCTCGAAGGCCCGGTTCTCGGCCTCGGTGCCGACGGAGACGCGGCTCCAGCCGGGCGTCGCCTCGTCCCCCCGGAGGGCGGGGTAGCCCGAGACGTCGCGGATGCGGACGCCACGGACCGAGAGGCGCCGGATGAGGTCGGCCGGCGCCAGGGGCGTCCGCATCAGGAAGAAGTTGGCGGTCCCGGGCCGCACCTCCACGCCCTCCAGGGCCGCGGCCGCGCGCTCCATCTGCGCCCGCGCCCGGCGCAGCGCCGCCACGTGCTCCTCCACCCCCTCCGGGCGAGCCAAGACCGCCAGCGCGGCCTCCTCTGCGAGCCGGTCCACGAGGAAGGGCAGCCGCGCCTTCTCGATCTCCTGGATCACCTCAGGCGCGCCGAGGAGGACGCCGAGGCGGAGGCCCGCCAGACCCAGCGCCTTCGAGAACGTCCGCATGACGAGGACGTTGGGATGGCGCGGAAGCAGCTCGACAGCCGTCGGCCCCTCGACGAACTCGTGGTAGGCCTCGTCGATGAGGACGAAGCCCGGGGCCCCGGCGGCGAGGCGCGCGAGCCCCTCGAACGGGATCGCCTGCCCTGTCGGGTTGTTGGGCGTGGTGACGATCGTGAGCGCCGCCTCGCTCCGCTGCGCCGCGGCCAGGATGGCGTCGGGGTCGTGGGAGAGGTCCGGCTCGGGGTCCACGGGGACGACCGCGGCGCCGTGCATCCGGGCCACGCTCCCGAAGAGGGCGAACATCGGGTGGGGCAGAACGACGGGGACCCCTCGCCCGAGGAGACACAGGCCGAGGGTGTGCGTGAGCTCGTTCGAGCCGCGCCCGACGATCACGCTCTCCGTCGGGAGCCCCAGCCGCTCGGCGAGCGCCGCGATGAGGCGGTGCGGCCGGTCATCCGGGTACCGGTTCCACGCGGTCGCCGCGAAGCCCTCGGCGAGCGTCTGCTTGAGCGCCTCGGGCAGGTCGAACGGGAGCTCGTTCTGGTCGAGCTTGGCGCCGGCGTCGACGTCGGTCGGGACGCGGTAGGCGCGCTCGCCGCGGACTTCGGGGCGGATGAGGTGGAGGGGGGCGGGCGAGGCGTCGGGCATGGCGCGCGGCGGGGGTCGAGGCGGCAGGAGAATATATCCCCGCCCCCCGCTGCGTTCCCGAGGCCGCGCCGGCTCAGGCGCTCCCGTTCCGCAGCCGGGGCACGTCCGAGAAATCGTGCTCGGGCAGCCGCTCCTCGCGGATGTGGTCGATGGCCTCGTGGAGCGCCTCGACGAACTTGCCGAAGTCCTCCTTGTAGAGGTACAGCTTGTGCTTCTCGTACTCGTCTTCGCCGACCCGCTTGCTCTCGGTGATCGTGAGGAAGAAATCGTGGCCGGAGCGCGTGGTCTTCACGTCGAAGAAGTAGGTGCGCTTGCCGGCCGGGACGCGCTTGGCGAAGACCTCGTCGTTGTAACCGTCGTTCATATGGAGGGGGGGGGTGGATGTGCTCACCCTTCGTGCCAGGGTGAGGGGGGAGGCGGGGCACAGGAGTTCGGGTGCCGGACTATGCAGCGCGCGCGGCGGAAAAACAACGTCCCTGCGTCGCCGGTCTCTGCCGTCCTCGCCCCGGGCGCGGCCTGTTCATGCGCCTCTCGGACCCCCGGCCCTTCCGAGCCGCGCGCGAGCTCAGGGAGCGGGCACCTCGGCGCGAGGGAGCGCCGCGAGGGCGGCGGGGCGGAGCACCTCGCGGCGGAGGTGGAGGCGGAGGGCGTCGGCCCAGCCGGGGTCGAGCCGGTCGAGGCGGACAGCCAGGGCCTCCGCCTCGTCGGTGCGCCCGCGGGCGAGGAGGCCGTACCCGAGGAGGTAGAGGGCCGGGGCGTACCCGGGATCGTGGTCGAGCACCTCGTGGATCGCTCCGGCGGCCTCCTCGTAGCGCAGGCGCCGCGTGTGGACGCGGGCCAGGGCGAGCGCGGCGAGGCGCGCGTAGGGGGCGGCTTCGTGGGTCTTCTCGAACGAGGCCTCAGCCGCGTCGAGGTCGCCACGCTCGTAGTGGAGGTGGCCCAGCGCGTACCGGGCGGGGAAGTAGTCGCTGGCGTCGGCGAGGGCGGCGCGGAAGGCCGCGAGGGCGCGGCCGTCGTGGCCGAGGGCCTGGTACACGGAGCCGGCGAGGAACTGGAGCGGGGCGTCGTCGGGGGCGCGGCGGGCGGCCTCGGTGAGGCGAGCGAGCGCGCCGTCGTCTCCGGGAGCGAAGGCGGGGTTGAGGAGGACGGTCGCGGCGTCGAGCGCGGTCGCGTTGGGGGCGGCGGCGGCCTCCGCGAGGACCCGTCGCAGCGAGCGGGGGCGGGGCTGGGCGAGGCGGGCGGCGAGGGCGTGGCGGGGGTCGGTGGCGAGGCAGAGGTCCTCGCGGAGCACGTCTCGCGTGCCGTCGGTGCTGCGCCCAGAGGCGACGACGCCGAGGACGCGGCCCCGGACGTCGAGGAGGGGGCCGCCGCTGTCCCCGGGGCGGACGGCGTTGGCGGAGACGCGGAGGTAATCGGCAGGGCCGAGTCGGACGCCGGGGTACCGGGCGCCGGCCGTCGGCCGCTGAACGCCTTGGGGCCAGCCAGCCGTGAAGGCCACCCCCTCCTCGGCGGCGCCGGCGAGGTCGGCGTCGTAGGCGAGCGCGAGTTCGAGCGGGCGGACGCCCGCGGCCTCGACGGCGCGCGGGTCCACCCACAGCACAGCCACGTCGCGCTCGGGATCGACGGCCCAGGCCCGCGTCGTCGTGACGTGCCGGCCGCCGGGGAGCTGGAGGCGGACGCGCTCGGCCCCGAGGACGACGTGGTACGCCGTCACGAGGGCGTCCTCCGCCATGAAGAAGCCCGAGCCGACACGCTGGACGCGCTGGGTCCCCACCCGGCCCTCAACCACGAGGGGCACCACGCTCCGCTGCGCGGCCTGCGCCTCGTACGGCCGATACGCATGCACGACCTGAGGCGCCGTGGCGAAGGCGGTGTCGGCCAGGGCGATCGTCACCGCGGGGATGGTGAGCGCCCCCACCCGCCGCGGCACGAGCGTGAACCGACGGCTGAGCTCGTAAACCTGAGTGCCGGCGCGGCGGCGCGCCACGAGGTCGCCAGCGGCGGCCACGTCAAACGCCTGCTCGGCCTCTGGCGGCAGGGCGAGATCGGAGAACGCCCCGACGAGCGCCTCGGCCGCCGCATCGCTCTGGGGCACGGCCAGCCCCTCCACCTCGAACGTGACCGCCTCCCCCACCGAGGCCACGCGGTGGTCCGGCGCCGCGAAGAGGAGGAGCCGGTACGCGTCCCCGTCCTGCGCCGCCACCGCACCGCCGAGGGGCGCGAGGATGACGAGGAGCAAGACGGTCCGGCAGACGCGCATGGCTTCGGAGAGCGTCCGCGCCGCCGGTTCAGTCGGGAGGCGTCGCGGCGATGAGGTCTCGGACCCAGACCGTCAGGTCGGTCCGGACCCGCTGGCCGACTTCGAGCACCTCCTCGTGGTTGAGCGGGGTGCCCTGGAGGCCGGCCGCTAGGTTGGTGATCGTCGAGAGGCCGAGCACCTTCATCCCGAGGGCGGCCGCCTGGATCGCCTCGGGGACGGTGCTCATGCCGACCGCGTCGCCTCCGATCGTCCGAAAGAACCGAATCTCAGCCGGCGTCTCGTAGGACGGGCCCGCGGTCCAGACATAGACCCCGCGGCGCAATGTTAAGTTTCTGTTACGCGCGATCTGCTCCGCCAGGTCCATCCAGGCGGGGTCATACGGAGCGGACAGGTCCGGGAAGCGGGCCTCCCCCTCGCCCACCGGCCCGGCCAACACGCTCGCCCCGGCGAGTGCGATGTGGTCCGTGATCAGCATGAGCGTGCCGGGTGGCCAATCGGGGTTGAGGCTGCCAGCGGCGTTCGTGAGGAGGAGGCGCCGGGCGCCGAGGGCGTGGGCGAGTCGGACGGGGAAGCCGAGCGCGCGGGGCGGGTGCCCCTCGTAGAGGTGGGCCCGCCCCTGCACGACGAGCACCTCCCGCCCCTCGATCCGCCCGAACACGAGCCGACCAGCATGCCCCTCGACCGTCGAACGGGGATACCCGGGGATCGTCTCGGTAGAGACCACGACGGGGTCCTCAGCGGCGTCGGCGAGGCCGCCGAGACCGGAGCCGAGGACGAGGGCGAGGTCCGGGACGGCGTCGGTATGGTTGCGGACGGCGGCGACGGCAGCGGCGAGATCGGCGGCGAGATCGGGCATCAGGAGGGGGTGGTGAGGGTCATCCCGCGACCATCGGACGCGGGGGCGGACGGTGCGGGGTCGGTCA
>JAWWCA010000092.1:0-14073 GCA_033720695.1 Rubricoccaceae bacterium
AAGGACCGCGCCCGCGCGGCCGGCACCTTCAAGGTGGACCAGTCGCAGGTCGACACGTGGGACCCGACGGCCGAGGCGCAGACGCGCGAGGGCCAGCCCATCGACTTCGTCGGCTACGACACCCTCGCGGTGGACGACGCGCGCATCCTCAAGACCCGCCAGGTGGGCGAGGGCGATGACGCCCGCTTCGAGCTCGTCCTGGACAAGACCCCGTTCTACGCCGAGTCGGGCGGGCAGGTGGGCGACACCGGCACGCTCTCCGTCGGCGGCGAGGCGATCCGCGTGCTCGACACCGTCAAGGACGCCGAGGGCACGATCGTCCACGTCGTCGAGAAGCTGCCGGAGGACCGGGACGCGGCGGTCGAGGCGGCCGTGGACGCCGCGCGCCGCGCCCACATCGTGCGGCACCACACGGCCACGCACCTCCTCCACGCCGCCCTCCGCGAGACCCTCGGGCCCCACGTCACCCAGAAGGGCTCGCTCGTCGCCCCCGACCGCCTCCGGTTCGACTTCTCGCACTTCGAGCGCGTCGAGCCCGAGACGCTGCGGGCCATCGAGCGGCGCGTCAACGCGCTCGTCCTCCAGAACATCCCGAAGGGCGAGGAGCGCGCCGTCCCCATCGAGGAGGCGCGCGAGCGCGGCGCCATGATGCTCTTCGGCGAGAAGTACGGCGACGCGGTCCGCGTCATCACGTTCGACCCCGACGTGTCGGTCGAGCTGTGCGGCGGCACGCACGTCGGCGCCACGGGCGAGATCGGGCCGTTCCGGTTCGTGAGCGAGGGCTCGGTCGCGAGCGGCATCCGGCGCGTCGAGGCCGTCGCGGGCGAGGCCGCCCTGGCGCTCGTCGACCGGGCGTTCGACGAGCTCGAGCGCACGCGCGGGCGGTTCAAGCAGGTGCCCGGGACCCTCGAGGAGGCCGTCGCCGCGCTCCAGGACGAGCACAAGGCGCTCCAGACGGCGCTCGACGACCTCCGCCGCCAGCAGGCCGCCGCGGGCCTCGACGCGTACCTCCAAGAGCGCCAGGACGTCGACGGCGTGACGCTCGTCACCGGCGCCGTCGAGGGCGCCGACATGGACACGCTCCGCGACCTCGCCGAGGAGGCGCGCGAGCGGCTGAGCGAGGGGGCCGTCGTCGTCTTCGGCGCCGCCGACCCCGAGGCGGGCAAGGCCTACCTCGCCGCCGCCGTCACCGACGACCTGGTGCAGCAGGGCGTGCAGGCCGGCACGCTCGTCGGCGCCCTCGCCAAGCGGGTGGGCGGCGGCGGCGGCGGGCGCCCGCACCTCGCCACGGCCGGCGGCCGCCAGCCCGAGAACCTCGGCGACGCCCTCGCCGCCGCCGCCGAGGCGCTCCGCGACCTCCGAGGCTGACGCCCCGCTCGGCGCCCGCGCTTGTTGAACCGGGGGGGAGGCGGGTACCTTCCGCCGGTCCTCGCCCTCCGCCGCCTCCGTCTGCCGCCCGTGCCCGCTCCCCGCCGCCGCTCCGTCTACGACTACCTCCTCGACGTCCGTCGCCAGAAGGGGGCGGGGTTCGTCGTGCTGGTGGACCCGGACAAGCTGCCCGAGCGGGAGGCGCCCGCCTTCGCCGAGCGCTGCACGGCCGCCGGCGCCGACGCCCTCTTCATCGGCGGCAGCCTCATGCACCTCAGCGAGGTGGACCGCCTCGTCGGCCGCCTCAAGCTCGCCACCGACCTCCCCGTCGTCGGCTTCCCCGGCACGCTGAACCAGCTCTCGGCCGCCTGCGACGCCGTCCTCTTCCTCTCCGTCGTGAGCGGGCGCAACGCCGACCACCTCATCGGGCAGCACGTCCACGCCGCCCCCATCATCCGGCGGCTCGGGCTCGAGCCCATCTCGACCGGCTACATGCTCGTCGAGAGCGGGCGGACGACGACGGCGCAGTACATGAACGGCTCGCCGCCGCTGCCGCGCCACAAGCCCGAGATCGCGGCGGCGACGGCGCTCGCGGCCGAGATGATGGGGATGAAGCTGCTCTTCACCGACGCCGGCTCGGGGGCCGAGCACCCCGTCTCGCCCGAGACCATCGGCGCCATCACCGAGGCGTGCGAGATCCCGCTCGTCGTCGGCGGCGGGCTGCGGACGCCCGAGGCCGTGGCTGCGCGCGTCGAGGCCGGGGCCGGGATCGTCGTCGTGGGCAACGCCATCGAGGGGCGGCCGGGCGACGGGGCCTACGTGGCCGAGCTGGCCGCGGCGGCGCACGCGGGCGTGGCGCACCCGCTCGCGCGGGCCTGAGGGCCTGAGCCGGGCGCCGCTCGGGCATTTTCGTGGCGCCTTCGCTCCGCCTGGCGCTCTGGGGGCGTAGATTTCGCGCCCCCACGGAGGGGTGCCGGAGTGGTCGAACGGGCCGGTCTCGAAAACCGGTGTGGCGCTTGCGTCACCGTGGGTTCGAATCCCACCCCCTCCGCACAGCGAACGCCCCCGGCCGTCTCGTGCCGGGGGCGGTCGTGCGTGGGTACGCGGGGAGGTGAGGCCCCCGGCCTCAGCCGTCCCAGCGCCGCAGCGCCAGCGTCGTGTTGTGCCCCCCGAAGCCGAACGAGTTCGAGAGCGCGACCGACATCGGGCGGGGCGTCGGGCCGTCGAGGCCGAGGTTGAGGCAGGTCTCGGGGGTCTGGGTGTTGATCGTCGCCGGGGCCACCTGGTGGTGGAGCGCCAGCACCGACGCGGCGGCCTCCACGAGGCCGGCGGCCCCGAACATGTGGCCCACGTTGCTCTTGAGCGCGAAGCAGGAGAGGTGCGCGGCGTGCTCGCCGAAGATCGCCTCGATGACGCCGGCCTCGATGGCATCGCCAGAGGGCGTGCTCGTGGCGTGGAGGCTGATGAGGTCGACCTCCTCGGGGGCGAGGCCGGAGAGCGCGAGGCAGGTCTCCATGGCCGCCCGGGCGCCCCGGCCCTCGGGGTGCGGCGAGGCGAGGTGGTAGGCGTCGTTGGTGAGGCCGACATCGAGGACCTCGGCGTAGGGCTCCGCCCCCCGCGCCTCGGCGTGGGCGAGGGTCTCCATGATGAAGGCCCCCGCGCCCTCGCCCATCACGAACCCGTTGCGGTCGACGTCGAGGGGCCGGCTGGCTCCCTCGGGGTTGTCGTTCTCGGTCGAGAGCGCCCGCATGGCGTTGAAGCCGGCCACGGACGTCGGCGTCACGGCGGCCTCCGTGGCGGCGGCCACGACGGTGTCGGCGTAGCCCCCCCGGAGCAGCATCAGCGCCGAGGCGATGACGTCGTTGCCGGTCGCGCACGCGCTCGCCACGGCGTGGTTGGGCCCGGTGAGGCCGTGGCGCAGGGCGATCTGGGCCCCCGCCATGTTGGCGAGGTACATCGGGATGGTGAACGGGGAGACGCGCTTGGGGCCGTACTGGGCGAGGACGAGGGCCTGCTTCTCGAACAGCTCGATCCCCGCGGCGGCCGCGCCCAGCACCACGCCCGTCCGGCCGCGCTCCGCCTCCGCGACCTCGCCGTCGAGGCCGGCGTCGGCGAGGGCCTCGGCGGCGGCGACGAGGGCGTAGATCGTGAAGGGGTCCGCGCGCCGGGAGAGCTGCCGCTCGATCCCGTAGTCGCGGGGGTCGAACCCCTTGAGCTCGCAGGCGAACTGCGTGGCGAAGTCGGTGGCGTCGAAGCGGGTGATGGGTCCCGCGCCGGATCGGCCCTCCAGAAGGCCGGCCCAGAACGCCTCCGGGGTCAGCCCGATGGGGGTCAGGGCCCCCAGGCCGGTGACGACCACGCGGCGGCGGGGGTCGGCCAGGCGGGGGTCGTTGGGAACGCGGTCAGACACAGACGGGAGGAACGGCGGAAGAGGGCGTCGGCAGAACGGGGGCGCAAAAGGTAGGGTGATCGCTCGGCCCATCCAAACACGGCGGGCGTTGGATCGCCGGGCGGCCCGGCGCGGCTGGATGGAGGGCGAGGCCCGCGCCACGCGCACGGGACGAACATAACCGTGGCCGAATCGGAAGTCTGGCGTTCCCCGAGGCGCCCTTGGATCCGGGGCCGACGAGGGGCTGTAGCACGCCCCTCGTCCACCCCCGATTCCCATGCCCGAGCATCGCGTCGCCTCCGTCCACGACCTCGCCGAGGGCGAGATGAAGCAGGTCGCCGCGGGCGGCACCGACGTCCTCCTCAGCCGGCTCGGCGGTGGCTTCCACGCGTGCGGCGCCCGGTGCACGCACTACGGCGCGCCCCTCGCCGAGGGCGTCCTCCACGACGGCTGCGTCGTCTGCCCGTGGCACCACGCCCGCTTCGACGTCCGCACGGGCGCGCTCGCCGACCCCCCCGCGCTCGACGCACTTCCGCGCTACGCCGTCCGGGTCGAGGGCGCTGACGTGTATGTGACGGTCCCCTCAGATGCGGAGGAGACGCCAGAGGGCGCCTCGTACCGCGAGAGCGGAGGGCACCCGCCCGCCCACGCCGCGGAGGTGACCGACGATCGCCTCTTCGCCATCGTCGGGGCCGGGGCAGCCGGCGGGGTTGCGGCCGAGACGCTGCGCGCGGCCGGCTTCGGGGGGCGCATCGTGATGATCACCCAGGAGGACGAGCGGCCCTACGACCGCACCGCGCTCAGCAAGGGCCTCCTCGGGGGCGAGGTGGGAGACGAGGCGCTCCCCCTGCGCGACGACGCCTTCTACCGCCGCCTCGGCGTCGAGGCGTGGGTGGGGCGGCGCGTCACGCGGCTCGACGCCGCGGCGCGGGAGATCCACTTCGCGGACGGATCCTCCCTCCGGTACGACCGGGCGCTCGTCGCCACCGGCGGGGCGCCTCGCCGGCTCGACGTCCCCGGTGCCGATGCCGACGGCGTGTTCACGCTCCGCTCCCATGCCGACGCTCGTCGCATCGTCCAGGCCGCCAAGGCGGGGCAGCGCGCCGTCGTCGTCGGCAGCAGCTTCATCGGGATGGAGGCGGCGGCGCAGCTCCGGCAGCGAGGGCTCGACGTCACGGTCGTCTCGCACGACCGCGTGCCGTTCGAGGTTGTCTTGGGGGAGGCCGTCGGCCAGATGCTCCGCGAGGCGCACGAGGCCCAGGGCGTCCGCTTCCACCTCGAGGCGGGGGTCGAGCGGATCGAGCCCGCCAACGGGCGGCTGCGCGTGCGGCTGTCGGGCGGAACGGCGGCCGACGCCGACCTCGTCCTCGTCGGGATCGGGGTGACGCCCGCCACGGACGTCCTGGAGGGGGTGGAGCGGCACGAGGACGGCGGCGTGCTCGTGGACGCGCACCTCCGCGCCGCCGAGGGACTCTGGGCCGCCGGCGACATCGTCCACGTCCCGAGCCCGCAGACGGGCGAGCGGCTTCGTATCGAGCACTGGCGGGTGGCGCAGCAGCACGGCCGCGTCGCCGCCTTCGGCATGGCTGGCCGGGAGGCCGTCTACGACGGGGTCCCCTTCTTCTGGTCGGGCCAGTTCGACGTCCGCCCCCGCTACCTCGGGCACGCCGAGGCGTGGGACGAGGTGGTCCTCGACGGCGACCTCGACACGGGCGACGCTATCGCCTACTACGTCCGGGGCGACCGCGTGCTCGCCGCGTGCGGGATCGGGCGGGACCGCGCGATGGCGGCCCTCCACGCGCTCATGCTCGCGGGCGAGACCCCGACCGCCGCCGACGTTCGGGCCGGGTTCGACCCGCTCGCTGCGGTCGGGGCGGGGGCCTCGTGAGCGCCGGCGCGGCGAGACACCCGGCCCGCCGTGCCGCGGCTCGCGCTACTCTCCGGCGACCGAGGTGAGGGTGAGCACGGCCTCGGTCGTCTGCCCGCTCTCGATGGTGAGGAGGAGGGGGAGCCCCGCGTCGGTCTCTACTGCGAGCCCCTCGGGCACGACGAGGTCGACGTCGTAGGCGCCGGGCGCGAGGTAGAGGACGCGCGCGGCGGCGGCCTCGCCCTCAGGGACGAAGGGGATCTCCAGGAGGTCGCCGCCCTTGTCGATCTGGATCGCGAAGTCGGCGAGGGACGCCTCGCCGGGGAGGGCGACGTCGTCGGCGAGGGCGAGGGTGACCTCAGCGGTGCCGGTGAGGGCGAGCTCGGTGGCGTGGATCACCGGGTGCATCACCCACCGCCCGCTGTTGCCGGCCTGGCGGCCGAAGCTCTCGGAGACGTCGAAGTCGAGGAGGACGGCGTACTGCTCGTCCTCGATCACGACGGGGTCGTCCTCGGCGTCGCCGGGCAGCTTCACCTTGAGCCCGCTCGTGCCGAACGACGGCATCTGGAGCTCCCCGTCGGCCACCACGTCGTGCTCGGCGGCGTAGGCGTCCGAGGACGCGTAGATCCGCTCCGACCCGTCCTCCTGCTCGACCGCGAGGTACCCCCCGCTGATGACGAGGCGGAGCTCCTCGTAGGCACCCGCCGGGATGGGCGCGTCGCCGACGAGGTCGAGGACCTCGTTCTGCAGCGTGAGGAGGTCCACCGTCACGGGGTCGTCGAGGAGCACGACCTGGCCGCTCGCGTCCTCGTCCGATGCACTTTCCCCCCGGAGCGAGATGGCGTCGATCGTTACGACGGCGGCGGTGAAGTCGCCGGGTGCATCGGTCAGGAGGATCCGGACGGAGGCCCCGTTGCCCGGCCCGGAGGCGTCGCAGCCGAAGAGGGCGGCCGTGAAGGCGAGGGCGAGGACGAGTGCTGATCTGGGCATGGGTACGGTGGTGGGAGACCGTGAGGGGGGAGGACCGGAGGATCGGCCGGGGCCGTCCCCTGCTTAAGCGGATCGGCCACAGCGCCGGCGGTTGTCCACCCGGTGGCTCGTCAGGAGCCCCGCCTCAAGCCGCCTGCGTCAGAGTCCGGAGCGCGCCGACCCGGTGGTAGAGGGTGGCGTGTCCGCACCGCCGGCACACGACCACGCATCCGCCGGTAACGGTTCGCCGCGCGGCCGAGACCGTGAGCGGGTCGAGCGCGAGCTCGGTTTGGCCGAGTTGCTTGTGGGTGGTGCCGTGGGAGGCGCCACACGAGGAACACGCGGCCGATGAGCCGGCGCCCCGGGTCGGCGTCTCGCGGAGGGAGGCCCCGGTCGGAGCGGAGGGGTGGGGGACGGGGATCATGGCGTGGCGGAACGACCGATGAGGGACCGTCACAGTACGCCACGCCGCGGCGTCGGCGCAATCCTGGCCGCAAGAACAGGTCGGCACCGAAGCCGAATGCACGACTGAAGCCTGGCGTAACCACTCAGGCGCTGTGTTTGAACACGGCGGTCGGTCCGGCAGCGGCGCGTCGAGGGTTGCACCAATCCGCGGGTGAGGCTAGCGCCACGCGGCCTGCACCCGCTCGACCAGCGCCAGCTCGGCGGCCTCGATCTCGGCGTCGGCGGCGGCGAGGGCGCGGAGGTCGTCGAGGACGCGGGCGCGCTCCTCCGGTGCGAGGGCCTCGCGGAGGCGCCCGAGGAGCTCGGCGAGCCGCTCGTCGGAGAGCCCGTTGTCGTAGGAGAGCGTCGCCTCGCGCAGCGCGTTCTCGACGAGGGCGGGGTTCTCGCCCGGCACCCAGGCCTCGAGCTGTTGCCAGATGGTCGCGATCTCCGAGCGGTCGAGGTCGCCGTCGGCGCCGTGGGCGAGCCGGAGGGCGAGGAGGGCGAGGTCGTGGAGGAGCGGAGAGAGCGGCAAGGGAGCGCGTGGGTCTAGGGCTCGTGGTACCCCCGATCGGCCCCGACGATCCCGGCGGGGCGCGGGCGGGTCAGGGGGCGGGGGTTCCGGAAAGGCTCCGGGCCTCTCCGAAGCGGCGGCGGATCTCGGTGCGGAGGGCGCCGAGGTCGGCGTGGAGGGTGTCAGCCTCGGCGGTGGCGGCGTCGAGGCGCTCGCGGGCGGCGGCGGGGTGCTCGGCGAGCGGCGCCACGAGGCGGTGGACTCGCGCCATCGCCTCGGCCACCTCCTCGTCGAGCTGGGCGCTGAGGGCGCGGCCGAGGTCCTCGCGCAGCGCCTCGACGCGGGCCGAGAATTCCCGGATGGCCTTCCGCTTCTGGATCGGGAGCAGCACGAACCCCCCCACGGCCAGGGCGCCGGCGGCCACGAAGCCGCCCGTCACGTCGAACGCCGTGGCCGCCACGAGAACGGTGGCGAGGGCGCCGAGGCCGAGCGCCGCCGCCTGCGTCCCAGCGAAGAGGGCGGCAGCGGCGCGGGCGTTTTCGAGAAGGCGCCGGGCTTCCTCCTTGAGGTCGTACTGGTCCACGGTCCGCTTCGCCTCGCGCATCACGTCGCGGAACACCTCGTCGCGGTTGTAGAGGAAGGCGTCGCGGGGGCCGCCGTCGGCGGCCTGGCCGGCCTCGCGCTGGGCGGCGAGGTGGGCGTAGGTCTCGTTCCAGAGGTCGTAGACGTTTCGGAGGAGGGCGTCGACGGCCTCGCCGGCGCGCTCCTCGATCCGGCGCTCCGCGTCGCGGAGGACCTGCCGGGCGAACTCCTCCTTGAACCGGTCGCGGTCGCGGAGCATCCGGAGCTTCGAGACGCGGATGGCGTCGTCAAGGAAGCGGACGCCCCGCTTCTCCATCTCCAGCAGCTCGCGGTCCACCTCGGCGGCGGCGCGGCCGAACGCCTCGCGGAGCACGCCCTCCTTCTCGTCGAACCGGGCGCGGAGCGCGGCGAGGCCGGCCTCGTCCTTCTGCAGGACGACGCGGGCGGCGTCGAGGCGCTCGGCGAGGCCGGCCACGAGCCCGTCGGCGGCGTCGAGGGGCGCCGTCAGCTTGAGGGCGAGGCGCTCGTCCGCGGTGAGGGTCTCGGTCAGAAACGCCTCGAAGGCGGGGTACCCGCTCGCGTCCCACCGCGGGTCGTCCTGCGGGCGCTCGGGGTGCGCCGCCTTGGCCGCGAGGGCCAGGCGGGCTGCCACGGGGAAGACGCGGGGCACGAACCCGAAGTGGCGCTCGACGCCCGAGCGCACGTGCTCGATCACCTGCGCCAGCGCCGCCTCGCTCTCGGCGAGGTCGGCCTTGTTCAGCACGACGACGACGCGCTTGCCCCAGCCCGCGTGGATGAAGTCGAGGAACACGCGCTCGGACTCCGTGAGGGGGCGGTCGAAGCTGGTCACGAAGAGCACGAGGTCGGCGCGGGGGACGAAGTCTTCGGTGAGGGCCTGGTGCTCGCGGACGATGGAATTGGTGCCGGGGGTGTCGACGAGGGCGAGGTGGCGGAGCAGCGGGTGCGGGTGGCGCCGCTCGGTGACGTAGTCGCTGCGGCGGTGGGTCTCCGCCCGCTCGCCCCAGCGGAGCACCGCGATCTTGTCCGTCGTCGGGACGGGCCCCTCTTCCAGGACCGGCGCGCCGAAGAGGGCGTTGACGACCGACGACTTCCCGGCGTTGAACTCGCCCACGACGAGGAGCAGGAAGAGGTCGTCGAGTCCCTCGGCGAGGTCCCCGAGGCGGCGGAGGGTGGCCTCGTCGGCGCCGCTCTCGCCGAGGAGGCGGCCGAGGCGGCCCAGCAGGGCGCGCTCGCGGGCGAGGGCGTCGGCGGCGTCGGGCGAGAGGAGGTCCATGGCGGGCGGGGGCGGCGCCGGTGAGGGGAGGAGGGGGCGGAGGTCGCGATACGCCACCAAGGAGCCCCTTGTACCCCGCTGGGAGGCATCCCCGGCGGTTTCATGAACACATGATAAACGGTGCTCCGGCCGGAACCTACGCCTGCGATGCGGGAAAAAGCCCGCTAACGCCCCAGCCTCGGAACAACAACCCGCGTTCTAGGCTATGTGGCCCGGCGTGCGCTTGTGCGGTACGTACCACGCACCCTACCTTATTCGGCAATTCCCCCCACCCAATCTCCTTTAGGAGGAACTCCCATGACCCATTTGGCACTCGTGGCCCTGCTCTCCGGCGCGCTCCTCACCGGCAGCCCGGACGGCGACCAGGACAAGAAGAAGAGCCCCTCCGAGGCCCCCCAGCCCGAGGTGTCCATCGTGGACGCGAGCTCTGAGGACCCGGAAGCGCTCACCAACCTCACCTACGCCTTCGGCCGCCCCTCCGACCTCGCGCCCATCAAGCTGTGGGTCGCCTACGCCTTCGGGGAGTCGGAAGGAGTTTGGGCCGCCGATGGTGAAGGGGTCGAGTACGACCTCGACGGGCCCGGGCCCGGCAACCTCTCCGGCGACATCGTCTCCCAGCGGGCCCTCGTCGGGGCGCAGATCAACTTCATCAACTTCCCGGCCTTCAAGCTCGGCGCCGGCGGCGAGCTCGTCGTCGCGCAGAACAAGTTCCAGCCGGGCACCAACTCCGACCTCGGCAACGACCTCGAGAGCGACTTTGGCCTCCAGCAGGTGAAGGTCTTCGGCACGGCCCGCGGCCGCGTCGTGGGCGTCCACGGCGGCTACATCTTCGACCTCGCCGACGACGTCATGGACCCGACCACGGAGTTCCCGCTCTCGGACCAGCGCGACGCCCTCTTCTTCGGGGGCGACTTCGACTACCCGTCGGAGCGGTTCCGCCTCTTCGGCGGCGCCGACTACTTCATCCTCCAGGATGACGACGAGGCCGAGGGCGCCGAGGGCAACAACATCATCTGGTGGAACATGGGCGCGGGCCTCCGCTTCGGCTTCGTCGAGCTCGGCGCCTCGCTCATGATCCGCACGCAGCTCGTCGAGGGCGCCGCCGCCGGCCTCGCCTTCGGCCCGCGGACCTCCGACGACAACCAGCCCTCGACGGGCACCAACGTCAGTGGCGGCCACGCCGGCACGGTCGTGCCCTACCTCAAGCTGGCCCCGCCGAGCCTCCCGGTCTCGCTCTTCGTCAAGGGCGCCGTGCTCAACGAGTACACCGACTACGGCTACGCCATCGGCGGCGCCAACGACATCAAGCCCTCGCTCGGCTTCACCGCCGGCCTCTCGATCGGCTTCAACTAAGCCGACGAGCCAGACCCCGGCTTCGGCCCGTCCGTTGTACCCATGCGCCGCGTTCCCGTCGCCCTCGCCTGCGCCCTCGCCCTCGCCGCCTGCAGCGGCGTCGGGGGCCCTGCGGGGCTCCCCTCCGCGGACCGCCCGCCCGCGGCCGGCGACCTCCGGGACGTCCTCGACGACCTGGCCCGGCCCGATGCCGACTCGCTGCTCGCCGAGCGGCTGTTCGACGCGCGGCTCACCCCGGTCTACGGCAGCCGATTCCGCCTCGCCGGAGGGAGCCTCGCGGCGTTCGTGCCGGGGCGGCATCCGGTCCGAGGCCGAGAGCTGGTCGTGGTCGCGGCCGTGGTGGGGGCGCCCGGCGCGGCCGCCCTCCTGGAGGAGGTCCGACGGCTCAACCGCCGAGCGGCCTACACCGTGGCGCCGGAGCGGACGGTGCTCGCCGCGTTTCTGCCCCGCGGCGGAGGGCCCCAAAGCCTCGCCTCCGTCCTCGACGCCCCGATCTGGGTCCGCTCGCTGCTCGTCGGCGCGGTGGTCGTGGGAGACGGCGGCGCGGCCGGCGCCTACGAAGCCGTCGGCGTCGAGCGGGAGGTCCCGGTCGTGGTGCTCGCGGTGCCGGGGACGGGGCAGAGACCGGTTGACGAGGCGCTCGCCCTCGCCTCGGCTCTCCGGCCGGCGCTGGCCGCCGCCGCCAACGGCGCCCCCGCTTCGCCCGACGTGGGGGTACCGCCGCCTGACACCCTCCGCGGGCCTCGGCTCCCGATCCGAGACTGAGCGCGCTCGCCCGTCCTCGTCTCCCTCCGCCCCGCCCCATGCTCCCCGCTCTCGTCACGGACACGGTCTCTCAGGACCTCGGCCGGGCCGTCCACTACACCCTCCTGTGGGGCCTCGAAGGCGTCGTGCTCCGGACGGTGGGGGGGCCGGACGAGCGGGTCCCGTTCGTGAACGAGGCGCGGCTCCGAACCCGGCTCACCGAGGCCGACCTGCCGGTAGTGGCCGTGGACCCGGGGCTGTTCGAGGGAGCGCCGGAGCGACGGGCGGTGTGGATGAACGACCTCGCCGCCTTCGACGAGACGGCCGCCTTTTGCCGCCGCGTCGGGTGTGGGATCGTCCTCGTCGGCGCCCTCGCCCCGCCTGACGCGCCGCCGGACCTCGACGCCGCGGCCGGGGTGCTGCGCGAGGCGGGGGCGTTCGCGGCGCGCGGATCGCTGCGCCTGGCCGTGCGCAACGAGGGCGCGTGCGCCTCCGGCGAGGGGCTCGCCGACCTCCTCGCCCGGGTCGATCACCCCGCCGTCGGGGCGGCCTGGCAGCCCGCCGAGGCCGTCGCCGCAGGGCACGACCCTGCCGCCGGGCTCGCCGCGCTCCACGAGTCTCCGGGCCGCATCACCTACGTCGCCGTCCGCGATGTGGAGGGGGCGGCCGGGTGGCCGGGCCAGCTCGCCGCGCTCGCCCGGGCGGGGTACGAGGGCCCCCTCGGCCTTGAGGTGCACGGGCGCGCGCAGGACGGGTTGAAGAGCGCCACCGCGCTCCTCACGATGCGGCGGGCGGCGCTCCGCGAGGCCCGCTGAGAGCCGCCCGTTGCGCCGCCATGCCGCTCGCCGCCCCACCGCCCGGCCTCCGACGGCGCCCTCCGGGCCCGACCCTCGGCACCCGGCTCCATTTCGCCTGGGTGATGGCGTGGGCCACCCTCTGCACCCTCGTCTTCTCGCTGGCCGTGTTCGTTGAGGCGCGCGTCCGGCCCCGGCCCGAGACGCTCTACCGCTGGATGGTGCCGTGGGCGCGGGTGCTCCTCCGTGGCATCGGGGTCCGGCTCCTGGTTGAGCACCGGACCACCCTCGACGCCGGCCCCGTCGTGTTCGTGGCCAACCACCAGAACGTGCTCGACATCCCCACGGCGGTGGCGGGGCTGCCGCTCCCGTTCGGGTTCACGCCGAAGGCGGCGCTCCGCGGCATGCCGCTCGTCGGGACCCTCCTGGAGCGCACCGGCAACGTGTTCATGGACCGCTCGACTGCCCGTCGGGCCGCGCGCTCCCTCGTTGCGGCGAGGGACGCCGTGCGGGCAGGGCGCACCGTGCTCGTCTACGCCGAGGGCGAGCGGACCTGGGAGACGGCGCTGGCCCCGTTCCTGCGCGGGGGGTTTCTCCTCGCCGTCGAGGCCGGGGTGCCCCTGGTCCCGGTCGCGATCGACGGAAACGTGGGGGTGGTGGACGAGCGGCGGCTCGCCTCGCGCCCCGGCGTGGCGCGCCTCGTGGTGGGTCCGCCCATCGAGACGCAGGGGTGCACCCGCGCCGATGTGCCGGGGCTGATGGAGGACGTCCGGGCGTGGATGGCCCGGGAGCTCGGGCTGGAGGGCGCGTAGGGGCTCCTCCGTGCCCCTCGCCCCCGCTCCGGTCTGGAGGCGCCCCGTATCTTCCGATGCGTCCGCCTCCCGCCCCATCCCGTCCCCCCCTCCCAGGCCATGGCGAAGTCCACCCGCAGCAACCCCACCAGCCGCGCGCAGCAGCCGGCGCCGCTCGAAGGCAACCGGCTCTGGCGGGAGCGTGGGCGCGTGCGGAAGACGGCGCCCCACCTCCGCGAGCCCTCGGCCTGGGAGAAGCTGCCGGGGTGGGGGCAGCACGCCATCTGCCTGGGCTTCCTGCTCGCGGTCGCCCTCGGGTTCTGGGCGCCGACGCTCGGCGGGGACACCCTCATCGGCGGCGACATCGTGCAGTGGCGGGGGACGGCCCAGGCGATGCTCCAGTACGAGGAGGCCACGGGCGTCGACGCCCTCTGGGCGCCGAACGTGTTCGGCGGGATGCCGGGCTACCTCATCCACTACCCGCTCAAAGCCCCGGGTCTCGACTCGATCCCGAGGGCGCTCCGCGCGCTCGGCTTCTGGCCCCTTGCCTACGTCCTCGTGCTCCTGCTGGGCACCTACCTCCTCGGCTACGTGCTGACGCGGAGCAAGCTGGCCGGGACCCTCGCCGCCGTCGCCTACGGGCTCACCACCTACGTCCCCCTCATCCTCGCTGCCGGGCACAACTCCAAGTTTATCGCGATGGCGTGGGCGCCGTGGCTGCTCCTCGCCTTCGCCGTGGTGCTGTACCGGCCGGACGAGAGCGGGTGGATGCGGAACCTCTTCCTCGCCGGGCTCTTCGCGATCGCCGCCGCCGTCAACCTCCGCGCGGGCCACGTCCAGATCACGTACTACGTCACGTTCGTGGCCGGGGTGTGGTGGCTGGCGGAGGGGGTCGCGGCGGTCCGGCTCGGCCGCCTCCCCCGGTTCGCGATCTCGACGGGCGTGCTCGCGCTCGGCGCCCTCC
>JAWWCA010000093.1:0-13946 GCA_033720695.1 Rubricoccaceae bacterium
CCGAGCGGGCCCTACGACGTCGAGCTTCACATCGGCGACTTCTCGGCGAACGACGTCTGCGACACCGAGACCTTCCTCGTCACGGTCTCACAGCCGCGCGTGGCCGCGAACCCCTCGGACACGGAGTGGACGGTGGTGCCCCCGGTGGCCGAGGACGCGGTCCTGGCCTCGGCCATGACGGACGGCGTCCACGTCACGCCCAACCCCTTCCGGGGCCAGGCGCAGCTCACCTACACCGTCACCGCGACTTCGGACGTCCTCCTCGCCGTCTACGACGTGCTCGGGCGTGAGGTCGCCGTCCTCGTCGACGGCCGGATGGACGCGGGCACCCACGCCGCCACGTTCGAGGCCGACGGCCTCGCGGCGGGCACCTACGTCTACCGCCTCGTGGCCGGGACCGACGTGGAGGTCGGGCGCCTCACGCTCGCCCGCTGAGCCTCGACCCTAGCCCATCCGTCCGCCCCCGGAGCCCTCGCTCCGGGGGCGGTCTGTTCTGAGCGCCCCGGCTAGAACTGGAACAGCGTGAGGTCCACGCCGAGCAGGACCCCCACGTGGAGGGCGTCGAGGGGGTCGGTGGACGCGCCCGAGGCGCCGTCGGCGGGTTCGACCTCGCGCAGCCCGGGGTAGAACTGCACGCCGAGCCCCAGCGCGAACGGGTGCTGTCGGGGGCCGGCCACGACCAAGACCCCCGGGGCGAGGACCTGGCGCAGCGTCAGGGTGGGGAGCTGCTCGACCTCCCCGTCCGTCCCATCGTCGGTCTCCACGCCTCGGGTTCGGGCCAGGCGGTAGCTGAGGGGGGCGCCGAGGTCGAGGACCGGGAGGAAGAGCGAGAGCGGGACGCCGAAGGGGCGGTGCCATTCGAGGCCGAGGGGGAGCGCGACGCCCGGGGCGGCGACCCCGGTCCAGGGGCCCGCCCGGGTGCCATCGGCGAACAGCAGCTCGGTGTCGAGCCCGAGGCCGACGTAGGCGTTGATCGTGACGGGCGAGCCCGGGTCGTTGCGCTTCCCGCGGAAGCCCCCGGCCGGGCGGGCCGCGGCCCGGAAGGCGGCCTCCATCTCCGTCCCCGAGCGGGCCGAGGCGACGGTGGCCGCGAGCGACGCCACGCGGTGCAGCCGATCCGGCATGGGGCTCCCGGTGACCCCGCTGAAGAGGAGGACGGTGCGGGAGAGGGCGTCGGGGTAGGCGCCGCTCGCCATGAACGCGTAGATGGCGCCGACGTCCTCCCAGCGGGTACGGAGGAGGCGGAGGGGGGCGTCCGCGCCCGAGGGCGGGGCGCCGAGCAGGACGTCGGCGAGCTCGAGCGTGGCGATCGACTGGTCGAGGGCCGCCCCGACGTAGCTCCCGTAGGCGCTGGCGCGGTCGGTGGCGGACGAGGGGAGCGTGGTGAGCCGGTCCTGGGCGAGCTCGAAGGCGTGCACGACCTGCCGGACCGCCTCCGTCAGCGCCGGGAGGTCGAGCGCGGGCGGCAGCGGGTGCGTTGGGGTGTCGAGGGGCTGGAGGTGCGAGAGGACGAGGAGGTTGACGTAGAGCCGCCGGAGCGTCGGCGCAGCCGTGTCGAACTGGGAGAGGGAGAGGAGGTGGTCGGGCAGCTCGGCGGGGTTGGCGTCGGCGGGCGGGAGGCCCCCTTGCAGGCGGAGGTCCCGGGCCACGTCGGCCATCAGGGACGCGGCGCCGAGCACGCGCGCGGTGTCCTCGGGCCGAAGGCCGAGGCGACGCAGCAGCGGCCGGCCGGCCACCTCGTGCGATCGCAGCCCGCCCGACAGCGCGATCGCGACGTCGAACGGGGACGCCCCCGCCATCAGGCGCTCGGCGAGGCCGACCGTCAGGCCGAGGGCGTCGAGGTACGCCTCGGCGCACGTTCTCCGCTGGGCGAGGGGGGCAGGGCCCGCTGCGGAGCCGCCGGATGGCCTCGCGGGCGGGCACCCCGCGACCGTGTCTCCGGCCACCACGCCGTGCTCGTCGCGGTACAGGAGGTCGAGGACGAGCCCCCGGACCGGGGGCTCCAGCGTCAGCGCGTGGGGGAGCGCGCGGATGTCGGCGCGGAGGGCGTCCCGCCAGGCGGCTCGGGGCAGCTCGAAGAGGAGGAGCTCGCTGGAGGAGAAGATCTGGGCGGTGCGGGGGAACGCCAGCGCGAGCGCCGCTCCGGTCTCCGTCTCCTGAAACCAGCCGCGGAGCCGGTAGACGAAGTCGAGGGTGAGCTCCTCCTGCGCCCGCTCGTAGAGGAGGTCGGTGAGGGCCCAGAGCACCTGCTCCGGGGCGATGGGCGGGGTGGCGCTCCGAAGCCGCTCCGGGGCGTCCTCGACCGCGAGCGGCGCGAGCGCCGGGGCGGACCGGCCCTCGCTCAGGGCGCCCGCGGCGGCCGTGACGCCGACGGGGTCCTGGAGGGCGAGCGTCACGTCGTCCCGCACGGTGGCGTGTTCGAGACGGACGGCGTCGAGCCGCGCCCGGGCGGCCTCGGCCACGGCCTCCGCGTCGACGGCGGTGGGACCGGGGAGGCCCGAAAGAGCGGCCAGGTCCTGCTGCACCGCTCGGTGGGCCGCCTGGACCCGCCGGAGCGCTCCCTGCGCGGCTCCGGCGGCGGCCTCGTCGATCCCGAGGCGGGTGGTGCTCGCGCCGAGGGCCTGCCACGCCGCCTCCGCCGCCTCGGGGAGATCCGGTGGCGTCGGGCCCGGCTCATCGCCCTGGGCCTCGGCGGCCCGCTGGATCGTCCGGCGGAGGGCGTCTGCGAGGCGATCCGAGGTCCCGCGGGCAGCGGGCTGGTCGTCATTGCCGAGCTGGACCTGGAGGGTGTCCTGCAACGCCGTGACCTCCTCGGCCAACTGCAGGGCGTCCTCCGCCGCCGCGCGGCGGGCGGGGGAGAGGCCGGGGTCGTCCGCGAGGGGACGGACTGCGGCGGCCGCCTCGTCGGCGGCGGCGACCGCCGCGTTGGCCCAGGCCTGGAGCGCACCGTCCAGGCGTCCCCGCGACGCCTCGGCCGCGGCGGTCGCGGTCTCCTCGCCCTGCGCGGCCCGCCGGAGGTCGCTCTCCACAGCGAACCAGATGGGGAGCCGGTGCGCGAGGGCGAGGGCGTCGTCGAGGCGCGCGCGGAGGGGATCGAAGAGGGCGTCGGCGAAGAGTCGGCTGCGGTAGCGCTCCCGCTCCACGGCGAGGTCGTCGCGGAGCGCGAGGAGCTGGTCCGCCGGGCGGTCAGGCGCGACCGTCAGGCGGTTGAGGAAGGAGTCGGCGTCGGTGCGCTCGGCCGCGAGCCGGAGGCGCCGCTGGCGCTCGGCTTCGGCGTCGAGGGCGTCCACCATCTCCCGAACGGTGGGGACCGACCAGTCGAAGGCCCCCGCGGGCGGTCCCTTGCAGCCGATGAGCTGAGCGAACGTGGCGCCGTCGAGGGTGCGGGCACGCTCGCGGAGCACGTTTCCGGGGGTCGCTTCCTCAGCGAGGAGCGAGAGGAGGTAGGCCCGGACAAACACGCTCTCCTCTTTCTTCGCGAGGTGATCGACCACCTCCGGTTCGAGGTAGAAGCCCAGAGGGATCGAGCGGTCGTCGGGGATCGAGGGGCACGTGGGCGGAGGGATCGCGAGCGGCGCTCCGGGGGCTCCGGACGGCTGGGCGTTGAGCGAGAGCGCCGGGGCGACGAGGAGGGCCAGGGGAAGAATCAGGGAACGCATAGCAGTGCAGGATGAATCCCTGGGAGTATCCGCAAGGCCTCCCGTTCTCCGCAAGCGCGCGCGACGAAATGGGCGCCTACGCCGCCCGCCGCGACCCCCGCCGCAGGACGAGCAGCACGCTCCCCACGATGAGCGCGGCGCCGAGGAGGCTCGCCGGGCCGGGCACCGTCCCGAACACGAGCACGCCCCATCCGAAGGCGAAGACCACCTGGAGGTAGCCGACCGACATCGCGCGGCCGGCCGGTTCGAGGTGGAGCCCGCGCGTGAGGGCGAGTTGCGCCAGCTGCGTCGTAGCGCCCGCGCCGAGAAGCCAGAGCCAGTCCACCCCCCGCGGCCACACCCAGCCCCCGGCGAACGGGAGGGCCCCGACGACGCCCACGGCCGAGAGGTAGAAGATGATGACGTTCGGGGCGTCGGTCTCGCGGAGCTTTCGGACGACGGCGTAGACGAACCCGGAGAGCACCGACGCCGCGAGGGCCGCCGCGACGGCCAGCCCGTCGAGGGCGCCGACGGGGCCGCCGCCGAGGAGCCCGCCCAGCGGGAGGAACGACGGCTTCGCGATGAGGGCCACGCCCAGCAGGCTCACCCCCATCCCCGCGACGACGAGGCCGGCCGTCCGCTCGCGCAGGACGAGGACGGCCGCCACCGCCGTCCAGACTGGCGTCGTGTAGAAGATGGCCGTGGCGTCGCCGAGGGGGATCCGCGGGAGCGCGAAGTAGAGCAGGCTCAGCGCCGTCACCCCGACGACGCCCCGCACGAGGAGCAAGCCCCGGTTCCGGCCCAGCGGCGAGACCCCCTCGCGCCGGAGGAGCCCGTAGGTGGCGACGGCCATGAAGACCGAGCGGGCGAAGACGATCTCCATCGTCGGGATCCGCGCCCCGGCCAGCTTGACGAACAGGCTCATCAGGCTGAAGAAGAGCGCGCTCGCGGCCATGTACCGGAGGCCGAGGGGGATGGCGCGGGCGCTGCGGGCCAGGAGGGCGGGCGAGGTCACGCCCGCCCAACGACGGGCCCGGAAGCCCGTTCAGGGCCGCGAGGCTCTTCCGGTCGTCTTCACCCGGCCGGGGAGGTGTGACGACCGCGGGGATCGGGAGTACCTTGGCGTAAACCGTTAACGCCCGACCGATGCCTCACGCCTGCCGACGCCTCCTCCCCGTCCTCCTCGCCCTCCTCGCCGTGCCCGTCGTTGCGCAAGCGCCCGAGCAGGAGGCCCCCGAACGCTACGCCGAAGTGCTCCTGCCGCTGCCCGCGCCCGGGGCTGAGGCCCGCCCGGCGGCCCGCCTCGCCGAGCGCCTCGCGGCGGCCGGGGTCCACCTCGACCACGCCCGCATCGAGACGACGGACCAGGGGCCGGCCCTCCGCACGGTTCTCTCCGAATCCGAGCTCGCCATCGCCCGCGCGGCCGGCCTCGACGCCGAGGTGCTCGTGGAGGACCTCGCTGCGGCGGTCTCGGCCCGCCCCACCCTGACGGCTGCGGAGCGGGCGGCCGCCCTCGCGGCGGGCGGCATCCAGGGCAACATCTTCGGCTCGATGGGCGGCTTCCCGACCTTCACCGAGGCCCTCGCCATCCTCGACGACATGCGTGCGCAGTACCCCGATCTCATCAGCGCGCGCCTCTCGCTGGGCCAGAGCCACGAGGGCCGGGACATCTGGATGGTCGAGGTCTCCGACAACCCCGGCGTGGACGAGGACGAGCCCGAGGTCCTCATCACGTCGCTCCACCACGCCCGTGAGCCCGCCGGCCTCACGACGGTGCTCTACACCCTCTGGTACCTCCTCGAGAACTACGACAGCGACGCCCAGATCCGGTACCTCGTCAACAACCGGCGGCTCTTCGTGGTGCCGATCCTCAACCCCGACGGCTACGTCTACAACGAGACGACGGACCCGAACGGCGGCGGCTTCTGGCGCAAGAACCGGCGCGTCAACGGCGGCGGCAGCCGCGGCGTCGACCTCAACCGCAACTACGGCTACCTCTGGGGCTACGACAACATCGGGTCCAGCGGCAGCCCCTTCAGCGACACCTACCGCGGGCCTGCGCCGTTCTCTGAGCCCGAGCTCGTCGCCCTCCGCGATTTCCTCGAAGGGGGGCGCAGCGTCCGCGCCGCGTTCAACTACCACACCTACGGCGACCTCCTCCTCTTCCCCTGGGGCTACCGGGTGGAGTACACGCCGGATCACAACCTCTTCGTGGCCGCCTCGCAGCGGCTGACGGCCGCCAACGGCTACACCTACGGCATCGGCCCCGAGATCCTCTACCCCGTCAACGGCGACTCCGACGACTGGATGTATGGGGAGCAAACCACCAAGCCGAAGATCTTCTCGTTCACGCCGGAGGTGGGCCCCTCGTTCTGGCCCTCGTCGTCGCAGATCGTGCCCCTCGCGCAGGAGAACCTCGAAGCCAACCTCCTCCTGCTCTACCTCTCGGGCCGCCAGCAGGCCGGCGCCGCTGGCGAGGGGATCGCCTTCGGAGAGGCCGCGGCCACGGAGGCCCCTGCGCGTCTCGGCGCGCCCTACCCCAACCCCGCCACCGAGGCCTCGACGGTCGCCTTCACGCTCCCCGAGGCGGAGCGCGTGCGCCTCTCCGTCCACGACGTGCTCGGGCGGGAGGTGGCCGTCCTCGTCGACGCCGAGGTCGAGGCCGGCCGCCACGAGGCCCTGCTCGTCGGGGCCGCCCTGCCCGCGGGCACCTACCTCGTCCGGCTCACCGCCGGCGGCCAGGTCGAGACGCAGCGGGTGGTCATCGCTCGGTAGCGCCCCCGTTCTCGACCTCCTCGATCACCGTCGCGTCCAGGACGTCGGCCCCCGGGGCCGGCGCGGGGCGCGGTGGTGAGGCGGTCCCCGGCCGGGGTGTGCCGAACGGACGGCCGCCGGTGAACAGGCTCACGCGGCCGCCCGCGACCGCGCCTCGGGCCCGCGACTCCAGCCGGCGTCGGATCCACGCGCGCGAGGGGGGGAAGAGGCCGAGGAGACCGACGACGTCGGTGAGGACGCCCGGCGTGAGGAGGAGCGTCCCCGACACCAGGATGATGAGGCCGTCGGTGAGCTCTCGACCCGGGGGCTGCCCCGAGGCGAGGCGCGCCTGGAACCGGCGGAGGACCGCCATCCCCTCCCGCCGGGCCAGCCACGAGCCCGCGAGGGCGGTCGCCACGACGAGCCCGACCGTCGGCCAGAACCCGACGCGCTCGCCGATCCAGACGAGCAGGACCAGCTCGATGAGCGGGACGATCAGGAAGAGGGCGAAGAGGCGGCCGAACAGGGAGGAGCGCATGGGGTAGGAGGCAGGGGGCGGGATGCCGCCCCTCCTACGCTCACCCGCCCGTCGGTATTCCCCTTGCTTCAACCTTCACCCGTCGAACGCGCGCCCCAGGAGCCGCGCCTGCGGCGCTCCGCGCGGTGGCTGCTCGGCGGGACGTTCGTAGTGGCAGGCGCCCTGCACTTCCTGGTGCCCGACGCATACGTGGCGATCATGCCACCGGCCCTCCCGGGGCCGCGTCTCCTCGTCCTCCTGAGCGGGGCCTTCGAGGTGCTGGGGGGGCTCGGGGTGCTGCTCCGGCCGCCGGTGCGGCGGTGGGCGGGCTGGGGGCTCGCCGCTCTCCTGGTGGCGGTCTTCCCGGCCAACGTCCACATGGCCGCCGAAGGGATCGGGGTGGAGGGGGCCGTGGGCCAGGCGCTGCTGTGGCTGCGGCTCCCGCTCCAGGCCGCTCTCATCGCGTGGGCGTTGTGGGCGAGCGGGGCCTGGGCTAGCGCGCGCGGAAGGTCCCCGGGCACACGGCCTCCGCGATGATCGGGTCCATGGGGGTGTAGAACGCGTAGACGATCTCGCGTGTGGCGTCGCCTTCGGGGCGGTGGACGCACTCCCCGATGCGCTCGGCCGATGGGCAGGGGGTGGACTGGAACACCCCGCCTTCGGCGGTGGCGCACTGCGCCTGCGCCGCCGCGAGCGTCCAGCCCGCCCCGGTGAACGCGAAGCAGAGGGGCTCCACGGAGCGGGCGTCGCAGCTGCCGACGGTGGCGAGGAGGGGGACGGAGGCGGGGGGGAGGTCGTCGTCTGGAGTGAAGTCGGCGGTAGACTCCCCCAGCACCGTCTCGTTCGCGTCCGTGGGGTCGAAGGTGTCGGGCTCGACCGGTGAGGCCGTCGTGCCTGGGGCCCCGGCGAGGTCGTCGGGCCGCGGTTCGGGCTCGTCGGCGCAGCCGGCGAGGAGAAGCGCGGCCACGAGGAGGCGGTGGGGGCGCATGGTCGCGACGGGAGCGCTATCCCTCCTCCTTCAGAAGCCGCTCGATCACGTCCACCGGCGTCACGCCCTCAGCCTCGGCGTTGAAGTTGGTCACGATCCGGTGGCGGAGGACGGGGACCGCGAGGGCGTCGACGTCGGCGGCGAGGGGGGTGAGACGGCCGTCGAGGAGCGCGCGGGCCTTGGCGCCGAGGATGAGGTACTGGCTCGCGCGGGGGCCGGCGCCGTAGGAGAGGAAGTCGTTCACGAACGGGGGCGTCCCGTCGCGGCCGGGGCGGGTGCGCGCCGCGAGCGTCACGGCGTGGCGGATCACGCTGTCGGCGACGGGCACCTGGCGGACGAGGGCCTGGAACGCGCGGAGCGCCTCGGCCCCCAAGACCGGCTCGACGCGGGCGTCCTGTGGACCGGTCGTGTTGCGGACGACCGAGACCTCGTCCTCGAAGGGCGGGTAGTCCAGCCAGAGGTTGAGCATGAACCGGTCGAGCTGGGCCTCGGGGAGGGGGTAGGTGCCCTCCTGCTCGATGGGGTTCTGCGTGGCGAGGACGAAGAAGGGGTCGCCGAGGTCGTACCGCTGGCCGGCGGCCGTGACGTGGTGCTCCTGCATCGCCTCCAGGAGGGCCGCCTGCGTCTTCGGCGGCGTCCGGTTCACCTCGTCGGCGAGGATGACGTGGGCGAAGAGGGGGCCCTTCACGAAGCGGAACGCCCGGCGCCCCGTGTCGCGCTCCTCCTCGATGATCTCGGTCCCGGTGATGTCGCCGGGCATGAGGTCGGGCGTGAACTGGATCCGCGAGAACGAGAGGTCGACGGCCTCGGCGAGCGTCTTGATGAGGAGGGTCTTGGCGAGGCCGGGGACGCCGACGAGGAGGACGTGGCCGCGGGCCAGGAGCGCCACCATCAGCCCCTCGACGACGGCCTCCTGCCCGACGATCACCTTCCCGATCTCGCGTCGGAGGCGGTCGTAGGCCTCGCTGAGGCGGTCCACGGCGGCGGGGTCGGCGGTGTCGAGGTCGGAGGCGGGGAGAGCCATCGGGGAGGAGAGGAAAGGACGGGGAGAGGCACCGGGCGTCAGGCCTCGGGCACGTACCGGTCGGACTTGATCTCGACGTAGACCGTCTCTCGGAGGTCGCGGAGCCACGTGTCGAGCACGGCGCCCTGCTTCTCGCGGAGGGCGTACTGGCTGAGGAGCGCGTAGTCGGTCTCGGGGGCGAGGCGGTGGGGGGGCGTCCGGCGCTGCAGGAGCACGAGGTGCCAGGCGCGGCTGCCGTCGAGGAGGCGCACCTCCGCGGGGGCGCTGACCTCGCCCACCTCCAGGGTGTCGAGCGTGGCCTGCCACTCCTCCCCGAGGAGGTCGAGCTGGAGGTCCCGGCTGCCCGCCTCGTCGGTGAGGGCGCCGCCGCGGCTGGCCGAGATGGGGTCCTCGGAGTGCCGCCGGGCGATGGCCTCGAACGGCACGCCGTGCACGACGACGGAGTCGCGGAGCACGCGCAGCGCCTCGATGACGGCCGCGGGGTCGACGGCCGCGTCGTCGACGCGGACGAGGATGTGGTTGAACGTGATCACGTCGCCCTGCCGCTCGTTGAGCCGGAGGACGTGGTAGCCGAAGGCGGTCTCGAACACCTGCGAGATCCCGCCCGGCTCCAGCGTCCCGGCGACGATCCCGAACTCGGGGACGAGGTCGCGCACGTTGACGCTCTCGTAGAGGCCCCCGCGGGCGGCCGAGGCCCGGTCGTCGGTGTGCCGGCGGGCGAGGGCCTCGATGGTGGCCTGGCCGGCGAGGATGGAGTCGCGGAGGGCCTCGGCGAAGGCGCGCGCCTCTGCCTCCGCGGCGTCGTCCGGTGCCGGGACCTTCACGACCTGGGCGACGCGGACGAGCTCGGGCACCTCCGGGACCTGCTCGGCCGGGATCGTCGCGAACCACTCCCGCACCTCGGTGGGGGTGATCGTGACCTCGCGGAGGCGGCGGCCCTGGTACTGCTGGGCGAGGAGCTGGCGGCGGACGTCGTCGCGGAACCGCATCCGGATCTCCTCGACGGGGAGGCCATAGTAGGCCTCGAGCCGGGCGCGCCCCCCGATCTGGCTCTCGAGCTGGGCGATCCGGGCGTCGAGCTGGCGGTTCACCTGGTCGTCGGTGACCACGACCGTCGTGTCCTGCTCGGCCCGCTCGACGAAGACGTACTGCCCGATGATCTCGTCGAGCGCGCGGCTCCACACCTCGTCGGTCACCCCGCCGTCGGGGGCGACGGAGGCGGCGAGGGCCTCGACCTCGGAGGCGAGCACGGGCTGATCGCCCACGACGGCCACGACGGCATCCAGAACGGCGCCGTCGGGGACCTGCGCGGCCGCGGGGAGCGAGAGGGCGAGAACGAGGAGGACGGCAGGGGGTCGGAGCATGGGGGGGCGGGGGGTGCGGCGCGGGTCGGCGCCGCGGCGTGGGGTGGGGGCGGTCATCGGATGTCGAGGCGGCCGGCGGCCTGCGCCTCGGTGCGGAGCTGCTGCACCTGCCGCGCCAGCATCCGGTTGCGGGCCTCGATGGCGAGCCGCTGGCGGAGCTCCCCCTCGACCCAGCCCAGCTCGGGCACCGTGCCCGTCGGCTCGCGGTCGACGAGCTGGACGACGTGGAACCGCCCCGCCGAGGCCACGACGGGGGCGACCTCGCCGGGCCCGAGGGCGGACACCGCGGCGCCGAGTTCGGCGTCGGTCTCCGCGAGGCGGCTGGCCGGCACGTAGGTCTCGGCGAGGGCGAGGGGGCCGTCCGGGGGGTCGGCGTAGGTCCGGGCCGTGAGCACCCAGAGGGAGTCGGCGAAGGGGGAGTCGGCGGCGCGGGCGAGGGCGGCGCGGGCCGCCTCGGCGCGGGCCTCGTCGGTGAGGACGAGGTGGCGGACGCGGACGTAGGGCTCCCGGAGGGCGAGCCGCTCGCGGTGCTGGTCGTAGTACGTCCGGAGGTCCTCGTCGGTCGGCTCGGCGGGGTTCGCCTCGAAGAAACGGTCGATGAGGGCGGCCGCGAGGACGGCGCGCTCGTTGTCGGCGAGCTGGCGGCGCACGGCGTCGTCGTCGAGGAGGCCCTGCCGGCGCGCCTCCTCGGCGAGGAGCCGGCTCCGGACCCACTGGTCCACGACCTGCTGGTGCGCCGTGAGGCTGTCGAGCCCGGGGGGCAGCACCTCCAGGGCCTCGGCCACCTCGGCGTGGGTGAGCACCTCCTCGCCCACGCGCGCGGCGTAGTCGCCGCGCGGCGCGTCCTCGCCGCCGCACCCGGCGAGGGCGAGGAGCGCGAGGGCGCAGGCGAGGCGGCGGCGGGCAGGCGAGGTCACGGCGGGGGGTCCCGGGGGCGAGGCGGCCAAACGGCGGAGCCCGGCCGGCGGCTGGGCGCCGACGCCGGGCTCCGCGGCGTTCACGAAGCGGGGCGCGGGTTTATTGCGCCGATGCCCCCTCGGATCCCGGCATCCCGCCGCTCTCGTCCGTCGGCGGGCCCTGGACGTCCTCGAAGGCGGCCGTAAGCGGCTCGGGGTAGACGCGGGCGTCGTAGCGCTCGCGCAGGCGCGCGACCCACGCCGCCTCCAGCACGTCCTGGTAGTCCGTGACGAGCTCGGCGCGGGCCTCCTCGAACGTCTTCTCGCGAGGGGCCTCGATGCCGTCGAGGATGTAGACGGCGAGGCGGCTGCGCTCGGGGAGGACCCTGGTGTGCTGGCCGGGCTCGAGCTCGAAGACGGTGTCGAGCGGGGTGCCGGTGGTGTCGGCGAGGTGGAGGGTGTCGAGGGCGAGGGTGAGGCGGGCGTCCTCGTGCATGGCGAGGACGGCGGCCGGGTCGGTGCCCGCGTCGAGGTCGGCGGCGACGGCCGTGAGGAGGGAGTCCGACGGGCTCGTGAAGGCGAGGACGCGGTGGCGCTCGGGCCAGCGGTAGTCGCTGCGGTGGGCCTCGTAGTAGGCGCGGAGGCCGGCCTCGTCCTCGGCGGCCGGGGTCCAGACCGAGTCCTCGGAGATCTTGAAGAGGAGGACGCCGTCGACGTACTGGTCGAGGAGGGCGCGGAAGTCGGGGTCGCGCTCCTCGAGCTGGGCGAGGGCGTAGTCGAAGCCCTGCTCGGCGAGGTAGATGTCGGCGGCATCGAGGACCCCCTCGCGGGCATCCGGGTTCGGCTGTGGCTGCTGGCGGACGTACCAGTCGTAGAACTGGCCGAGGGTGTAGGTGGAGTCGCCGATCGTGGCGAACGCCTCGTCGGCGGCGTCGCCGAAGCCGTCGCGGCGGAGCTGGAGGTTGAGGGAGTCGGCGTCGAACCCGTCGAGGGCGGCGGCGAGGCGGAGGGAGTCGAGCGTGAAGCCGGCGGCGTCGCGCTCCTCGCGGCCGATCTCCTGGCGGCGGACGGCCGTCCGGGGCAGCTGCTCGGCGAGCCGCTTCAGCTCGGGGTAGGCCTCGTCGTAGGTCGGCAGCGAGCCCCGCTCCTCGAGCCGGATGAGGTGGTAGCCGAACCGGGTCTCGACGATGTCGGAGACGTCGCCGGGGCTCTCGAGCGCGAAGGCGGCGTCGTTGAACGGCCCGACCATGCGGCCGAGGGCGAAGAAGCCGAGGTCGCCGCCGTTGCGGCCCGAGGCGACGTCGTCGGAGTACTGGCGGGCGAGCGTGGCGAAGTCCTCGCCCGCGGCGACGCGGTCGCGGATCTCCTCGATGGTCTCGCGCGCGGCGGCGGAGTCGGCCGGGGTCTCGCCCTGGACGCGGATGAGGATGTGGGAGGCGCGGATCTCCGGGGTGCGCGCGCGGCGGTCGTGGACCTGCAGGAGGTGGTAGCCGAACCGCGTCCGGAAGGGGCCGGCGACCTCGCCGACGGGCGTCCCGAAGGCGGCGTCCTCGAAGGCCTGGACCATGCGGCCGCCGGTGAAGTAGCCGAGGTCGCCGCGGTTGCGACGGGCGGAGGGGTCCTCGGAGTGGCGGAAGGCGAGGTCGCCGAAGTCGACGCCGGCGGCGAGGGAATCGAGGAAGGCGCGCGTCCGCTCGTAGGCGGCGAGGGTGTCGGCCGGGGAGGCCGTGGGCTCGACGCGGATGAGGAGATGGGAGGCGTTGATCTCCTCCTGCTGCTTCGCGTAGAGGTCCCGGACGATGTCCTCGAGGACGGCCTGGTCGGTGAAGTAGGGGCGGGCGAGCTGGTCGCGGTAGTCGGCCATCTCGGCCTGGAGCGTGGAGTCCTCCATGAGGCCGAGGTCGCGGGCCTGGCGGACCTTCAGCCGGAAGTTGACGTAGCGCTGGAGGAAGTCCTCGTAGGCGGCGAGGGAGTCGTCGGCCGCGTTCTCGGCGCCGCCGACGCTGTTGGCGTAGGCGGCCTCGTACTCGTCGAGCGTGAGGTCCTCGCCCTCCCACTCGGCCACGAGGGTGGGGCCGGCGGGGACGGCCGGGTCGGGGCCGGCCGGGCGGGTGCCGCCGCAGCCGGTGAGGCCGACGGTGAGCGCGAGGACGGCGCCCGCGGTGAGGGCGAGCGGGAGCTGTCGGGAAGCGGGTGTTTGCATCGTTGGGGAGGTTCCTGAAGCGGCGGGTCGGGGTGCCGGAAAAGAGCGGCGCGGCCCCCTCGTCAGTCCGGGTGCGGCCGCGCAACGCGGCGCGAAAATACACACACGCCCCGCCGCGTCAGGTAAAGGTTGAGGCAATACCCTGGGCCGCGGTGGCTCCCACGGGTCGCGGGCGGCGACGCGCGTCCGGGCTCGGGAGGGCCTCCGGCCGGATCCCATCGGCGGGAGCAACTTCTGGGGCCCTCCTGTGTCGTAGCTCTACGCCGCATCCCCACCGCATGCCCCCGCCCGACCACGCCCTCATCGAGGCCTTCCAGCGAGGCGACGAGTTCGCCTTCGTCGCCCTCTACAACCGCCACAAGGGGGCCGTCTACGCCTTTTGCGCCAAGATGCTGCTGGACCGCGAGGCTGCAGAGGACGTGATGCAGGAGGCCTTCGTCCGCGTCTACGAGAACCGGCAGCGGCTCCTCAGCACCGGCTCGTTCAAGGCCTACCTCTTCACGATCGCGCGGAACCAGTGCCTCAACACGCTGCGCCGCGCGGGCCGGGAGGGGCGGCTCCC
>JAWWCA010000094.1:0-13919 GCA_033720695.1 Rubricoccaceae bacterium
GCGCTCGCGAAGACGACGTGCCGACCATCGGGGCTCCACCGAGGGGAGAGGTCGTGCTGGCGGCCGTAGGTGACGTACTCGATGCCGTCCGTCGTGAGGTCGTAACGGAAGAGGTTGTAGGCGGGGGTCCCGGGGCCCGCGGCGGCGGTGCGGTCGGAGGAGAACACGAGCACCTCGCCAGCGGGGCTCCAGTCCGGATCGCGGTCGTCGTAGGTGTCGTGGGTGAGCTGGCGGAGGTGCTCGGCGTCCCGGTCGTAGAGGTAGAGGTCGGAGAAGCCGCCCTGGTCGATGCCCGTGAACGCGAGGCGGCGGCCGTCGGGGCTCCAGGTCGGGGAGTACACGGCGACGAGGCCGTCGAAGTGGTACAGCCCCACGTGCTCGCGGGCGCGGAGGTCGTAGACGTGGACGACGTCGCCGCCCCCGCGCTTGGTGACGAAGGCGAGGAGGCCCTCCTCGGAGACGTCCATCCGGCTCTCGAAGAGGTGGAACGCCTCGAAGTCGGCGCTGCGCTCGCCCCGCACGAGCACCTCGGGCTCGCCGGTGGGCTGGTAGTCGGCGTCCACGGGCATCGCGTAGACATTGGTGTAGCCTCCCCGGTTGGCGACGTAGACCACCTCGCGCTGCCCATCGGGTGCCTGATGCACGACGGGCTTCATGTTCACGCCTCGGGCCGCGACGGCCTCCGAGAGGAGGGTCGGCACGTCGGCGTCCTCCAGCATCGGGAGGTACTGCTCGCGGACCCAGGCGGTGAAGCGGTCGGAGACCGTGTGGAGGTCCTCGCCCAACACGAACGCCATCACCTCGCCGAAGTCGGTATCGCGCCAGCTCTCCTCGATGAGGCGGAGGATCTTCTCCTCGCCGTAGGTCTCGGCGAGGAAGCGGCACACGGCCTCGCCCTCCTTGTACATCACGTAGGTGCCCGCGATGCGGTCGAGGTCGTCGAGCGGCACGAAGAAGTTGCTCGCGACGGCGTCGCGGAGGATCATCTCGTGCTGGTAGTCGGGCGGGCCGCTCCAGTACTCCGCCAGCCCCTCGGTGAACCAGAGCGGGAGGAAACGGTCCACGGGTACGCGGTGGTCGCGGAGGACGCGCGTCAGCTTCGAGTAGGTGAAGACGTGGACGAGCTCGTGGCGGACGACCCGGCGGAACCGGTGGAGGTCGCCGTTGGCCGGGATGACGACCCGGCCCTTGAGGAACTCGAAGAACCCCCCGACGCCGTCGGGGATGAACCCGGACGTGACGTTGGTCTGCTTGAAGTGGAGGTTCGAGGAGTAGAAGATGAGCGGGACGCGGTGGTTCAGCGAGAAGTCGAACCGATGCTCCAGCTCGTCATAGACCTCCTCCGCGAAGTGCGCCCCGTGCTCGGCGAGGGCCTGGGCCTCGGGGTAGTAGTAGACGTCGAAGTGCTCCGTCTTCAGGATGTGCCAGTCGAAGTTCTGGTACTGGATTTTGTTGCGCCCGAAGTACTGCGCCTCGGCCGGCGACACCGAGAGGGCCACGCCGAGCAGGACGGCCGCGGCCGGTGCGAGGCGAGCGAGACGGAGGAGCGAACCCGCGTGCGGGGTCTTCGACATGGCCGGGCGACGGAACAGTGGAGCGCAGGAGGCGGCGGCTCGGAGGGGCACGATAGATCCGCCGTGCGGTTCCGTCAAGGCATGCGCTCGTCCCCACCCGTGGGCCGCCTGCGGCTCACGCGCGGGCCAGCGTCGCCTTGAGGCGCTGGATGCTCTCGACCGGGGTCGGGTCCACCTCCTGCGCCATCGCCAGCCAGTAGCTCACCCAATCCCCCAGCTGCAGCAGGGAGAGGACGCGGCCGAGCCGGCTCTGGCCCACCGCCTCCACCTCGTGCCACCCCGCCACTCTCGGCTCGACGATCTCGCGCGTGACGTCGAATCGCCGCTGCACCTGCGGGTGGTCCTCGCGGTCGCGCAGCGCCACGACCGCCACGCGCTGCATGACCTCGGACGGCGTGGCCTCGAAGCCGACGATCTCGTTGTGGTTGAGCTCGGGGAAGAGGTTGCCGTAGGCGAGGGTCTTGGCGTTCTCGTGGAGTTGGTTCCGCCACCGGAGGTTGACGGCCTCCAGGAGCCCGTTGCCGCTGTAGACCACGGGGAGCGTGCCGTGGAGAGCACCGGCCAGGTCTCGGGCGTCGCCGCCCTCGGCGTACCGCCGTGCCCGCAGGCTGGCCTCGTCGGCCGCGGCGTCCACCGTTGCGTCGGGGAGCTCGACCAGGCCGAGGGACCGGCCGAGGCGTAGCAGAACGCCGAGCGAGTAGCCGAGCGCGGCGCGGGGCTGGAGCCCCCCCGGGATGGCGATCCGCGGCAGCCCCTCCGCGTCGGCCTGCTCCATCAGCGCCCCACCGGAGGCCACCACGAGCCGCGCCGCGCCGCGCTGGCGGGCGTCGGCGAAGGCGGACAGGGTCTCCTCCGTCCCTCCAGAGTAGGACGACGCCACGACGAGGGTGCGGTCTCCGACCCACGCGGGCAGCCTGTACCCCCGCACGACCTGGATCGGCACCGGCGCCTCTGCCTCGCCCAGCGTCCGCAGCAGATCGCCACCGATGGCGGAGCCGCCCATGCCGCATACCAGGACGCCGTCGTACCGGTCGGGCGAGAGGTCGAACGCGTCGGCCGCGCCGCCGCGGCGCCACCCCTCCCGGAGGTGATCCGGGAAGGCCGCGATGGCCGCGTGCATGTCCTGGGGGTCCAGCGCGACGCGAGGAGCCGTGGAAGGGTTGGGTACCGAAGGCATAGGAGTCCGGGGAGATCAGAGACGAGTGCGAGCCGTGGACGCGGACCCCTAGGCCTCCTCGTCGGGGGCCTCGACGCCGAGGACGACCGCGAGGTCGGGGGTGTGGTCCGTGAGCCACTGGCGGAGCAGCCGGGCGACGCCATCGGCGTCGGGCTGGCGCAGGGCGCGGCGTGCGAGCGCCTGCGCCTCCTCGAACGTCATGGCTCGGAGGGCGCGCTTGACGAGGGTGAGGTAAGCCGGCGAGGCGCTGAGCGCGTCGAGGCCGAGGCCGACGAGCAGAGGGGTCACGCGGGGGTCCGCCGCCATCTCGCCGCAGAGGCTCACAGGGATGCCCGCCGCCCGGGCGCCGTCCACGGCCTGCTGGATGAGCTGGAGCACGGCCGGGTGAAGCTCGCGGTAGCTCTGCGCCACGAGGTCGTTGCCGCGGTCGACGGCCAGGGTGTATTGCGTGAGGTCGTTGGTCCCCACCGAGAAGAAGTCGACCTCGGCGGCGAAGTGCTCGGCCATCAGCGCCACCGCCGGGACCTCGACCATGACGCCGACGGGCACCTCGGTGCTGTGCTCGATGCCGTCGCGCGCCAGCGCCTCGGCCGTCTCCTCTAGGAGCGCGCGCACGGCGCGGATCTCGTCGAGGCTTGACACCATGGGGATGAGGATGCGTGCGGGGCCGAGCGCGGCGGCGCGGAGGACGGCCCGGAGCTGCGGCCGGAGGAGGTCGGGCTTGGAGAGCAGGATGCGGATGCCGCGCCAGCCGAGAAACGGGTTGCTCTCGCGCCGGGCCATCGGGAGGATCTTGTCGCCGCCGAGGTCGATGAGCCGGAACGTCACGCCGTGCGGGGCCGCGCGCAGGACGACCTCCCGGTAGACGAGGTACTGCTCCTCCTCGTTGAGGGGCTTCCCCTGCGTGAGGAACAGCATCTCGGTGCGGAACAGCCCGATCCCCTCCGCCCCGAACTCGTCGAGGAGGGGGAGCTCTTCCCGGAACTCGAGGTTGGCCTGGAGCGCGACGGCGTGCCCGTCGATGGTCTCGGCCGGCTCGGCCACGAGCCCCTCCCGCTCCTCGCGCAGCGACTGGTACCGGGCCTGCTTGGCCCGGTACGTCGCGAGCGTCGCCTCGGACGGGTTGAGGACCACCCGTCCCGAGAACCCGTCCACGATGACGAGGTCGTCCTTCCGGACGCGGTCGGCGAGGTCGTGCAGAGAGACGACGGCGGGCACCCCGAGGGCGCGCGCCATGATGGAGACGTGCGAGGTGGGCCCCCCGAAGTCGAGCACGCAGCCGAGCACCCCACGACGGGCGAACAGCAGGACGTCGGCCGCCGTGAGGTTCTCGGCCACCACCACGCGATCCTTCTCGATCTTGGAGAAGGCGCGGCCCTGGTGGAGGTTGCGGAGCACGCGGTTCTGGACGTCGAGCAGGTCGCCGGCGCGGTCGCGGAGGGCGGCGTTCCCGCTCGTCTCGAGCCGACGCCGGACCGCCCCCATTACGCTCTGGACCGCGTAGGCCGCGGTGTGGCGCCGCTCTCGGATGCGCTCGACCACCGCATCGTAGAAGCCGACGTCGCGCAGGGTCAGGAGTTGGGCGTCGAAGATGCGCGCCGAGCTTCCGCCCAGCTTCTCCTGGGCCACCGTGACGATCTTCTTGAGCTCGCGCTCCGAGCGAACGATCGCCCGCTCGAACCGAGCCAGCTCGGCCTCGACCTCCCCGGGGTCGAGGACCTCGGGCTCGGCCGAGAACGCCCCGGGCGCGTGGACATAGGCCGGGCCGATGGCGACGCCCGGAGCCACCCCGATGCCCTCGACCGTCACTTCACCGCCCACGCGCTCCTGGGCCGCCATCATCGGGGCAACGATGGGTTCGGGACTCTCGGTGGGGGGAATGGGCTGGGGCATGGGCTAGATCGGCTCGCCGAACCCGCTCTCGAATAGCGCGGCCAGCGCCTCGGCGGCGGCGTCCTCGTCGGACCCGTCGAAGATGAGCTCGAGCGTCGCGCCCTGCTCGGCCGCGAGCGTCATCACGCCGATGATGCTCTTCCCGTTGATCTCGTAGCCGTCCTTCCGGATAAAGAACTCCGACCCGAAGCGGGAGGCCTCCCGGACGATCTGGGAGGCCGGCCGGGTGTGGATCCCGGCCTTGTTTCTGACGGTGACCTCTCGGACAAGCATGGGGGGCGCCTGGAGGAGCCTGGAAGATAGGGATGGGAGCCGGTGCGAGGAGGATCGAGGGCGTCAGCGGAGGCGGCGGACGAGCCCTTCGGCGAGGCCTCGGAGGGCGAGGGCGGCAGGGCCCGGCGGGAGCGTCTCCAACGCCTGGAGGCCCTCATCGGAGTGGCGGCGAACCGCCGCGCGGGCCTCGGCCAGGACCCCCAGCCGGTCCATTCGCGCGCGGGCCTCCGGGATGTCCCGCTCGGGCAGGCCGCCCTCCAGCGCGCGAGCGAACCAGGCGCGCGCGCGTCCCTCGGCGACCTCCAGGGAACGGAGGAGCAGGAACGTCCGCTTCCCGACCACGAGGTCTCCGCCGATGGCCTTGCCCCACCCCGGGCCCTCGGCCGTGAGGTCGAGGAGGTCGTCCTGAATCTGGAACGCGCAGCCGAGCGACCGGCCCGCCGTGCGGAGCGCCGCGCACCCCTCCTCCCCTGCCCCACCGACGAGGCCGCCGATCTCGAGGGCGGCTTCGAGGAGCGCCCCCGTCTTCCGCCCGATCATGTCGAGGTACTCCGCGACCGACACGTCGCCGCGCCGCTCGAAGGCGGCGTCGAGGGCCTGCCCCTCGCAGAGGCGGAGGACCATCTCGTGAAAGCGACGGACGAGGACCGCCGTGTCGACGCCCTCGACCCGGGCGAGGAGGTCGTACGACAGGCCCATCAGGAGGTCGCCCGCGAGGATGGCGGTCGGCTCGTCCCAGCGGACGTGGACGGAGGGGCGTCCCCGGCGCTCGGGGGCCTCGTCCATGATGTCGTCGTGGACAAGCGTGAAGTTGTGGAACACCTCGACGGCGAGGGCGGCTGGGATCGCCCGGCGCCTGGCGGCCTCCCCCCCGAACGCTTCCGCCGCCAGGAGGACGAGCAGGGGGCGGACCCGCTTGCCGCCGCCAGCGAGGACGTAGCGCACCGGCTCGTAGAGGGCCTCCGGCTCGTCTGGGAGGCTGAGCCTCTGGAGGCCCTCCTCGACGTCTCGGGCGAGGGCCTCGATGGCCGCTCGCGCGTCGGTGTCTTCGGTCACCACGGCGCCTAGAGCTTGGCGGTGCGCCGGACGGCCGCCAGCGCGTCGCCGATCCGAGCCTGCACCTCGTCGAGGGAGCCCATCCCGTCGACTTCCAGAAACCGGACGTGGGTACGGAAGAAGCGCTCCAGCGGCGCGGTCTCGTCGTGGTACACCCGCAGGCGGGTGCGGATCGCATCGGGCTGGTCGTCCTTCCGGTGCACCAGCCGGCGCTCGGGCACGTCGTCGGGGGGCGGGTTGAAGTCGAGGTGGTAGATGGCCCCGGTCTCGGGGTCGGTGCGCCGACGAGAGAGGCGCTCGACGATGTGGTCCTCGGGCACGCGGAGGCTGAGGACGGCGTCGATGGGGGCGTCCTGCTCGGCGAGGAGATCGGCGAGGAACTGCGCCTGCTCGACGGTCCGGGGATAGCCGTCGAGGATGAACCCGTCGTGGTCGATGCCGCCGAGGGTCTCCGCGACAATCGCGTTGACGACGGCATCGGGCACGAGCTTGCCCGCGTTCATGAACGCCTGCGCCTCCTGCCCCACGGGGGTCTGGTTCCGGACGGCGGCGCGGAGCATGTCGCCCGTGGAGAGGTGGCGGAGATCGTAGGCCTGGGCGAGCCGTTTCGCCTGGGTGCCTTTGCCGGCCCCCGGGGGGCCGAAGAGAATGAGTCGCATCGAGAAGGGGAGGATGAGGGGACCCGGCCCCACCGGCCGGGAGCGGAAGATACGCGCCGTCGGGGCGCTCGCGCCCCTCTCTGGCTCGGACGCGAGGCCTCCTGCCCGCGGAGGCTCAGGCACGCACGGGACGGTGCGCCTCCGGGTCGATGGTGTCCGGCCCCTGGATCGCCTCGATGCCGTGGATCTCCCGGAGAACCGTGGTCCGATCCAGGGGGGTCGGCATCCAGGGCACGCTGAGCAAGACGCCGAACGCG
This sequence comes from Rubricoccaceae bacterium, assembly GCA_033720695.1. Classification (GTDB taxonomy): domain Bacteria; phylum Bacteroidota; class Rhodothermia; order Rhodothermales; family Rubricoccaceae; genus DATGQT01. The sequence continues at coordinate 6,890 of JAWWCA010000094.1, forward strand.
AGGAGGACGCCCGTGTACACCGGGAGTTGCCAGCCCACCCACCACCGACGCGCCATCATGGTGAACCGGACGAGGGCCAGCATGGTGACGGGCACCAGCCCCAGCGCGAACAGCCACTCGCTGTCGGCGAGCGTGATGAGCAGCGTCCCGCCGGCGATCGCCGCGAGGAGGTAGACGAGGGCCCGGACAACGCCCCCCCCCGCCTCGGACCCGTCGAGCCTCCCGGCCCGCGCCTCGACCGCGAGCAGGCCGGCAGCCGCGAAGAGGAGGACGACCTGGAGGACGACGAACGAGAGCATCGGGGCGTGCGTGCGGGGGACGTGTATCAGCCGATCCGCGGGGCCGTTAAGTCACGGAGCGGGCTCGGACAGGTTCCTCCCGCGCCTCCTCCACGGCGTGGAAGAGCTCCTCCTCGCCGGTGAGGCGTTCGGCCAGGCGGTCGAGCGCCGTCTTGATCCCGAACCCGACGGCGGTCGTGAACGCCACCTCCCAGCCCGCGGCGAGCGCGCCGCGCCGCTGCCGCTCCGGCGGCGGAGCGTAGACGAGAGGCGGGCGGCGCCGGAACGTCTTCTCGATCGCAGCCTCGGGGTCCTCCCCGCGCGCCACGCGCTGGGCGGCCGTTTCCAGCATCGACGCGGCGTACAACCGGAGGACCTCGTCGTGGTCGCTGGTGCGGGGTCGGCGGCGCCGTCGGCGGAGCCCCCAGAGCAGGCCCATGGTGAGTCCCCCAACGAGGAAGAGGCCCGCAGACTGGAGCGGGCGGCTTCGGATCACATCGGGCAGCGGTTGCCCCTGGACCGTCACGTCGGCGACCGTGGTGACCTCGGTCTCGAGCGCGGCGAGGTGGTTCTGGATGGATCGCTCGCGGGCCTCCAGGCGGGCACGCAGTTCGACGGACGTCGGGGAGGGAGAGGTGGCGGACTCAGCCATCAGGCGGGGCGCTGGACGGTGGCGGACGGGGGCGGCTTCGGCTTGAGCGTGCGATACGACACGAGCGCCGCGACGAAGAGGAGGAGGGTGACGACGAGGAAGCCGAGGAACAGGGCGAGGAGCAGGCTCATCTCGAAGAGGAGCGAGAGGATCCACCCGACGGCAAAGGCGAGGGTCAAGAGAAAGAACATGCCTCCGAGCGCGGCGAAGAGCGCAGCGGCGGCCCCCTGCTTGGCCTGGCCGATTCGGTAGTCGACCTGCTCCTCGATCTCGGCCTTGGCCAGCTCGATGCGGAGCTCGATCCACTCCTTGAGGTCCTCGCCCAGCCCCGACACTGCGTCGCCAATCCGAGCGAGCTTGCCCTTGTGCTCGGGGAGCCGGCGGTCGACGGGCGCGGGCGACCGTGAGGGGTCCGGGATGGCCGGCGTCCGGACCGGCGCAGGCAAGGTGGACGGCGGCGAAGGCGGCGGGCTCGCCGGAAGGGCAGTCGGCCGGTCGCGCTCGCGTACGGGGACGGGCGCGCGGGCGACGGGGTCCCGAAGGTCAGACATGGAGGAGCGAGAGAGAGGGGGCTTGGGCGGGTGGATACTGCCCACCCCGCACTTTGTTTTTCCGGCGCCCCTCCCCCATCCCCCGAGCCTCGGGGAATCGTGCACCTCACTCACGCGTAGACAGGGGCCTCCCCACCCGCCCAGCTCCGATGCCGACGGTCACCACCCATCCGACGCCCAACCCGAACAGCCTCAAGTTCACGATGGACGGCGAGCGCTTCGTCGACTCGGGCCTCTTCGCCTACGGGGCCGCTGCGGAAGCCGAGGGCGACCCCCTGGCCTCCGCCCTCTTCGCCGTGCGCGGGGTCGTCAACGTGCTCATCGTACCCGACTTCGTGACCGTCTCGAAGCACCCGGCGGCGAGTTGGGACCAGTTGGTTCCATCCATCGAACGGATCCTCGGGGAGCGCTCCGCCTCAGCGCAGGCCGAGTAGGTCAAAAAAGTCGTCGCCCCCCAGGTGCGGGCGGTGGGCGTCCCCGGGCGCGGCTGTGCGGCCCGTCCACCCCAACCGCGAGCGCAGGCGGTCGGACACGACGACGAGCTCAACCGGGTGGGCCCGGAGCCACTCCCCTACGTCTCCGAGGGTGCGGTACTCCGCCCAGCGGAGGTGCCCCGCCGGCTGAGGCTCGGGCGGCCCCTTGCTGACGAGGAAGCCCTCCCCCCATGCGTGGGCCGTGCCTGCGGCCTGGAGGAAGGCGCGCGGCATCTGGAGCCGCCCTCCGAGAGGCGGCGGCGCGGGGAACAGCTCCCGAAACCCGGCGAGCGCGTCGAGGACGGGGTCGGGGGAGTGGTCCTCGGGCGCCCAGAGCACCCCGACGCGGCGCCGGGCGTCGGCGTGGAGCAGCGCGTCCTCGGCCAGCCCGATCCGCTCGTCTGGCGACTCCCGCCCGTCCGTCACGGCGACGGTGATCCGCTCCCCCCGGAGGCGGCGGCGGTCGTCGGGGATGCCCGCCCGGTCGCAGAGCGATCCCAGTGCCGCCATGGCTTCCTCCGAGCCGCTTCCGAGGACGAGGGTCGTCCCGGCCGGGACCTCGTCCCAGGTCATCTCGAAGCGCACGTCCAGCGTGGGGTCGTGCGCACGCACCTCGGCGACGAAGGCAGGCAGCAGGAACGGCGACGTCGGCGGCAGCCGCACGGCGCCTCGGTGGCCGCACAGCGCGAGGGCCAGGAGCTCCCGCCACCCTGCCAATGGCTCGGGATCCTCCGTCCAGACGCCGACGAGGGTGGACGCCCGCGCATGTCGGTCCCCGATCCAGCGGCGCAGCGCGGACTCCGACGCCTCATGCATCGCCTGGTTGACGGCGAAGGCGAGAGCCTCGGCGGTGTAGAGGTCGTTGTGCCGGAGCGTGCGCTCGGCGGCGTCGGCACGTGCCGGGTGTGAGGGGTCCCGCCAGGCTTGGGCCGAGGCCGCGAGGGCCTTGGCCCGGTCGATGGGGGCGCTCATGCCTCCGCCGAGGATTCGGCGAGCGCGGCGTCCTGAAGGATGAGGTCTGCGGCCTTCTCAGCGATCATCATGACCGGCGCGTTCGTGTTGCCGTTGACGATCTGAGGCATCACGGAGGCGTCCACGACGCGGAGACCTTCGACGCCGTTCACGCGGAGGTCGAGGTCGACGACCGCCGCCTCGTCCGGGCCCATCCGGCAGGTGCCGACGGGGTGGTAAAGGGTTTCGCACGTCTCTCGGACGAACCGGGCGATCTCGGTCGTCGTGCGCGCGTCTGGCCCGGGCGTGAGCTCCTCCCCTCGCACGTCGTCGTAGGCCGGCTGCGCGGCGATCTCGCGCGCCAGCTGCACCCCGCGCACGAGCGTGTCGAGATCGCCCTCGCTGGCGAGGTAGTTGGGGTCGATGGCCGGCGGCGCGAACGGCGACGTGTTGCGGAGCGTGATCCGGCCGCGCGAGGCCGTTCGGACGAGCGTGGGGCCCAGCGAAAAGCCGTGCTCTGTGGGCGGCTCCAGGCCGTGCTTCCAGAACAGCCCAGGGGCGCAGTGGAACTGCAGATCGGGCGCCGGTCCGGACCGCATGAAGGCGAAGCCGCCGGCCTCCGCCACGTTCGACGACAGGAGCCCCCGCCGACCGACGAGGTACCGAGCGACGCTCAGCGGGGAGTCGGCCGAGAGCAACGTCCCGCCGGCCCGGCTCCGGTACCGCACGCCCACGATGAGGTGGTCCTGGAGATTCTCCCCCACCTCCGGCCGATCGGCCACTACGTCTACGCCGAGGCGGCGTAGGGCGTCGGCTGGTCCGACGCCGGAGAGCAGGAGGAGCTGGGGCGTGTTGACTGCGCCGCCGCAGAGGACCACCTCCTGCGATGCTTCCACGCGCTCTGTCCCGCCCGCTCGCACGACTTCGACGCCTGTGGCGCGGCGCCCCTCGAAGTGGACGCGCGTCACGTGGGCGCCGGTCAAGACCGTCAGGTTCTTCCGCCCGAGGACGGGCTTGAGGAAGGCCGTCGCCCCGGAGGCGCGGCGCCCCCGCCGCTGGTGGAGTTGGTAGAGCCCGACGCCCTCCTGCTCCGCGCCGTTGAAGTCGGCGTTGAGCGGAAGCCCGGCTTGCCGCCCAGCTTCGACGAAGCGGCGGCTGAGCGGATGCGGGTCGCGCGGGTCCTCGACGCGCATCGGGCCGCCGACGCCGTGGTAGCGGTCGGCGCCGCGCGCGTTGTCCTCGGAGCGCTTGAAGTACGGCAGAACGCTCTCGTAGTCCCAGTCCGTGCATCCGGCCTCAGCCCACCCATCGTAGTCCGCGGCATGGCCGCGGATGTAGATCATGGCGTTGATGGCCGACGAGCCGCCGAGCACCTTCCCCCGCGGCCAGAACAGCTCCCGGCTGGCGAGGCGGGGTTGCGGCTCCGTGTGGTAGGCCCAGTCGGTCTCCGTCTTGAAGAGACGGCTGAACGCGGCAGGGATGTGAATCTCGGCCCGGGAGTCGGGGCCGCCGGCCTCGAGAAGGAGGACGTGCACCGAGGGATCGGCGCTGAGCCGGTTCGCGAGCACACACCCGGCTGTACCGGCGCCGACGATGACGTAGTCGTGCATGGGGGGACTGGGAAGAAGGGCGCAGCGGGAGGCCTAGAGAGGGCCTGGAGAGGGCCTGGGGTGCGCCCCCGCCTCGCATGCCGTCCCGGCCAACCTAGCCCCTCAGGCTACGGGGCGCAAGGCCGATGGGTGACTGCGAGAGGCTGGGAGAACCGGCTCGGAGTGCTGGGCGCCCGCCCAGGCGTTGCGCTCTCTCAACCCTGCGGATCGGAGCGCCCGTCGTCGCTCGCACGTGTGCGACCCGCGAAACGCGGCCACCCGTCAGGATCGAGGGTGACGGAGGCGTCTCCCGTCAGGAGGCCGAGGAGGTCGTCGCCGAGGAACGTGCGGCGCCATCCGCGCAGCACCTCATGCACCTCGGGATCGGGGCCCTCCTCAACGAGGGCGCGGAGGTCCGACTTCGTCGCCACGAGCGCGGGGTCGATGCCCTCGCGTTGGCACCGGCCCGCGACGGCGGACTGCAAGAGGGTGGTGGCCGCCTGGATTCGGTCCTCGTCCTCCGGTCGGGAGGGACGCGACGGCCGCGCCTCCGGCGGCAGCGCTCGGCCCCGCTCGATGGCGCCGAGGAGGGCGTCGGCGTGGCGGCGGAGCACCTTGTCGGGGGTCCCACGCACCGAGAGCGACTCGATCCGGTCGGGCATCCGTCGGGCCGCCTCGACGAGCACCTCGTCGTCGAGGACCCGGCGGCGCGGGAGGTCACGGTCCCGCGCCTCCTCTTCGCGCCAGGCGGCGAGTTCCTGGAGAACGGCTCGCTGCACGCCCGAGAGCCCTCGGAGGCCGCGTCCCTTGACACGGCTCATCGCACGCTCGGACGGCTCCTCCTCGTACAGCGAGCCGTCGTCGTAGCGCCGCATCTCCTCCTCAACCCAGGCGCGGCGGCCTCGGGAGGATGCGCGGTCGAGGAGCACGCGCATCGCCTCCAGCAGGTAGCGGACGTCGTCCTCGGCGTAGGCCGTCTGCTCCTCCGAGAGCGGTCGCTTGAGCCAGTTGGAGCGGGTGGCCCCCTTCGGAAGCGACACGCCGGCGGTCTGGGCAAACAGGTCCTGCAGCGAGAGCGTGGCCGTGAGGCCGACGAATCCGGCGGCCCGCTGTGTGTCGAAAATGTTGACGGGGGTCGCGCCGCCCGCGGCGCGGCGGAGGATCGTGAGGTCCTGCACGGCGTCGTGCAGGACCTTGACGACGGAAGGGTCCTCCAGGAGCGCGCCGAGGGGGCGGAGGTCGAGGGCGACGGCGTCGAGGAGGTGGACGTCGTCCCGGCCGAGGCCGAGCTGGACGACGCCGAGGCGGGGGTAGTACGTCCGTTCCCAGACGAACTCCGTGTCCAGGGCGACGGCCTGCGCCTCGCGGGCGCGGGCGACGAGGGCGGTGAGTTCGGCCTGCTGTGTGATCATTCGTGGTGGAGAGCTCTGGTCCGTGAATCCTCTGCCTCAGGCACCCGCCGCTCTCCGAAGCCCCGCGCTGCGACGGCGCGGCGGGTGCGCGAGCGAAACGTGGCGAGACGCCTTCGGAGAACCCAGGAGCGGGCGGTCGCGCGCCTCAGTCGCTGCGCTTGATGGTGCAGCCGAGCGCGTTCGTGGCCTGAATCTCGACCTCACGCCCCGCAAGGATGAGGTCCATCGCGTCCTGCAAGTACGGATCGTCGATGCGAGAGAGATCGGCGGGGCTGCTGTCGATCGCGCCCTCGTAGCGCAGGATCATGCTGCTGTCGAAGAAGAACACCTGCGGGGTCGTCCGTGCCCCGAGGGCGTCGGCGAGCCGTCCGCCGTCGTCCACGACAGAGGGAAAGGAGAAGGCCGCGCGGTCGGCCGTCAGCCGCATCGTCGCCACGTCTTCGTCTGGGAAGCGGGTCGAGTCGTTGGCGTTGACGGCGACGAAGCCGATGCCTGCAGGCACGTAGTCCCGGGCCAGGGCGACGAGGCGCTCGGCGTACCGCTCGGTCCACGGGCAGACGTTGCTCCAGAAGACGACCACGAGGCCGTTGGTGCCCGCGAGCTCGCCGATCACGACGTCGCCGCCGCGGGCGTCCGTGAGCGAGAGCGATGGCTCGGGCAGGGGCTGCCCCACCTGGAGCGGCTGCGCCACGGCAGGTACCGTGAGGACAAACAGGGCGAGGAGGAGCGGTCTCAGCATGGGGGGACGGTGCACAGCGAGCGGGTGGGAACGGGGGCCTGGGGCGGGAGGCCGGCGCTAGCGCAACGCGGCGGCGGACTGGCGCGCCTGCTGCACCTTCGCCTGGAGGAAGTCGTAGTTGACGGCGCCCTCCCAGTAGTCGCGCACCTGGCCGTCGGCGCCGAAGAGGAGGGTCACGGGGATGCCATAGGCCCAAGGGAACGGAGCCGCGAGGTCGGCCACGATCTCGGTCCCTTCGTCCGTCAGGTAGGTCCGCCCCTGCACCCCGTGATCCGCGAGGAACGCCTGGACCCGAGGGAGGTCCTGGGGCTCGTCGACCGAGAGGAAGCGGACGGCGACCTCCTCGTCGGGCGTCTCCCGGTCGTAGCGGACGAACTCCGGGAAC
>JAWWCA010000095.1:0-13799 GCA_033720695.1 Rubricoccaceae bacterium
GCCGTCGTCGGTGTCGGTGCGGGTCTTCGACGCGCTCGGGCGGGAGGTCACCGCCGCCTGGTCGGGCGCGCTCGGGGCGGGCCGCCACGCCGTCCCGCTGGAGGCGTCGTCGCTGCCGGCCGGCGTCTACCTCGTGCGGGCCGTGACGGCCGATGGGGAGGTGGCGACGGCCCGCCTCACGCGCCTGGAGTAGGCCCGCCGTGCGGACCGCCGGCTCACCGCCCGACGGCGTCGTAGAAGCGGTCGAGCGCGCGGTCGAGCTCGAGGAGGTCGCGCGCCAGACGAGGTTGCGTGCGTATCCGAGTGCGTCCTCAGGGCAGGCCCGTGGACGAGCAGAGCGTTCTGCCCGATGGGCCGACGAGCCGGTTCTCTTCCGCTCAGGGTGGGAGAATGTGGACGAGCGTCACTTTCGGATTGCGCGGTTTCCCCCCCCCCTTTTTTGTGACCGCAGCCCCGGCCCGAGACTTCGTGCCTATTTACCTTTCCGAGTCTCGTCATGCGCTTCTTCTTCCTTCAGATCGCTGCCCTCGTCGTAGCGGCCGTCGTGCTCACCTCGGCTCCCGCCTCGGCGCAGGAACCTCTCGCGGGCGCCTCGTGCGCGCACCCCGAGGACGCCCCCCCCTCGTTCGTCCACCCCCTCTTCCCCGACCACGGCACCCTCAACGCCCTCGTCCTCTTCGTCCAGCACCGCGACGACGACTTCGAGGACTGCCGCGACCGAACGCAGGTCCTCTACGACGACGACGGCCAGCCCTATCACCCGCAGATCGACGACGACGCGATCTGCTACGCCGGGCCGGACGGGCCCGCGGCCACGTCATGGACCGACGACGAGGCGACGGAGTGGCCGGCGTACTGGCGCGACGAACCCGGCCGCCCTCTCCCCCTGTACGTCTCGGATGGGTGGCTCGCCCCGCCGGACGCCACGGAGAACGACTACGTCGAGGGCTCACTCAGCCAGTATTACCACCTCAACTCAGGCGGCGAGTTCAAGCTCCACGGGTACGTCTACCCGGAGGTCTACGTCCCCGAGCACGACCGGGACTGGTACCTCGCCAACCCCCAGCCCTTCGAGAACGGTGGCCTCCGCCTCTCGCACGAGATCCTCCGATCCGCGGGGGTGCAGGCCTTCGTCAATGCGATCCCCAACGCGGCCCAAGTGTTTGACCGCTACCGGAACGGGACGAACCTGACGGTCGGGGACATCGGCGAGGACGCCCGCGACGGCCTCTTCGACATGATCGTGATGGTGTTCCGGTCCAACCAGCCGTGCCGGGTGGGGGTGTTCCTCGACGACGGCGTGTGCACAGAGCCCACCGCCAGCGGCGTCGCCTCGCTTGGCACGGACTACCCGCCCTGGAGAAGGGCGGAGTACAACGGGTTCGCGCCCGACCCGCTCTACCTCGGTGGTCTCGAGGTGGTGGACAACCACGAGACCGGCTCCGGCGTGTGGTCGGCCGGCGGCGACGCCCGGACGGCGGTGACGCTGACGGCGCACGAGATCGGGCACCGCCAGCTCTACTACAACCACAGCGACGAGAACTCGTACAGCGTGATGGTCGGCAGCGGCGCGCACCGGCTCGGGATGTTCGGGGCCGCCGAGCGCCTGAACCTGGGGTGGGCGACGGCCGTCGAGCTGGACCTCGACGCGCTCGCCGACCCGATCACGCCGCTCACCCTGGGCGACACCTTCGAGACCGGCGAGGTCCTCCTCGTCAAGGAAGGCTCAGAGGACCTGATGACGCTCTTCCAGGCCCGGACCCACGGGAACGTCTGGGACCGCCCGCCCGACGGGACAAACGCCGACGGCGACATCGTCGACCTCCACCTCCCGGAGCCGGGCCTCCTCGCCTCCCGGGTCCACCGCTCGTCGTCCGGGTCGTTTACACACTACTGGAACCAGAGCCTTGAGAACCACGGCCTCCCGACCCGAACCTGCTTCTTCGACGGGGGCGACGAGCAGCAGTGCGCGTTGGGAGGGCTCTACCCCTTCGCGTTCTCGCCCGGCGACGCCTTCACGCCGCTCTCCCACGTTCCGCTCAGGCTCACGCGCAATGAGGGGCTCGATGACCGCCTCGCCGTGACCGACATCACGCCCGAGGGGAGCGGCTTCTCGTTCGACCTCTGGCGGGACTTCCTCGTGAGCCACGCCGCCCCCAAGCGGGTTCAGACCAACTACACCCTCTCCAGAGAGTCCCTCGCCCGCACTGACGAGTGGACGTTCGGCGGGGACCTCACCTTCGACGACGGGTTCGAGGCGCCACCGCTGGACAACCCTCTGGACGACCCCTCCATCACGCTCCTCCCGAGCGCTCGGATGATCGTCCCGGCGGGCGTGGACGCGACGCTGCGTGGCGAACCGGGCGACCCGTTCCCGTTCACGGCGGGCGCCGGGGCACGGCTCCGCATCGCCGGGGAGAGCCTGCTCGGGCGGTACTACGATCTCCCGAGCTTCCGGGCCGAGCACGTGCGCTTCTCGGCCGCCGACGCGAGTGGGTGGCACGGGATCAACGTCAGCGGCGCCCGCGCCCGCCTCTACGACTCGCGTGTGGAGGGGGTGGTGTGGACCACGGCCCAGCTCCGCAACGCCGCCCTCGCGGCCTACGACGCCGACCTCATCCTCGACGACGGGTCCCGGATCCTGGGCGCGGAGAACGCCCACGGCCTCCTCGCCGTTGGCGGGACCGTCACCGTCAAGGGCCAGAGCCAGGTCTTCGAGAACGATGGGGTGGGCGTCGTGGCGAGCGGGGGGGCCGCCGTCACGCTCGAAGAACCCGGCACAGAGGTGGCGCTGAACGGGCTGGGCGGCGTCGTGGCGACGGGCTACGGCAGCGCGGCCGTCCTCGACCAGGTCTCCGTCGTCAGGAACTTCGGGCCGGGCGTCCACGCCACGGCGGGCGCCAGCATCGACTTCGTCCCCTCCGCCGTCCTGGGCGAGCGGGTCGTCGTGGACGACAACGGGGGCGGCGTCTCGGCCACGGACAACGGCGTCGTCCGGGCCGGGATGTGCGCGACGGCGCAGTGCGACCACGCCCCCCACTCGATCGCGGACAACGCGCCGGGCGGCGCCCACTTCGACGCCCGCTCCCTCACGGGCGCCACGCTCTTCGCCGAGGGGAACTACTGGGGGGAGCACGTCCAGAGCATCGACGACCTCGTCCTCGTCGGGCTCGGCGACCCGTCGAGCTTCCTCTCGGTCGAGCCCATCGCGACCACGCCGGGCGCGCGCGTCGGCCCCTCCCTGGGCGACGCGCTGGCGCGGATCGCGGGCGGGGCGCACGCCCGGGGGGCGGGCGAGGCGGCCGTCGCCCTCATCGCCGAGGCCGAGCGGGCGCTCGACGACGGCGACACGGCGGCGGCCTCGGCCCTCGTCGTCGAGGCCCTCACCGGCGTCGCCGCCGACACCGCCGCGACGGAGGCGGACCACCGCGCCGCCTTCGGCGGGGCCGGGCGCTTCCTCACGCTCGCGCAGCCGGCCGACGTCGTCGGCTGGCTCGGCGACCGGGCCGCCGAGGGGGGCGCGCTCCGGCCGTGGGCGCTCCGCACGCTCACCGTGGCCTGGGCCTCAGCCGGCGAGGAGGCCGAGGCCGAGACGACGGCCGAGGCGCTCGTGGCCGAGCACCCGGCCGACGAGCACGGCCGGATGGGGCACGGCGCGCTCGTCCGCCTCGCCACCGCCGCCGCCGACGAGGCCGGCGCGCTCGGGCACCTCGAAGCGATGGCGGGGGCGTTCCCCGACGCCGAGGCGACGGTCGAGGCGGCCTCCGTGGTGGCCGCGGCGTTCCCCGAGGCCGACGTCGAGGGCGTGCTGAACGGGGCCGGCGGCCGCGTGGCGGGGCCGGTGGCCGAGGCCGTCCCGGCGGCCGTCGCCGTGCCGGCGTCGTTCCTCGTGGCCGACGTGCGGCCGAACCCGTCCGGCGCCGGCCGCGAGCAGGCCGTGCTGCCGGTCACGCTCTCGGCCGAGGCCTACGTCGAGGCCGTCGTCTACGACGCGCGGGGCCGCCGGCTCGGGCTCGTCCACGCGAACCGGCTGGGGGCGGGCGCGCACGCGCTCCCGCTGGGGACGTGGTCCCTCCCCTCCGGCGTCTACGTCGTCCACGTCACCGCCCGCGACGGCGCGGGTCCGCGCGTGGCCGTCCGCCGCTTCACCGTCGTCCGGTAGCCCCCATGCGCCGCCTCTTCCTCCTCGCCGCCCTCCTCGCGCTCGCGCTGCCCCCGGCCGCGCGGGCGCAGGGCGGCTCCGACGGCGAGCTGACCTGGGCCCGCGTCGGGGACCGACCCGTCAACCCCGACGCCCTCACCTTCGACGGGGCCGGCGCGCTCTACGCCGCCGACGGCGTCCGCGTCTACCGCCTCGACCTCTCGGGCGGGCTCCCCGGCGTGTGGGAGCTCCGGAACGACGACATCTTCGACGACGCCATGATCGGGCTCGGGGCCGACACCCTCATCACCACCCTCCACCCCCTCACGGACCGCTCGACCGACGGGGGGTGGACCTGGGCGCGAGTCTACGACAGCGGCGGCGGGGAGTTCAGCCTCCACGAGGCCCCCGCCGACACCCCCTTCGCCGGGCAGGTCTTCATCGGGCGGCGCCCCGTGGCCGCCTCGCTCGACCGCGGCGCGACGTGGGAGGGGCGGGGGGACCTCGACGACGCCAACGGGTTCGCCCAGTCCGTCCTCGCCCTCCCCTCCGGCCGCCTCGTCGCCGCCGCCGCCTGGGGCGCGGCCTACTCCGACGACGGGGGCTGGACGTGGCACACCTCCTCGCTCTGGGCCTACGGCCAGACCCTCTGCGACCTCCTCGCGCGCGTGGACGGCCCCACCGGCGGCGACCGCGTCCTCGTCCGCTGCGTCGACCAGACCCTCCCCCACGCCCGCGTCTGGCACAGCGACGACGAGGGGGAGACGTGGGGGCCCGAGGACGGCGTCCCCCTCCCCGACATCGACTCCGGCGTGGGGCGGGGGAGCCCGGCGGGGCTGTGGTCGCTCGGGGGGCGGCGCGCGCTCACGGTGCGGGGGCGGGGCTCCGTCTACGGGACCGAGGACGGGGGCGAGACGTGGGCGCGCGTGGGGGTGGTGCCCGGCCTCAACGACATCACGTTCGTGAGCACCTCGGTGGTGGGGCCGGACGGCCGGCTCTACGTCGGCGTGCTCCAGATCGGGCCGGACTCCGACGACGCGTGGGTGTACCGGACGCAGCAGCTCGTGGCCGAGCCGGTGGCGGCCGAGCCGGCCCCAGCGGCGGCGCCGGGGCTCGCGCTCTCGATCCGGCCGAACCCAGCGGCGGGCGCGGCCGAGGTCGCGCTCGTGCTCGCGCGGCCGTCGGAGGTGTCGGTGCGGGTCTTCGACGCGCTCGGGCGGGAGGTCACCGCCGCCTGGTCGGGCGCGCTCGGGGCGGGCCGCCACGCCGTCCCGCTGGAGGCGTCGTCGCTGCCGGCCGGCGTCTACCTCGTGCGGGCGGTGACGGCCGATGGGGAGGTGGCGACGGCCCGCCTCACGCGCCTGGAGTAGGCCCGCCGTGCGGACCGCCGGCTCACCGCCCGACGGCGTCGTAGAAGCGGTCGAGCGCGCGGTCGAGCTCGAGGAGGTCGCGCGGCTCGGGCGCCCGCGTCCGGTCGAGGCGGCGGAAGCGCGCGAAGAGGGCGGCCACCTGCCTCTCCGGCAGCCCGCTCCGCTGCACCACGCGCCGCTCGGTCGCCTCGTCCAGGCCCACGTCGTCGAGGTGGAGGCGGACGCGGAGGCGGTCGAGGAAGGTGCGCCGCCGCCGCGCCACGAGCGCCCGGCGGTCGCCCTGCTGCCAGTAGAGCCGCCCCACAGTCTCGACGAAGCCGACGAGCGCGTTCGGCGGCGGCGCCACGACGGGCACGGGCCGCTGCCACCGCCGCCCGCGAAAGAGCACGAACAGGACCGTGCCGAGGGCGACGAGCCCGTAGGCCCACCGCAGGGGCGGCGACTGGAGCACCACGCGCAGGGGCGTCCGCGCCTCGGCCCGGAATGGCTTGTGGTAGTCGTCCCACAGGACGGGCTGGCGGGGGACGTACCCGAGCACGCCGCCGAGGTAGGCGGCCGCGTCGCCCTCGCCGACGAGCGCGGCGTTCGTGAACGCGAGCGGCGTCGAGAGGAGGAGGACCTGGCCCTCGCCCACCCGGACGCGGACGAACGTGGCGAGGGAGTCGCCGTCGAGGCCGAGGACGGTGGTCCGCTCGGGGTCGAGGCCCTCGATGTCGAAGCGGGCGACGGCGAGAGGGAAGCGGTAGCCCGCGCCGCCGGGCGCCCGGAGGGCGGGGCTCGTGAGGTGGAGGAGGCTGTCGCGCCCGTCGCCGAACCCGTTCCAGGCGTAGACGAGCCCCCACGGCTCGGCCTCGGCCGCTGCGCGGGGCCGCCCGAGCGAGTCGGCCAGCGGCCCCGCCACCTCGTCGGCCGCGACGCCGACGGTCCCGCCGCGCGCGGCGAAGCGGAGGAGGCGGTGCGCCTCGGCCTCGTCCGGCGCGAAGGCGTCGGTGAGGAAGAGGTAGGTGAGGTCGGTCCTCGACGAGTCGGCGAGGCGGAGGAAGGGCGGGTCGAGGACGGGCGTGACGGGCGCCCCCACCCAGTCGGCGAGGAGGGTGTAGAAGACCTCGGTGCCGAGGGGCTGCGGCGAGGCCCGCTCGTAGGTGGGCCGCCAGTCCGGCGGCGTCGGCTGCAGCGCCACGAAGACGACGAAGGCGGCGGCGAGGAGGCCGACGAGGAGGAGCGGGAGGCGGCTCGTCATCGCGCTCCCCCCGGCCGGGCCGTCGCGGCGTCGAGGGCCGTCGCGGCGTCGAGGGCCTCCGCGAACCGGTCGAACCGCGCGTGCACGGCGGCGAAGCGGGCGTCGTCCACGGCGGCCTCGCCGTACCACACCCACTCGAACAGCCGCGTCACCTCGCCGAACGGGCGGTCGAGCGGCGGGTCCGTCCCGGCCGTCGCGCGGCGGACCTCCCGGAGGTAGTCGCGGTTGGTCTTGTCCTTCTGCCAGTCCACGAGCCCGGCGGCGGCGAGGCCCTGGAGCGCGCGGAGGTAGAGGAGGCGGACGGCGTCGCGGTGGCGGCGCGCGGCCACGGCCTCCTGCAGGAGCGCGTCGAGGTCGACGGCGGCGAGGTCCTCGGTGTCGAGGAGGGGCGCGGGGCCGTCGGGCGCGGCGCTGCGGCGGGCGAAGAGGCCGGTGCCGCCCCGGCGCAGGACGCGGACCAGCACCCACGCCAGCACGAGGACCGCCAGCAACGGCCAGAAGAGGCGCCAGAACCGCGGCGAGGCGCTCTCGGCGAGGGGCTCCAGGAACGTCCGCGAGACCCAGCGCCAGAACAGCTCCCCTAGCGTCGGCCCCGCGGCGCCGACCTCCTCGTATCGGTAGTCGGGGTCGCGGCGGAAGCGGTCGAGGGCGTCGGCGGGCGCGGCGCGGCGCGCGACGGCCGTGGTGTCGAGCGGCGCCTCGGGCGCGAACGGGGGCGCGACCGCCTCCGGGGGCGGCTTCTGCTCGGCCTTGGGCGGCCCCGCCGGCTGCGCGGCCACGGCACCCGTGAGGAGGAGCAGCGCTCCCGTCGCAGCGCGCCCCGCGCGGCGCCCGAGCGCGCCCGTCCCAGGATCGCAGCAGGGCCCGCGCGTCGTCATCGCGCGCGCCCTCTCCCCTCGTCGGGGAAGCCACCGCCGCGGAAGCCGCGGCCGGCCTCCGGCCCCTCGTCGCCCGCCGACGGGCGCCACGACGGCGCCGCCTCGTCTCGGGGCTCGGCCCCGAGGGCGTCCACGCGGGCGAGCAGCCCCGTCCCGTCCCGCCGCTCGACGAGGTTGAAGTACTGGAAGGCCGCCGCCACCACGGGCAGGACGTAGGCGGCATAGAGGAGGACGCCGAAGAGCGCCGTGACGGCGAACGCGACGACGGAGAGGCCCCCGCCGCCGTCGAGGGTGTTGAACCCGAACGCCGTCTGCACCACCAGGCCGGGGACCGACAGGACGACGGAGACCGCGAACACGAGGAGGGCGACGACGACGAGGAGCCCGAACGTGAACCACCAGTGCCCTCGCACGAGGTCGCGCGTCGCCTCGAACCCCTCCCAGAAGCCGTCGCCCTCCGCCACGCGCTGGACGTAGAGGAGCGTGAGGATGGGCACGAGGTAGACCGCCAGCGCCATCAGCGCCAGGGCGCCGAGGAGCCCGAGGACGGGGACGAGGGCCGTGACGAGGCTGACGGCGACGAAGAGCGCGAAGAGGAGGGCGACCGTGACGGCCATCGTGCTGAAGACCGGCCCGAACGCCCTCTTCGTCGCCTCCCACAGCTCGGTGGGCGCGAGCGCCCCCGCCGCGCCGCGCCGGTAGCCCTCGACGTACCCGAGCACGATGGACTGGATCAGCAGCTGCATCGCCACGACGACGACGAGCGACACGGCCAGCCCCCTCAGGTACGCCTCGGAGCCGAAGAGGGCCGCCGGGTCGCTCGGGTCGTAGGGCCCCGAGAGCGCCGTCTCGATCTGGAGCTGCGCCCACGTCGAGAGGATCGCCGCCAGGAGCGCGGCGGGCCCGGCGATGACGAGGAGGCCGCGGCCCAACTCGCGGGCGTTGTCGCGGAGGAACCGGAACGTCACGTTGACGACGTCGCCGAGGTCGCGCTCGCGGCGGAAGCGGATAGCGCCGGCGTCGTCGGGCGGGGCCGGGTCGCGGAGGAGGTCGCCGGAGCCGGCGAGGTCGTCGTACATCAGACGGCGAGGGGGCGGGGCGTCAGGCGGGCGCGTCCTTGGGGATGGCCCCGGCGGCCGTCCCGGCGGACGCGGCGCGGTCGCGGCGGCGGACCCGGGCCGGCAGCCACACGAAGTACCCGAGGACGAAGGCGAGGGAGCCGAAGATAATGAGCCCGCTGAGGGCCACGGGCATCGCGGTGTGGCGCGTCACGAACCCCTCCAGCAGGGCCGCCACGACGAACTGCGGCACGAGGCCGATCACGATCTTGAGCCCCCGCACGGCGCCCCGGCGGAAGGCCACGAGGCGCGGGTAGGTGCCGGGGAAGAGCAGCGCGTTCCCCATCGCCAGGCCCGCCCCGCCCGCGAGCACGATGGCGGCGATCTCGAGCGTGCCGTGGATCCAGATCGTCTGCACGCTCTCCCCGAACACGCCCTGCTCCCAGAAGAAGAACTGGAAGGCCCCCACCATCACGCCGTTGCGGAAGAGCGCCAGCGCCGTCCCCAGCGAGAACAGCGGCAGCGCGAGGTCGCCGAGCGGGTAGACGCCGGCGAACGCCATGAACGAGACGAGCACGTTGTTGAGCGCGACAAGGGAGAACATGTCCACGGGGTACTCCTCCTTGTAGACGCGCATGGGGTCGCCCGCCTCGATGTTGGCCAGCGTCATGTTGACGTAGGCGTCGCCGAGGATGAGGCGGACGAAGGCGCCGTCGCTGGCCGCCGAGACGGCGCCGAGCCCGGCGAAGGCGACGAAGAGGGCGAGGGCCCAGAGCAGCGCGCGGCGCTCCTGGTACACGACGCGGGGGATCTCCTCGGCCCAGAACCGCCACAGCCGGCCCCGTTCCTCGCGGCGGTTCCGGTAGATCCGGTGGTGCGCGTGCCCCGCCAGCCCGTTGAGGTAGGCCGTCGTGACGCTGCCGGGGTAGAAGGTCCGGGCGTAGGCGAGGTCGTCGGTGAGGCGGACGTACCCCTCGGCCAGCGCGTCGGGGTCGACGGGCTCCTTGCTGTCGAGGCGTTGCTCGAACGCCTCCCAGTCAGCGGCGTGGTGCCGGACGAAGACGGCTTCGCGCATGGCGGCGGTTGGCGCGCGGGGGCTCGGTGTCGGAGTTTCCAGCCCGAAGCTACGCGCCCCCCCGACCCTCCGAACGCTCCGTGGACCCGCTCCGCGTCCAGACGGCCCAGAACGTCGACCTCGCCTTCGCCACGGCGGGGCTCGGCGACCGCCTCCTCGCGTGGCTCGTCGACCTCGTCGTCCTCGCGGCCTACGTCGTCCTCCTCTCGCAGTTCAGCTTCGGCGGGCGGGGCGGGCCCACGCTCTTCGTCGTGCTGCTGCTCCCGGTGCTCCTCTATCACCTCCTCTTCGAGGTGTTCTTCGAGGGGCAGAGCCCGGGGAAGCGCCTCCTGAAGCTCCGCGTGGCCCGCCTCGACGGCGCGCAGCCGACGCTGGCGCAGTACCTCCTCCGGTGGCTCCTCCGCTGGGTCGACGTCACGCTCTCGTCCGGGCTCGTCGCCGTCGTCGCGATCGGCGCGACGCGGCACGGGCAGCGGCTCGGCGACCTCGCCGCCGGGACCACGGTCGTGCGCCTCCGCCGCCGCGTCGGCCTCGACGCCGTCCACTACCGCCCGCGCCCGCCGGGCTACGCCCCCACCTTCCCCGGCGCCGAGCGCCTCACCGACGCCGACGTGCGGACGCTCCGCGCCGTCCTCGTCCGCCTCCGCCTCGAGAAGCGCTCGGCCGCCACGCGCCGCCTCGCCGCCCGCGCCAAGGCGGCCGTGGAGGACCGCCTCGGCCTGGAGCCCGTCGCGATGCCGCCCGAGCCGTTCCTCCGCACCGTCGTGGACGACTACACCGCCGCCCACGACCGCTACGGCGCCTGACCGGGCGCCACGTCGCGCCAGCCGGCGATCCCCTCGCGGAGGAGGTCGGCCGCGGCGGGGCCGTGGTTGAGGAGGAGGTCGAGCACGCCGAGCCCGGGCACGAAGCCGGGGAAGTTCTGCCGTCGCTCCGGCTCCTCGAACTGGAGCACGCGGACGGCCGGCTCGAAGGCCGCCAGCCGCTCGGCGTCGCGCAGGGCCGACTCGGGGAGGGTGGCGAGGACGGGCGGCGCGTCGAGCGCCTCCCACACCGCCGGGAGCGTGTCGGGCGCGCCGGGGAGGTCGGAGGCGCAGACAACCTCCGCCGCCGCGCCGAGGCGGCGCGCGGCCCACCGGACCGTCGCCGTGGTGAGGGCGCCGAGGCTGGTCCAGGGGCGACGGAGGAGGGCGTCGACCTCGTCGGCGTAGTGCGCGTGGTAGGGCGCCATGCCGTAGGCGTAGCGGAGCGCCCGGCGGTGGGTGCGCGCCCACGGCTCCGCGCTGAGGGGCAGGGCGAGGAGCGGCGTGGCGGCGCCGGCGTGGCGGCGGGGGACCGTCAGCCACTGCCAGCCCGGGCCCTCGGGCGTGCGGACGCGCGTGCGGTTCTGCCACGCCTGCCGGCTGAACGGGAACGTGTCGGCGACGACGAACCGGTCGGCCGCGAGGAGGAGCGCGGCGTAGTCGAGGCGCGGGAAGTACTCGGGGGGGCGGACAGCAGTCATCGAGCGCGGCTCGCGGGTAGCGTGGGACGGGACAAACTACCGGGTCGGATCCCGGTCGCTCAGCCTAAGTTGTAGTCGCGCCTCCGCTTCAGCACCATGCCCCTCGCCTCGGCCGCCCCGCCCCCCACGCGCGTCGCGTTCCGCGTCGCCTTCGGGCTGTTCCTCCTCTCGATCCTGTTCAGCGTGGCCGGGTCGCTGCTCCTGAGCGCGGCGCCGGCGCAGGCCGCCGCCGCGCTCGGCTGGATCTACGAGCAGACAGGCCTGACGATGAACGAGCTCATCAAGGGCTCGACGTGGCTCTACATGGTGCTGCTGCCCGTCCTCACGTTCCTCCTCTACCTCCCCCACCTCGGCCTCCGGCGCTCGCTCCTCTTCTTCGGGTGGGGCTGCGCCATCGGCGCCGCGGCCGAGCTCGTCGGGACGCAGACCGGCTTCCCGTTCGGGGCCTACGCCTACGGCGACCTCCTCGGCGCCAAGATCCTCGGCCACGTGCCGTGGCTGATCCCGCCCTCGTGGTACGCCATGTCGGTCGTCGCCTACGACCTCGCCCGCCGCCTCACGCGCGGCGCCTGGGGCGCCGTCCTCGGCGGCGCCACCCTGATGGTGCTGTGGGACGTGGCGCTCGACCCCGCCATGAGCCGGGCCTTCCCCTTCTGGACGTTCGGCGCCGAGGGCGCCTACTTCGGGATGCCCCTCGTCAACTGGGTCGGCTGGTTCGGCACCTCGGCCGTCATCGTGTGGGGGTACGACCGGCTGCTCGGGGGGCTCGACGCGGAGGCCGACGGGGCGACGGCGCTCTACGTGGCGAACGTGCTCTTCCCCGTGTTCATCTGCCTCGCCTACGGCGTGGTGTGGGCGGGCGTGCTCGGCCTCGTGGCCCTCGCGCTCCCCCTCGCCCTGCTCCGGCGGCGGCGGACCCGAGACGCCGGCGGCCCCCGCCACCGGGAGGCCGTGGCAGCGTGAACGTCGGCGTACTCCCCCTCCCCCGAACCGCCGAGCGCACCGTCCCGGCCCGGCCGCCGCGCGGCGCCTCGCGCGCGGATGAGGACCGCTACCTCCAGCGGGCCTTCCGCCACCACGCGCGGACGTTCTCGCTCGCGGCCCGCCTCCTCCCGCGGCCCGTCCGCCTCCCCATCGCCACGCTCTACCTCTACTGCCGCACCGTCGACAACATCGCCGACGAGCACGCCCTGGCCGTCGGGCCCGACCGCGCCCGCGCCGCGCTCGACCGCGCCCGCCGCCGCCTCGACGACGCCCTCGACGGCCGCCCGGCGGACGACCTCCTCTGGCGGCGCCTCGCCGAGGTCCACGACCGCTACGGCCTCCTCCCCCGCCCCCTCCACGAGCTGCTGGACGGGGCCGACTGGGACCTCCAGCCCCGCCCCATCGAGACCGACGCCGACCTCCTCGCCTACGCCGACCTCGTGGCCGGCAGCGTCGGCGCCATGATGCTGCCCTTCCTCACCGACCGCCGCGCCGACCTCCCCGCCCTGGAGGCCCCTGCGCGGGCCCTCGGCCAGGCGATGCAGCTCACGAACGTACTCCGCGACGTGGGCGAGGACGCCCGCCAGCTCGGCCGCGTCTACCTCCCCCGCGAGGCGATGGAGGCCCACGGCCTCACCGCTGAGGACCTCCTCGACGGCGCGCTCGGCGGCGGCCCAAGGGCGGCCTACACCGCGCTCGTCGAGTCGGTCGCGGCGCAGGCCGAAGGGCTCTACGCCGAGGCCGAGGCGGGGATCGCCGCGCTCCCGGCCGGCGTGCGCACGGGCATCCGGGCCTCGGCGCGGATGTACCGCGAGATCCTCAACGAGGTGCGCGCGGCGGGCTACGACAACCTCGGCCGCCGCGCCGTCGTCCCGCTCGGCCGGAAGCTCCGCCTCGTGATGCAGGACGACTACGCCCGGCGCAAGGCGCGGCTCGCGGGCCAGGCCGCGTGACCGGCCGCGGCATCGCCCGCCGCTTCGCCGCGAGCCTCGTCCTCCGCGACCTCCGGCGGCGGTTCCGGCGCGTCGTCTGGATCGGCGAACCGCCCGCGCTGCCCGAGGGGCCCGTCGTCGTCTACGCCAACCACCACGCCTTCCACGACGGCTACCTCCTCTGGCACCTCCTCGGGCACCGCCTCGGCCGCCCGTTCGTGCTGTGGATGGAGCAGTGGGACGCGGTCCCCCTCTTCGGCCCCCTCGGCGCCCTCCCCTTCCCGGCCGGCGACGCCCGCCGCCGCGCCGCGACGGTCCGCGAGACCGCCCGCCGCATGACGCAGGACCCGAAAACGGTCTTCCTCCTCTTCCCCGAGGGCGTCCTCGGCCCGCCCGACGCCGGCCTCGCCCCCTTCCGCAGCGACCTCACGCGCCTCGCCCGCCTCCTCCCCGACGCGACGCGGTGGTGGCCCGCCGCCGTCCGCGTCACGTGGTGGGGCGACGAGCGGCCCACGGCGCTCCTCACCGGCGGCCCTCTCCACGACCACCCCGACGGCGAAGAGCGTGCTCGCCTCCAAGCCCTCCTCGACCGCCTCGCCGACGCCCGCCCCGCCGAC
>JAWWCA010000096.1:0-13539 GCA_033720695.1 Rubricoccaceae bacterium
AGCTCGGGTGCGTAAGGGGCACAGGCCCAACACCCCAGGCTGTTCCCATCCTGAATGCACCGCTACGCTGAGGACGCGTCCCCGGCTCCACCAGGCGTTGCGGCTGCGCGGAGCTTGCGCTTGAGCACCCCCGCGGCGAGGGTGTAGCCCCCCTCGGCGCCGTCCACGAAGGGGCTGTGCTTGTCGGTCCGGTCGCTCACGTAGCACGACATCACCGACTCCCGGCTCACGGCCAGCCCGTACAGGACCCGTCCGGCCGCCTCCAGTTCCGCCAGCCCGGCTTCGAGCCGCTCGCGCTGCGCGGCCGAGCCCGCGATGACGGTGTTGATGCGGCCGTCGATCACGAGGGTGTCGGTGAGCTCGACGAGCTGGCCGAGGTAGCGCTGCCCCGCGGGGCTTCGCAGGTAGAACCGGCCGCCGAGCCGAGTGGCGAGCCACGTCCGCGCGAGCGCCCAGGCGTCGAGGCGCCCCAGCCGCGCCCGCGTCTCCGTCGCCAGCTTGTCCAGCGTCCCCTTGAGCCGGAGGCGGGAGAGCGAGATGGGGTTCCGGGAGTCGGGCGCGCCGTAGATCGTGTCGAGCAGGTCCACGACGCGCTTGAAGACGGGGGCCTGATGCTGCCCGTCCGGGGTGACCACGAGCAGGCTCACCACCTCGTGGGAGCGCTCGGCCGGCTCGATCCGGTCCCAGCGGCACTCCATGCCGTGGAGGTCGAGGCGGTCGCTGGGCGTCAGCGTGTCGGGGCCGTCGTAGCCCTTGATGCGGCGCTCGGCCTCGGCGAGGGCGTGCCCGAGCACGACGGGGATGGCGAAGAGGTCGGTGAGGCGGAGCCGGCTGATGGCGAGGGTGTGGCCGCTCGCGTAGAGGTCGGCGACGGGGACCGACCCCACGCGGAGCGTGAGGTCGAAGGTGGCGCGGGTGTTCTCGCGGTGCGCGGCCAGGGCCGAGAGCGCGGGGGCCAGGAGGGCGGGGGGGACGAGGAGCGTGGCGCCGTCGCCGCCGAAGAAGAAGGGGACGAGGAGGTCGTCCCCGTGTGCGAGGTTGAGCGTGGCGATGATGCTGCCCGTGGCGACGAGGTTGACGAGCTCGTGGCGCCCCGCCTGCACGGCCGCCGTCGAGTTCTCGATGTCGGTGACGATCACGTGCCAGTCCGGCGGCACCGCCGCGAAGCGGCCCTCGTCGGCGAGGAGCTGGCTGAGCGTGACCCGCTGGACGGGCAGGTCCGAGAAGAAGCGGGCGGAGAGGTCCATCATGGCGCGTCGCGGTGATCCCGACGAGGGCCTACGCGCCGCGGCCGCGTCGGGATCTCCACGGCCGGCTAGGCCCGCCCCCGGTACAGGCTCACGACGCCGAACGTGAGCGGCTTCGCGACGGCCTCGCGGTAGCCGGCGGCCTCCATCTCGCGGAGGAAGTCGGCCCCGTCGGGGAAGGCGGCGACGGACTCGGGGAGGTAGGTGTAGGCCTCGCTGCTGCCCGAGACGGCGCGGCCGACGCGCGGGAGGACGTGCGCCGAGTAGGCCTCGTAGGCCTGCTTGACGGGGAAGGCCGTCGGGTGGCTGAACTCGAGGACGACGAGGGGGGCGCCCGGCCGGAGCACGCGCCGGATGCCCGCGAGGCCGGCCCGGAGGTCCTCGAAGTTGCGGACGCCGAACGCCACGAGCGCGCCGTCGAAGCGGTCGTCGTCGAAGGGGAGGTCGGCGGCGTCGGCCTGGAGGAGGCGGACGCGGTCCATGTGGCCCTGCTTCGCGAGCTTGTGGTCGCCGAGGCGGAGCATCTCGGCCGAGATGTCGACGCCCACGACCTCGTCGGGCCGGAGCGAGAGGGCCTCGACGGCGAGGTCGGCCGTGCCCGTCGCCACGTCGAGGAGGCGGCGGGGGCGCCCGTCGAGGGCGTCGCCCAGGAACGCCACGGCGCGCTTCCGCCACCACACGTCGATGCCGAAGGAGAGGACGCGGTTGAGGAGGTCGTAGCGCGGCGCGATCTCGTCGAACATGGCCTCGACCTGCTCGCGCTTGCCGTCGGCCTGGCCGATGGGGGGCTTCGTCATGGGGGCGGGGGCGGATGGAGGCCGTTGCACGCGAGGGGGGAGGCGCGGTGCCCCCGAGACCGTCGCCTCGCGCGGCTTTCATACCTTCCTGAAATCGAAGATTCCCGAAGGCCAATCGACGATTCCCGACGGCCAACCGGCGGCCCCGCGGGAAACTGGCCGCGACGGCGCCGGTACGCTCCGCCATGCGCTCCCCCGACCTCCTTGCCCCGCCCGGCGCCGGCCTCCGGCAGCGCCTCGCCGACGCCGTCCGCGCGCAGCTCCCCCGGCAGGGCCTCGCCCGCGTCGAGGTGCCGCTGCCGCCGACGGACCCGCTGGCCTGGCTGGCGGCCCAGCCCGCGCCGCGCCGCGTCTTCTGGGAGGGGAGAGAAGGTACCGCCGCCGCGGCGTGCGGGGAGGTGCTCACCGTGGAGGCGGGCGACCTGGACACGGGGTCCTCGGCGCTAGCGCCTCGCCTGGAGGCGCTGCCGGACGGTGCCCGCGTGTACGGCACCTGCCGCTTCGCGCCGCGCGAGACGCCCGACGACGCCTGGGCGCCCTTCGGCCGCGTCCGCTTCGTCCTCCCCCGCGTCGAGCTGCGCGTCGGCGCGGACGGCGCGACGCTCGCTCTCCACCTGACGCCGGACGACGACGAGGCTTCTGTCGCAGCGGTCCTGGACGCCCTCGCGGTTGCGCCGCCGCCCCTGGACCTCTCGCCGCCGGCCGTGCGCGGGCGGGAGGACGCCCCGGACGCGGAGGGCTGGGCGGCGGCCGTCCGGTGGGCGCTCACCCAGTTCGAGGCGGGAGGGCTGGAGAAGGTCGTCTTCGCCCGCCGGGCCCGCTTCGCCTTCGACCGGCCGCTCGACCCCTTCGCGCTCCTGGCGCACCTCCGGGCGGCCACGCCCGGGAGCTACCACACGCTCGTCGGCGCCGGCGGGGCCGCGTTCGTCGGGGCGTCGCCGGAGCGGCTGTTCCGGGTCGACGGGCGCCGCGTCGAGACGGAGGCCGTCGCCGGGACGCGGCCGCTCACGCGGGAGGCGAGCGCCGACCGCCGCCTCCACGCCGACCTCCTCGCGAGCGAGAAGGACCGCCGCGAGCACGCCTACGTGGCCGACGCCATCGCCGCGGCCCTCGGCCCGCTCACCGAGGGCCTCGACCGCGACGGCGCCCCGGCGACGCTCGACGGCGCCGGCGTTCAGCACCTCTACACGCGGCTGACGGGGCGGCTCCGCGACGGCGTCTCGTCCCTCGCCGTGCTCCGCGCGCTCCACCCGACGCCAGCCGTCGGCGGCACGCCCACGGATGAGGCGCTGGATGCCATCGGCGCCCACGAGCCGTTCGACCGCGGGCTCTACGCGGGCCCCGTCGGATGGGTCGGGCGCGACGCGGCCGAGTTCGCCGTCGGCATCCGCTCGGGCCTCGTCCGGGGCGCGACGCTCGACCTGTTCTCCGGCGCGGGCCTCGTGGCGGGCTCCGACCCCGCGGCCGAGTGGGCCGAGATCGAGCACAAGCTGAGCGCCTTCCGTCGCGTCCTGGGGCTGGACCATGGCGGCTGACCCGCTCCGCACGGCGCCGAACCTGAACCACCTCTGGGCGCGGCTGCTCGTCGAAGAGCTCGTCCGCTGCGGCGTGACGGCCTTCGTCGTGGGGTCGGGGAGCCGGAGCACGCCGCTCGCCGTCGCCGCTGGGGCGCATCCCGGGACGGCCGTGACGGTGCACGTCGACGAGCGGGGCGGGGCCTTCGCCGCCCTCGGCTGGGCGCGAGCGACGGGCTGCCCGGCCGCCCTCGTCACGACGAGCGGGACCGCCGTGGCGAACGCCATGCCCGCCGCCGTCGAGGCCGACGCCGAGGGCGTCCCGCTCCTCCTCCTCACCGCCGACCGACCGCCCGAGCTGCGCGAGACAGGCGCCAACCAGACCGTCCGCCAGCCCGGCTTCTTCGACGGCGTCGCCCGCTGGTCCTTCGACCTCCCCGTGCCGACGGCCGACATCCCCCTCGCGTTCGTGCTCACGACCGCCGCCCAGGCCGTCTACCGGAGCCGCCACCCGGCCGGGCCGGTCCACCTCAACCTCCCGTTCCGCGAGCCGCTCGCCCCGCGCCCCGACGGCGCCGACGTCCCCGCGCTCCTCGCGCTGGTCGAAGACTGGATCGGAACGGACGGGCCCTACACGCGCTACGTCCCGCCAGTCACGGCGCCCGCGCCGGACACCCTGCAGCCGCTCCTCGACCGGTGGGTCGGGGTCGAGCGTGGCCTTGTCGTTCTCGGCAAGACCGACGACCCGGCGGCGGCGCCCGCCGCGGCCCGGCTCGCGTCCGCCCTCGGCTGGCCGCTCCTGCCCGACCTCGCCTCCGGCGGCCGGCTCGGGACCGCCGGGCCGACCGCAGCACCCCACTACGACCTCGCGCTCGCGTCGGAGGCGTTCCGTGAGGCGCACCGCCCCGAGGCCGTCCTCCACCTCGGCAGGCGGGCGACGTCGAAGCGCCTGCTCCAGCACGTCGGCGCCGCGCGGCCCGCGAGCTACGCCGTCGTCCGTCCCGACGCGGCCCGGTTCGACCCGACGCACTCGGTCACGCACCGCGTGCAGTCGGACGTGCCGGCGTTTTGCGAGGCGGCGATGGCGGTGCTCGATCCGCCTGTCCATCGGCCGTCGTCCTGGCAAACGGCCTGGCAGGACGCCTCCGCAGCCGTCGCCGAGGCGCTCGCGGCGGCCTTCGAGGACGACGCCCTCAGCGAGCCGCGCCTGGCCGGTCTCGTCACGTCGCTCACGCCGGCCGGATGGGGCCTCGTCGCCGCCGCCTCGATGCCGGTCCGCGACCTCGACGCCTTCGCCGTAGCCAGCGGGCCGTCGCTCCGCGTGACGGCCAACCGCGGGGCCAGCGGCATCGACGGGACCGTCGCCACGGCGGCGGGCTACGCGCGGGGTCTCGGCGGCCCGGCCGTCCTCCTCCTCGGCGATCTCGCGCTCCTCCACGACCTCAACGGCCTCGCCCTCCTCCAGGACGGTCCGCCCGTCGTCGTCGTCGTCGTCAACAACGATGGGGGCGGCATCTTCCACTTCCTCCCCGTCGCGCCGGGCGCGGGCGAGGGCGCGCTGCCCGACGCCGTCTTCGAGCCCCTCTTCGGGACGCCCCACGGGCTGGGCTTCGAGCCCGCCGCGCGCATGTTTGGGCTCGGCTACGCCCGTCCCGAGACCGCCTCGGCCTTCGCCGCCGACTTCCGGGTGGCCGTCGAGAGCGGCCGGTCGGCCCTCATCGAGGTGCGGACGGACCGGCGGGAGAACAGGGCGCTCCACCACGAGCTGGGGACCCGCTGCGCCCGCGCCGTCGAGCAGGCGCTGGGGCTGTGAGCGGCACGGTCCTGCCTGCAGGCGTGCTCGGTCCGGAGGACGCGCCGCCGGTCGTGCTCCTCCACGGCTTCCTCGGCTCCGGCGCCGACTGGGCCCCCGTCGCACCGCCCCTCGCCGACGCCTTCCGTCTCGTTGCCCCCGACCTCCCGGGGCATGGTCTGGCCGTCGGGCTCCCGAACGGGGCCTACACGATGGACGGCGCGGCCGATGCCATAGCCGCCACGCTCGACGCGGCAGGCGTGAACCGCACCGCCGTCGTCGGCTACTCGATGGGGGGGCGGCTGGCGCTGCACCTCGCCCTCCGCCATCCCGAGCACGTCGCGCGGCTGGTGCTGCTCGGCGGCTCGCCTGGCCTGCGGACCGAGGCGGAGCGTGCCGCGCGCCGTGCCCTCGACGCCGAGCGCGCCGATGCGATCCGGCGCGACCTCCCCGCCTTCCTCGACCGCTGGTACCGCATGCCCCTCTTCGCGACGCTGACGGAGAGGCAGCGGGCGACCCTGGTGCGGCGGCGATCCCGGAACGACCCCGCCGAGCTGGGGCGGTCGTTGGCGGGGATGGGGACGGGGGTGCAGCCGAGCCACTGGGAGGATCTGGGGCGCATCCGAATCCCGGCGTGGGCCGTCGCCGGCTCGAAGGATGCGAAGTTCGTCGGCCTCGCCTGCGCGATGGCGGAGGCTGGTCCGTTCGAGGCCGTGGAGCTCCCTGGCCTCGGCCACGCCCTGATCGAGGAGGACCCGGAGGCCCTCGCGGCTCTCCTGGGGCGGCTCCTGCCGTCGTGAGGTCCCCGGCGACGGCTCCCGGCTGTTCGCGTTTCGGGTTCGGGAGCAACGGCGGCCCTGTCGCGTTCGGCCGGGGGCGTCTCTCTCCTCTGGCAGCGCGGCGCCACCTCCCCTCACGCTTCACGAATCACGCAGCACCCCCGATGGGTCACCTCCTCGACCGCCCCACCGTCTCCGGCCCCTTCGACTGGCAGTCCGCCGCCGACTTCACCGACATCCTCTACGAGAAGGGCGCGCCCGGTACCGACACCGAGGGCATCGCCCGCATCACCATCAACCGCCCGGAGGTCCGCAACGCGTTCCGCCCGACGACGGTCACGGAGATGATCCGCGCCATCGACGACGCGCGGGACGACCCGGGCGTGGGCGTCATCGTGATCACCGGGGCCGGGGACAAGGCGTTCTGCTCCGGCGGCGACCAGCGCATCCGCGGCGACCACGGCTACCGCGAGATGGCGGGCGGCCGGGAGACCGGCATGCAGCGGCTCAACGTGCTCGACTTCCAGACGCGCATCCGGAAGTGCCCCAAGCCCGTCATCGCGGCCGTGGCCGGGTGGGCCGTCGGCGGCGGCCACGTGCTCCACGTCGTCTGCGACCTCACGATCGCCGCCGACAACGCGCGGTTCATGCAGACCGGCCCCAAGGTGGGCTCGTTCGACGCCGGCTACGGCACGGCCCACCTCGCCCGGATCGTCGGGCAGAAGAAGGCGCGCGAGATCTGGTTCCTCTGCCGCCCCTACGACGCCCAGCAGGCCCTCGCCATGGGCCTCGTCAACACCGTCGTCCCCGTCGAGAAGCTGGAGCACGAGTACGTGCAGTGGGGCCGGGAAATCCTCGCCAACTCGAACATCGCCATCCGCATGATCAAGGCCGCCGCGAACGCGGACGAGGACGGCGCCGCCGGGCTCCAGGAGCTCGCCGGCCACGCCACGATGCTCTTCTACATGACCGAGGAGGGGCAGGAGGGCAAGAAGGCCTACCTCGAGAAGCGGAGGCCGGCGTTCGACCGCGACGGCTACCGGCCGTGATCTTCAACCTCATCACTCGTCATCCTGAGGGAGCGGAGCGACCGAAGGATCTCAGCGCCGTCCGCCGACGCGCTTCGGAGGTCCGCGCTGAGATCCTTCGCTCCGCTCAGGATGACAGGTCATTCCTGCCTTATACGTTCGAGCACCAGGGCTCCTGATGGAAAGCGTCACGTTCCGCGTGAAGGAGGTGCACGGCGGGTTCTCCGAGGCCGCCGGGATGATCTACGTCGACGGCGACGACCTCGTGCTCGAGGTCGAGACCAAGCTGCTCAGCCTCTTCCGCCGGCCCCCGAAGGTGTACCGATTCGAACTCGTCGACCTCGACGCGGTCCGCTACAAGAAGGGCTTCCGGCACGACCGGCTGACGCTGCGGACGCGCCCGCTCGACGCCATCGCGGACGTCCCCGGCGTGAGCGAGGGCGAGCTCTGCCTCCTCGTCGCCCGCAAGGACCGGGACGCCCTCGACCGGCTCCTCGACCGGCTCGACCTCTGGCGCGCGGACTGATGGGGGGCGCCTTGCATCCAGGACCGGGAGGGAGCGGGGCAGAGGCGCCGCCCTCGGCGCTCCCCTCGCCGTCCCCGCTCAGGGTCTGGCTCCTCGCTGCACGCCCCAAGACGCTGCCGGCGGCCGTGGCGCCCGTCCTCCTCGGCACCCTCTTCGCCGTGGCGCACGGGGGCTTCCACCTCGGCGCGTTCCTGTGCGCCCTCCTCGGGGCCGTCCTCATCCAGGTCGGCACCAACTTCGCGAACGACGCCGCCGACTTCGAGCGGGGCGCGGACACGGCGGCGCGGAAGGGGCCCCTGCGCGTGACCCAGGCCGGCCTCGTATCGCCGGGTCAGGTGAAGGGGGCGGCGGCCATCGCCTTCGGCCTCGCGTTCCTCGCGGGCGTCTACCTCATCGTGCGGGGCGGGTGGCCCCTCCTCGTCCTCGGCCTCGCCGCGATCGCCTCCGGCGTCGCCTACACGGCGGGGCGCTACGCCCTCGCCTACACCGGCCTCGCCGACCTCTTTGTGCTCGTCTTCTTCGGGCCGGTGGCCGTGCTGGGGACGTACTACGTGCAGACGCTGTGGCTGGTGCCGTTCGTGGCCGTGGCCGGGCTGGGGCCGGGCTTCCTCGCCACGGCCATCCTCCTCGCCAACACCATCCGCGATGTGGAGGAGGACCGGGCGGCCGACAAGCGGACGCTCGTGGTCCGCTTCGGGCGCTCGGCCGGCGTGACGCTCTACGCCGCGTGCGTCTCCGGGGCCGTGGCCGTGCCGGCGGCCCTCGTGCTGTGGATCGGGGCCCACCCCTGGGCGCTCGCCGCCTCGCTCGTCGCCTCGGTCCTCGGTCGGCCGCTGGTGCGTACCCTCCGGCAGACCGACGACCCCGCCGTGCTCAACCCGCTCCTCGGCAAGACGGCGCGGCTTCTCCTCGTCTACTGCCTCGTCTTCGGCCTCGGCTGGCTGGTGTGACCGCCGCCCCTGCCCCATGAAGATCGTCCGCCACGCGCTCGTGCCCTACCGGCTGCCCCTCCGGGCGCCGCTGGCGCTGGGCCGAGTGCGGATCGGGGAGCGCGAGGGCGTGCTCCTCCGCCTCGAGACCGCGGACGGCCTCGTGGGGTGGGGCGACGCCGCCCCGCTCCCCGGGTTCAGCCGCGAGTTCCTCTTCGACGTCCGCCTCGAGCTCGACGCGTTCGGGAGCGCCCTCTGCGAGCGGACGCTCGACCCGCGCGACGTCACCGACCCCGACGGCCGGCTCCACACCGCCCTCGACCGCGTCGGACTCAAGCCGTCGGCGCGCTACGCGCTCGACCTCGCGCTGTGGGACCTCGCCGCGCAGGCGACGGGCCGCTCCCTCGCCCACGCCCTCGGCCCCGAGCCGGCCGACACCGTGCCCATCAACGGGCTCATCACGGAGGCCGCGCCGCTCGCCTTCGTCGAGGCCGAGCAGCTGGCCGAGGCGGGGTACGGGACGCTGAAGCTGAAGGTGGGGCGGGGGGCGCTCCGCGAGGACGTCGGCCTCGTCCAGGGCGTGTGCGAGCGGTGCGCGGCGCTCGCGCTGCGGCTCGACGCCAACCGGGCGTGGACGTGGGACGAGGGCCGCCTCTTCGCGGACGAGATCGCGGGGCTCGACGTCGCCTACGTCGAGGAGCCGCTGAGGGAGGCCTCGGCGCTGCCGCGGCTCTGCGAGGAGACCCGCCTGCCGATCGCGCTCGACGAGACCCTCGCCGAGCCCGACGGCGCCTCGATGCTCGGCGACTGGACGGCCGCGGCCGTCCTCAAGCCGACCGTCCTCGGCGGGGTCGCGGCGACGCTCCGGCTGGCCGCGCACGCGCGGCGGCTGGGCGCGCGGGTGGTGCTCTCGGCCGCTTTCGAGAGCGGCGTCGGGATGCGGGGGGTGGCCGCGCTCGCGGCGGCGACGGGCGGCGAGGCCGCCGGCCTCGACCCCTACCGCCGCCTCGCCCGCGACGTCCTCGCCGAGCCGCTCCCGTTTGACCGGCCGACCGTGGATGTGCCGGCCCTCCTGGACCGGCCGCTAGAGGTGCGGGGCCGGTGAGCGCAGGGCCCCCGCGCGAACGCCTGCCGTGCCCCGTCCGGCGGTGGGCACGGGAGCGGCCCGAGGGCGCCGCCATGGTCACGCCCGAGCGCGTCTGGACGTGGGCGGCCCTCGACCAGGAGGTGACGGCCTGGGCGGCCGGGCTCCACGCCGCCGCGCCCACTGGCACCCGCGTTGCCGTCCGCGCCGAGACGACGCCGCGCTTCGTGGCGCTCCTCCTCGCGGCCCTTCGCACGGGTCACGTCCTCGCGCCCCTCTCGCCGCGCCTGCCCGAGGCGGCCGTCCAGGAGCACCTGGACCGCATCGCCTGCAGGGGGCTGCTCGACCTCGACGCGACCCCTCTGCCACGCGCCTCGCCCTCGGACCCCCGGCCCCTGGACCTCCTCCTGGACCGACCGGCCACGGTCGTCTTCACGAGCGGGTCGACGGGCACGCCCAAGGCGGCGCAGCTGACGGCCGGCAACCACGTGTGGAGCGCGCGCGGCTGGGCCGAGCGGCTCCCCCTCGGGCCCGGCGACCGCTGGCTCCTCGACCTCCCCCTCAGCCACGTCGGCGGCCTCGCCGTCGTCTACCGGTGCGCGCTCGCCGGGGCGGCCGTGGCCATTCCCTCGCCGCGGACGCCGACGGGCGAGGCGGTGCGGCGACTCGGGGCCACGCACGCCTCGCTCGTGAGCACCCAGCTCCGCCGCCTGCTCCGCGACGCCGGCGAGCCGCTGCCCACACTCCGAGCCCTCGTCCTCGGGGGCAGCGCCATCCCCTCCGCGCTCCTCGACGATGCCCACGCGGCTGGCCTCCCCGTCGCCACCTCGTACGGGCTCACCGAGATGGCCTCGACCGTCACGGCAACGGCGCCCGGGGCCGCACGCGCCGATCTCGGCACGTCGGGCCGGCTGCTCCCCTACCGCGACCTCCGGATCCGGGAGGGCGAACGCGGCAGCGTCCCGCAGGAAATCGAGGTGCGGGGGGCGACGCGCTTCGCGGGGTACGTGGACGGGGACGCTCTGACGACCCCGTTTGACGACGACGGCTGGTTCGCCACCGGAGACCTCGGCCACCTCGACGGCGCCGGACGCCTCGTCGTCACCGGACGGCGGGACAACCGCTTCGTCTCCGGCGGCGAGAACGTGCAGCCCGAGGCGATCGAGGCCGCCCTGCTGGCGCTGCCCGGCGTCGCCCGCGCGGTCGTCGTGCCCGTCCCGGACGCCGAGTTCGGCCTCCGCCCGGCCGCGTTCGTGGTGACGGCGTCGGGGAAGGCGCCGGACGGCCCGGCGCTTGCGGCCGCGCTGCGGGAGCGGCTGCCCGGCTACCTCGTGCCCGTCGCGTTCCTCCGCTGGCCCGAGGGCGAGGGGGGCCTCAAGCCCCGCCGCACCGCCCTCCGGGACGTCGCCGCCCGACAGGGCCGGTCGGACTAGACGCGGGGCCGGAGCGACACGCTCCGGCCCCGCACACTTGGGAGAGCCGTTCTCTGAGGGGCTGGCCTCTAGAGCATCCGGTCGCGGAAGTCCTCGACCTCGGCCTCGTCGCGAAGGCTCTGCATCCACATCTGGAGCACCTGCGAGCGCTTGCGCTGGAGGAGCTGCTCGCGGATCCGCGTCCGCTCCTCGTCGGTGAACTCGGAGAGGTCGCCGCCCTCGAAGCCGGTGGTCCGGACGATGAACCCGACGGCCTCGCCCGCGACGGCGCGCGACGTCTCGCCCGCCTCCTGGCCGAAGACGGTCCCCACGAGGGCCGGCTCGTTGCCGACGCCCTGGACGACCGTCGTGCCGAGCCGGAGCCCGGTCAGGGGGGTGACCTCCGCGCCCACGCGCTCGGCGACGGCGCTGAGGGTGCCGCCGGCGGCGCGCGCCTCGCGGAGCCGCTCCAACACGACCTCCTTCTTCTTCTCGAGGAGCACGCGCGGCTCGATCTCGGCCCGCACCTCGTCGAACGGCCGCGTGCCCTCGGGCACGACGTCGGTGAGGTGGAAGACCACGAAGCGGTCGCCCGCGTCGAGGGGGTCGGAGATGTCGCCGGGGTCGGCGCGGCGCATCCAGCGGGCGGCGTCGCGGCCGATCTGGACGCCCGGGACGACGGGCTGGTCGTCGCGGACGCTGGCCGTCTGGACGTCGAGCCCGCGGCGCGTGGCCTCGTCGGCGAACCCGCCGGCCTCGGCCTCGGCGTAGTAGCGGAGGTCCTCGGCCTCCTCGATCAGCCGGTCGTTCGTGCTGACGAGCGGGAGCGAGAGCCGGACGAGCTCGGCCTCCCGGTTCGTCCGCGCCTCGACCCGGACGAGGTGCTGCCCGAACTGGGTCTCGACCGGCCCGATCACCTGGCCGACGGGCGCGCTCATGACGGCCTCCTCGAACGCGGCGACCATCCGGCCGGGGCCGAACCAGCCGAGGTCCCCGCCCTCGTTCTTGTTGGCCTGGTCCTGGGAGTGGCGGGCGGCGGCCTGCTCGAACGAGAGCGCGCCGCTCTGGATCTGGGCCTTCACCCGCTCGGCCTCCGCGGCCTGGTCCGCCGGGAAGAGGACGTGGCGGGCGCGGGCGAACGGGCCGTTCTCGGCGTCGCGGACGTCCGTGACGTAGGCGAGCACGCCCTCCTCCCCGGCGAGGACGGGGCCGACGATGCGGCCGGGGGTGAGGTCCTCGTAGAGCGCGGCGGCGAGGTCGGGGGAGAGCTGGTTCGGCGACACGAACGCGGCCTCGCCCTCGCCGTAGGCGTTCTGGGCGACCCACGCGGCGGGGTCCTCGGCCGCCTCGAGCTGCGGGCGCAGCCGGAGGAGCTCCTGCCGCACGCGCGCCGAGTCCTCGGGGCTCGGCACCTTCTCGAACGTGACGTACTCCACGTCGTAGGTCGTCGGGCGCTCGAAGTCCTCGCGGTGCTCGTCGTAGTAGGCGCGGAGGTCGCGCTCGGTCACCTCGACGTCGGCGTCGGGGACGTCGGCGTAGCGGAGGCTGACGACCTGCGCGTTCGCGAGGCGGTTGTTGCGGAGGTACTGCGCCTCGACCTCGCCCTCGGTGACGCGGGCGGTGGCCTGGATGAGGGCGTCGAGCTTGGCCTGGCGGCGGCTGGTGCGGATGTCCTCCTCGAAGGCGCTGACCTGCGCGGGGTCGGCCTGCTGGACGAACTGCATCAGGGTGTTCCGGTCCACGTTCCCCTGCGCGTCGCCGAAGACCTGGACCACGAGGGGGTCGGGGTTGGGGCCGGTGAAGGCGGCCTCGACCTCGGCGTCGGAGACCTCCACCCCGAGCCGCTCCATCTCCTGGAGCCGGAGCTGGTGCTCGACGAGGGCGTCGAAGACCTCGTCCTCGATCTGGGCCTGGAGCGCCGGCGTCATCTCGGCGCCCTGCTGCTGGAAGAGGTCCATCCGCTGCTGGACGGCCCGCTGGTACATCTCGTAGTCGACGTGCTCGCCGTTGACGAGGGCCACGTCGCGGCTCGTGGTGATGCCGACGGCCTCGAAGGCGCCGGAGTCCTGGAGCACCCACAGGATGCCGAAGGCGCCCACGAGGACCCACAGGACCACGCCTGTGCTCTCGCGCATCTTGGTCATCACGCCCATCGTTTCAGCCTCGTCGGTTCGGTTGGTTCAGCGGAGGAGGGACCAACGCGCCGGGCCGTGGATCTCCTGCCCGGAGACGAGGAAGCCGACGCGAAGACGCCGGCGTACCGGGGGCACGCCGGGCGAGGGGGGCGCGAATATACCGCCGGCCCTCGCCCGGGCCGGGTGATTTTTCGGGGAGGGCGGCGGTGCGTTGGCAAGCGAGTGGCGGCTTTTCAAAGGCTTGCTTGTCATTGTCCGTGTGATTCCCTACCATCGAACATACATGGATGAGCCCA
>JAWWCA010000097.1:0-13531 GCA_033720695.1 Rubricoccaceae bacterium
CGAGCGGCTGAAGCAGCCCTACTGGGACCGCCTCTACCACGTCCGCAACGCGTTCCGCCTGGGCGCCTCCATCGAGGAGGTCGCCGACATCACCCGCGTGGACCCCTGGTTTCTCCGCCAGATCCAGCTCCTCGTGGACGTCGAGCAGCGCCTGGAGGCGACGACGCTCGAAAACCTCGGCGCCGACCTCTTGCGGGAGGCCAAGGGGCACGGCTTCTCCGACGTCCAGATCGCCTACCTCCTCGACGGCGACGACGTCACGGAGGACGACGTCCGCGAGAAGCGGGAGGGGGCGTTCGGCCTCCGCCCGACGTTTCGCGTCGTGGACACCTGCGCGGGCGAGTTCGAGGCGCAGACCCCCTACTTCTACTCGACCTACGACCAGGGCGAGAGCGAGAGCACGCGGAGCGACCGCCCTAAGGTGCTCATCCTCGGCAGCGGCCCCAACCGGATCGGCCAGGGCATCGAGTTCGACTACTCGTGCGTCCACGGCGTCCTCGCCGCCCGCGAGCTCGGCTACGAGGCCATCATGGTCAACTGCAACCCCGAGACGGTCTCGACCGACTTCGACGTGGCCGACAAGCTCTACTTCGAGCCGGTCTTCTGGGAGCGCGTCCGCGACATCCTGGAGCTGGAGCGGCCCGACGGCGTCGTGCTCCAGCTCGGCGGCCAGACGGCGCTCAAGCTGGCGCAGCGGTTCGTCGAGTACGGGCTGCCCATCTTCGGGACGCCGTTCGAGAGGATGGACCTCGCCGAGGACCGCGGGAAGTTCAGCCGCGTCTTGAAAGAGCTGGAGATCCCGTTCCCGCCCTACGGCATGGCGCGGACCGTGGACGAGGCCGTGACCGTGGCCGAGGAGATCGGCTACCCCATCCTCATCCGTCCGTCGTACGTCCTCGGCGGCCAGGGCATGCGCATCGCCATCAACAAGGACGAGGTGGCCGAGTACGTCGCCAATATCCTCCAGCTCTTCCCGCGCAACGAGATCCTCCTCGACCGCTTCCTCGAGAACGCCGTCGAGGTGGACGTCGACGCGCTATCGGACGGCACCGAGGTCCACGTCGTCGGCATCATGCAGCACATCGAGCCCGCCGGCGTCCACTCCGGCGACTCGACGGCCGTGCTCCCGCCCTACTCGCTCTCCGACGAGGTGCAGGCCACGATCCGCCGCTACGTCGCCGAGATCGCGCAGCGCCTCGGCGTCGTCGGCCTCATCAACGTGCAGCTCGCCGTGAAGGGCGAGACCGTCTACGTCATCGAGGCCAACCCGCGCGCGAGCCGGACGGTCCCGTTCGTGGCGAAGGCGACGGGCGTGACGGTGGCCGGCATCGGGACGAAGCTGATGCTGGGCGAGAAGCTGGCGGGCTTCCGGGAGCGCGGCGCGCTGGAGAGCACGCTCGTGGGCTACGCCGTCAAGGAGCCGGTCTTCTCGTGGGAGAAGTTCCCCGAGGTCAACAAGGAGCTCGGCCCCGAGATGAAGTCGACGGGCGAGGCCATCGCGTTCGTGGACGACCTCACCGACGAGCACTTCTCGAAGCCGTACGAAATGAGAAACCTTTATCTCTCAAGGTGAAGGTGTCTCATTCACGCCAGCCAATGCGGAATCTGTACCTGTCTCGGTAGACAGCGGACGGCCCCACGCGCTCAGGTGCGGGGCCGTCCGTATCGAAGGGGGAGGCGTGCTAGCGGCGGCGGACCTCCCAGTAGAGGCGGTACCGGGCGCCGTCGCCCTCGTGGTCCGTCGTGAGGTCGTAGGTGATGTTGCCGCGGCGCTCCTGCGGGGCGTCGGCCCACCGCCCCACGCGGTGGAGCTCGAAGTTGACGGTGTACTGCCCCATGAAGTCGTAGAGGCCTTCGGAGAGGTCACTGAGGACCTCGTCGGCATAGAAGCCGAGGCCGGCGCCGCCGGCACCCGCGGCGGCCCCGACGGCCGCGCCGCCAGTGGCTGCGCCGATCACGCCGAGGGCCGCGCCGATCCCAACCACGCCCACGACGCGCATGGCGTTCTGCTCGGCTCGGTCGTACTCCCACAGCTGGGCGTGGAGGTCCACGTTCTGGACGGGCCCTTCCCACACCTTGAGGTTGTAGGCGCGGCGCGTCCCGGCGTCGAACCGGCCGATGTCTTCGTGGGAGACGTGGACGCGCGTTACGTTGTACCGGTCCTCGGAGTGGACGATGACGAAGGGCTCGTCAGAGCGGGCCCCCCACACGTGATGGGACTCGCTGAGGCACTCGATGCCCTTGAGCCAGATGGAGTAGGTGTGACGGTCCTGCGCGGCGGCGTCGAGGGCGGCGGCGGTCAGGAGCACGGCGAGGAAGAGGAGGCGGGTCAGCATGGCCGTTCGGGGCTGGGTGAGAGGGGTTCACCTCTACACGCCGCGATCCGCCACCAAACCGATCACAACCGCCCGATTCTTCGGGACCTCCCGCGCCGGGCTCGTTCCGCAGCACGCGTGGTCAGTTGCACTGCACCGGCGGGTCGGGGAAGAGCGAGAGCCACGTGTTGACGCCGTGGACGATCCCGTTCGTTGCCTCCAGGTCGAGGTCGGTGACCAGCGCTTCCTTGGTGCCCAGGCTCGTGGTGCGCGAGGCGAGGCCGTTGTCGATGACGATGAGGCCGCCGCCGAGGTCCTCGATCGCAAACCCGAGTGGGTTGGACATCACGATGCCCTCCGCCGTGTGGTCAAAGATGGTGTCGTCGGCGAGACAGTCGTTGTCGGGGTCGAAATAGAATCCTGAGACGACCTGCGGCGCGACGACCGTGAAGGGGGCGTCGGTGCGGTACGTCTCGGTCAGCCCGGCGATCGCCATGAGGTCGAGGAAGCGCGTGTAGCCGGCGAGGAATGTCCGGTCCACCACGTTCACATCAGGGAGCAGGATGCCGTCCATGAGGTGGAGGATGCCGTTCGACGCGCGGAGGTCGAGGAACGCGCTCAGTTCGCCCCCATCCACGAGCAGGCTACCCGACGAGTCCAGCTGGACGTTGATCGTGTTGCCGTCGTCGAGAGAGGGGAACGTCGCCCCAAGCACGAGCGCGTCGCTGGGGACCACGCCCTCGGTGAGGTGGTGGCGGAGGAGCCGGGGGAGGAGGTCGGCCTGCTGGTTCCCCAGGAGCGGGTTGTAGACGTTGTTGCCGAGCGACGTGAAGGCGCCGTCGGTCGGCACGAAGAAGGTGTAGGGGCCCGGGTCGTCGAGGAGGTCGGAGAGGCCGACGGACGCGAGGGCGGCCCGGACGCGGCCGGCCTGGGGGATGAGGTCGAGCCGCTCGGCGATCGTGAGGTGCTCCAGCAGCGGGCCGGCGATGACGTGGAGGACCCCGTTGCTCGTCGCGACGTCGGCGGCGAGGATGCGGGCGTCGTTGACGAGGGGGAGGCCGCGGGCATCGCGGGAGAACACGAGCCGCGAGCCCTCGTCGGAGACCACCTCCTCGGCGCCGAGGAGGTCGTCGAGCGAGCGGACGCCCTCGGTGAGGTGGTAGCGGAGGACGCGCTCGCGGAGGCCGGCCTCCGCGCCGAGGAGGGCCTCGGCCCCGCCGGGCTGCCGGGCGAACCCGTCGTCGAGGACGGCGAGGACGGTGATGCCGCCCCCGACGAGCTGGGGGAGGAGCCCCGTCTGGTCGAGCGCCTCCTCGAACGCGTCGGTGTAGGGGAGGACGGCGAGCCGCTCGGCCAGGTCGAGGTGGGAGGCGATCACGCCGTCGACGGCGTGGACGAGGCCGTTGTTCGCCTCCCGGTCGGCCTCCTCGACGCGCACGCCGGCCACGACGAGCGCCCCGCCGTCGGCGACGGTCACGGGGAGCGGGACGTCGTCGAGGCTGGTGAGGGCGCCGCCCTCGGCGGCGAGGGCGCGGAGGTCCTCGGCGGTGTGGCGCCCGCGGACGACGTGGGCGCGGAGGACCTCGGCGAGGAGGGCGTCGGAGGCGCCGTCGAGGAGGACGCCCGCGCTCCGGGTGCCGAGGAGGTAGAACGCCTCGTCGGTGGGGGCGAAGACGGTGAAGGGCCCGCCGCCGGCGAGGAGCCCGGCGAGGTCGGCCTGCGCGAGCGCGGCGTCGAGGGTGGCGAACCCGCCGTCCTCGGCGATGAGCGCCGCCACGGTCGCGGCGGGCGGCTCTTCGGGCGGGGCGACGACGCCCTCGTCGCACCCGGCGAGGGCGAGGAGCGCGGCGGCGGCGCAGAGGAGAACAGGGCGGGGCGGCAGGAGGACGGCCATGAATACCAGGAGCGGGCCCGGCGCGGGTGGGAGTCGGAGCGAGCCGGACAATCTATCGGCAACCGGGCCTGCGGGCGCGCGGGGCACATGCTTTCACCCGAATCGCGTGCGGCGATCCCGGGCCGTGTCGGAGTAGATTGCGCCCCCTCCCGAATCCGCCCTATGTGTCGCCCGACCCGCCGCCGGCTCGCCGCCGGCGGCCTGCTTCTCGCCGTCCTCCTCCTCGCCTCGGCCGCGCCGCGCGCGCAGTCGGCCGCCCTCCGCGGCTTCGTCACCGACGAGGGCGACGGGCAGCCGCTCCTCGGCGTCAACGTCGTCCTCGAACGCGATGGCGCGCTCTACGGGGCCACCACCGACACCGACGGGCTCTACACCGTCACCGGCCTCGCGCCGGGCCGCTACGCCCTCCGCGCCACCTTCATCGGGTACGCCCCGCACCGCGACACCCTCGACCTGGAGCCGGGCGTGCGCACCTACAGCATCGCCCTGGCGACGGGCGACGAGCGGCTCGACGAGGTCGTCGTCCAGAGCGAGCGGGCCTCGGGGGCGGCGAACGTCGTCGCCGGGCTCCAGCAGGTGCGGCCCGAGGACATCGCGCGGGTCCCGGCGCCGGACGTCTCCGGCGACCTCGCCAACTACCTCACGACGCTGCCGGGCGTGGTGACGACCGGGGACCAGGGCGGGCAGGTGTTCATCCGCGGCGGCGAGCCGAGCCAGAACCTCGTCTACCTCGACGGCATCCCGCTCTACCAGCCGTTCCACGTCCTCGGCTTCTACTCCGCCTTCCCCACCGACGTCGTCGCCGAGGCCGACGTCTACGCGGGCGGCTACGGTGCGCGCTACGGCGGCCAGCTCTCGTCCGTCCTCGACGTCTCGGCGCGGACGGGCAACAAGCGGCGGTTCAGCGGGGCCGGCTCGGTGGCCCCGTTCGTGAGCACGGCCCTCGTCGAGGGGCCGCTCGTGCCCGACCGCGTCTCGTTCGTCGCCAACGGCCGGCTCTCGGTCATCGAGCAGGGGGCGGCGAACCTCGTGGACCGCGACCTCCCCTACACCTTCGGCGACGTGTTCGGGAAGGTCCACGCCACGCCCACGGAGAGCAGCCAGCTCTCGCTGACGGGGATCCACACCTTCGACCGCGCCGCGCTCGGCGACACCGCCTCCGTCCGGCCCGAGGAGATCCGGTGGTCGAACACGGCCGGCGGCTTCCGCTTCCTGTTCCTCCCCGTCAACGTCCGCCTCCTGGCCGACGTCGAGCTGACGGCGACGCGGCTGAACACCGAGGTGGGCCCGCCCGACGCGGCCGACCGCCGCTCCGAGATCGAGCGGTTCGGGGCCGGGTTCCACTTCACCTACTTCCTCGGCGGGGCCGACCTCGACTTCGGCGGCTTCCTCGAGAGCGTCCGCATCGACTCCCGCCTCGGGGGGCTCTACCAGAACGTCGAGGACGAGAGCCGCTCGATCACGCAGGCGGGGCTCTACCTCGAGCCCGAGTTCAAGCCCGGGCCGTGGCTCTCGCTCCGGCCGGGCCTCCGGGTGACGACCTCGCCCAGCCTCGACCTCGTCTTCGCCGAGCCCCGCCTCCGCGTGGTCTCGCGCCTCGGCCCGCACCAGCTCAGCGCCGCCGGCGGCCTCTACCACCAGGCGCTCGTGGGCCTCAACGACCGCCGCGACATCACGAGCCTCTTCACGGCGTGGACGACGATCCCCACGGGCGAGGCCCCGCGCGCGTGGCACGCCATCGGCGGCTACCGCGTCACGCCCGCGCCGTGGCTGGACCTCGCCGTGGAAGGGTTCTACAAGTGGCTCGAGAACCTCTCGATCCCGGAGTGGACCGCCACGCCGCGCCTGACGACGGCGCTGCAGCCGGCCTCCGGCCGCGCCTACGGCGGCGACGCCCGCGTCGAGCTCCGTGGCGGGCCGTTCTACGGCTACGTCAACTACGGCTACTCCTACGTCCGCTACGAGGCCGAGCAGGCGTTCTACGAGCTGTGGTTCGGGTCCGAGCGCCTCGCCTTCAGCCCGCCCCACGACCGCCGCCACCAGGTCAACGCCCTCCTCAGCGCCACGGTGGGCGGGTTCGACCTCTCCGCGCGCTGGCAGTACGGCTCGGGCCTCCCCTTCAGCCGCGCCCTCGGCTTCGACGTGTTCATGGACATCGGCGACGGGATCGACCCGTTCACCGAGGGCGGCGAGCCGCGCGTGA
Organism: Rubricoccaceae bacterium; assembly: GCA_033720695.1. Taxonomy (GTDB): domain Bacteria; phylum Bacteroidota; class Rhodothermia; order Rhodothermales; family Rubricoccaceae; genus DATGQT01. The sequence goes on from JAWWCA010000097.1 coordinate 6,413, forward strand.
TCTACGAGCGACCCTACAACAGCCGGCTCCCGGCCTACCACCGCCTCGACCTCTCGGCCGAGCGGACGTTCGACCTCGGCGCCGCCGACCTCACCGCGCAGGCCGGCGTCATCAACGTATACGACCGCCCCAACCTCTTCGCCTTCGACCTCTTCACGCTCCGCCGCTCGGACCAGCTCCCGCTCGTCCCCGTGTTCGGCCTGAAGCTCTCGTACTGACGCCGGTGACCGCCCGCATGCCCCGCTCCTCCCGCGGCCTCGCCCTCCTCGCGCTCCTCGCCCTCGGCCTCGCGGCCTGCGACGACGCCTCCGTCGAGCCCGTCCTCGACACGGGCCGGCCGTTCACGCTGTGGGGTGCGCTCGACCCCCGGGCCGACCTCCAGGGCCTCCGCGTCATCCCCATCCGCCTCCAGCTCGACGCCGAGGAGGGCGGGCCGGCCGAGGCCGTCGTGACGGTCGAGGACCTCGGCACCGGCGAGGTCCTCACGCTCCGCGACTCGCTCGTCCGCTTCAGCAGCGGCCTCACCGGCTCCGTCTACGTGGGCGACTTCCGGCCCGCCTACGAGGGCCGCTACCGCGTCACGGCCACGCGCGACGACGGCGCCGCCTCGACGGCCGTCGTCGAGGTCCCGCCGCTCACCGAGCCGGTCGTGTTCCTCCCGCAGACCATCCCCGGCGACGTCGTCTCGTCGGTGCTCTGGCCCGAGGCGCCCCGCGTCAACGCCGTCACGGTGACCTACCTGGGGCGGCGCGCGGACTGCAGCACCGACCCGGTCACGCTCGTGCTCGACGAGGACGAGGTGCTCCCGGCGAAGATCGGCTGGGAGGTGCGGCTCCCACTCCGGCTCCAGCGCGAGGCCGTCCTCGCGGGCCTCGGCACGGACCGGGCCACGATCCTCAGCGTCACCCTCCGCGGCCTCGTCACCGACGCCGAGTGGGCGGCCCCCTTCGGCTTCTCGTTCGACGACGAGGTGCTCACCGAGCCGACGACGCTGACGAACGTGGAGAACGGGTTCGGCTTCGTCGGCGCGGGCTACGCCACCGAGGTCGAGTGGCGGCTCGACGACGAGACGCTGCAGTCGGCGGGGTACCAGCCGCAGGCGTTCGGCTCCTGCGGCTGAGGCCGGCCGTCGGGAGCGGAGGGGGTTCGGGAGGCTTCCGCCTTTTTCGTGAAGGTGGGCCCGAAGCCAACCCTGCGCCGGATCGGTCGTATCCCGGCCGAACGCAGCCGCCACGGCCATGTCGCACCGCACCCCCTCACCCCCGCACCGCCCCCGGGTCGTCATCGTCGGCGTCGGGCACGCCGGGCTGGAGGCGGCCAAGGCCCTCCGGAAGGCGCCCGTGGACGTCCTCCTCGTCGATCGGCACAACTACCACAAGTTCCAGCCGCTCCTCTACCAGGTCGCGACGGCGGGCCTCCAGCCGGGCGACATCACGCAGCCCGCCCGCCACATCTTCCGGAAGCAGCGCAACCTCACCGTCCGCCTCGCCACCGTCACGGACATCGACCTCGACGCGCGCCGCGTTCTCGTCGAAGACGGGCCGCCGATCCCGTACGACGCCCTCCTCCTCGGGGTCGGCGCTTCGACGGCGACTTACGACGTCGAGGGGGCCGAGGAGCACGGGCTCCCGCTCAAGAACGTCGCCGACGCCGTGAACCTCCGGAGCCACGTGCTCCTCCGGTTCGAGGCGGCCCACCGGGACCCGTCGCTCATCGAGGCGGGCGGGCTCACGTTCGTCGTCGTCGGCGGCGGGCCGACGGGCGTCGAGATGGCGGGGGCCCTGCGGGAGCTCTTCGACAGGGTGCTCTGCAAGGACTTCCCGGGCCTCGACGTGAGCCGCGCCCGCGTGGTCCTGCTGGAGGCGGGCGACGCCCTCCTGAACGGCTACCGCGACCGCCTCCGCGACTACACCCGCCGGCAGCTCGAAGGCCGCGGCGTGGAGGTGCGGCTGGACACGGCCGTCGTCGAGGTGACCCCGGAGGCCGTGCGCCTGGCGAGCGGCGAGACGATCCCCGCGCACACGCTCGTGTGGGCGGCCGGCGTCCGCGCCAACCCCCTCGCCGACCGCCTCGCCGTCGAGCAGACCCAGGGCGGGCGGGTGGTCGTGGACGAGACGCTCCGCGTGCCGGGCCACCCCGAGGTGTTCGTCGCGGGTGACCTCGCGGGGGCCCGCGACCCGGGCGGCGCGCTCTACCCGCAGGTGGCGCAGGTGGCGATGCAGCAGGGCGTCCACGCCGCCCGCGAGATCGTGCGGGCGCTGCGCGGCGAGCCGGCCCAGCCCTTCCGCTACGCCGACAAGGGCCAGATGGCGACGATCGGGCGCAACGCCGCCGTCCTGGAGCTGCCCAACGGGTGGACGGCCACGGGCTACCTCGCGTGGCTCGGCTGGGTCGTCATCCACATCGTCAACCTCGCCGGCTTCCGGAACCAGCTCAGCGTCTTCATCAGCTGGGTCTACAACTACTTCACCTACGACCGCGGCCCGCGCCTCATCATCCCCGCCTGGCCCGAGACCGACGAGGTGCCGGTGGACCCGCCCCGGATCCCGGACGGGCTCGCCGACGAAGAGGAGCCCCGCGCCTAGCCCGTCACCCGGCCATCGCCACCGCGATGCGCGCGGCGACGCGGGCGTTCTGTTCGAGGAGGGCGAGGTTGACGCCCAGCGTGCGCCCCTCCGTGCGCTCGCCGAGGCGGCGGAGCAGGAACGGCGTCACCTCGGCCGAGCGGAGGCCGAGCGCGGCCGCCTCCTCCACCGTCTGCGCGATCACAGGCTCGATCTCGTCGGGGAGCAGGGCCTCGGTCTCAGGCGGGGGGACGGCGACGAGGAGGGCGCCGGGGAGGCCGAGGCGGTCGCGCGCGCGCACGACCGCCGCGACGGCCTCGGGCGTGTCGCAGCGGATGTCGACGGGGTGGTCGGAGTCGCGGCTGTAGAAGGCCGGCAGCCGGTCGCAGCCGTAGCCGACGACGGGGACCCCGCGCGTTTCGAGCGCCTCGCGCGTGGCCCCCAGGTCGAGGATCGCCTTGGGCCCGGCGCACACCACGACGAGGGGGTACCGCGCGAGGGCGTCGAGGTCGGCGCTGACGTCCCAGGCCGGGTGCGGCCCCGTGGTCCGGTGGACGCCCCCGATGCCGCCCGTGGCGAAGACGCCCAGGCCGGCCCGGTGCGCGAGGTGGAGCGTGGCCGCGACGGTCGTGGCCCCGTCGAGGCCCTCCGCGACCGCGACGGGGAGGTCGCGGAGGCTCACCTTCCGGACGCCCTCCGCCGTGGCGAGCCGCCGGATCTGCGCCTCCGACAGCCCCACGACGGGCTCGCCGCCGATGAGCCCGATCGTCCGCGGCACCGCGCCCGCCGCCCGGACGGTCGCCTCCAGCCGCAGCGCCGCCCGCTCGTTCTCGGGGTGCGGCAGCCCGTGCGCGATCACCGTGGACTCGAGGGCGACGGCGGGGCGGAGCGGAGGAGTGGACATGGGCAGGACGGGGTGGGCCGCGAAAGTAGCACGGACGGGGGACGCGCCAGGGCAGGTCCGCCCTTATACTTCGGTTCCCCTTCACCCAACCCCGATATTCTCATGATGAAACGGAACGTATCGCTCGCCCTGATCGCCGTCCTGCTCGTCGCGCTCGGCTGCGGGCCCAGCGAGGAGGAGCGCCGCCAGCAAGAGATGGAAGAGGCCGCCGAGCGGCTCGGCGAGGCCGCGGAGCAGATGGGCGAGGCCGCCAGCGGCGACCTCGCGAGCGCCATGGAGGCGATGGGCGAGGCCATGAGCGGGTCCGGCGAGGGCAGCGCCGACCCCGTGGACTTCCGCCGCCTCAAGGAGGTCCTCCCCGCCGAGGCCGCCGGCCTCCAGCGCACCAGCCACACCGGCGAGCGCACCGGCGCCATGGGCATGACCTTTTCCCAGGCCGAGGCCGACTACGAGGGCGACGACGGCGCGCGCGTCGACGTCAAGGTCATGGACCTCGCCGGCGTCCCCACCTTCGGCATGCTCGGGTTCGCCTGGACCATGGCCGAGATGGACCGTGAGACCGACACCGGCTACGAGCGAACCATGACCTACCGCGGCCACCGCGGCTACGAGAAGTACGACAGCGCCGACCGCTCTGGCGAGATGCAGCTCATCGTCGCCGACCGGTTCGCCGTCGAGGCCCGGGGGCGCAACGTCGACATGGACCGGATCCAGGCCGTCGTCGACGACATCGGCCTGCGCGAGCTCGAGGGCATGCGGAACGAGGGGCGCTAGCCCCCGGTAGCTTCGTCCCCGACGGGAGGGGCGGCCGCCCGGTCGCCCCTCCCGTTTTCTCGCCGCCGCGCGCCCGACCTCCCCCCATGCCCGACCCCGATCCCCTCGACCGCATCCGCGAGCGCCTCCTCGCGGCCGAGCGCGTCGTCATCACGTCCCACCTCCGGCCCGACGGCGACGCCCTCGGCTCCGAGATCGCCCTCGCACGGTTCCTCCGCAGGCTCGGCAAGGAGGCCCTCGTCCTCAACGCCGACGCCGCGCCGCGCCCGCTCGACTGGCTCATGGGCGAGCAGCCCAAGGGGCTCGTCGTGACGCACGAGCCGGGGAGCCTGGCGCAGGCCGAGGCCCTCGCCGCCGCCGACGCCATCGTGGTCGTGGACACCGGCGCCGGTCACCGCCTCGGGGCCGTCGAGGAGCGGATCCGGCAGGCCGCCGCGCCGACGTACCTCATCGACCACCACCCCGCGCCCGAGACGTGGTTCGACCTCGCCTGCGTCCGCACCGACGCCGCCGCCACGGCCGAGATCGTCTACGACCTCATCGCCGGCCACGACCCCGCCCTCATCGACGCCGCGATCGCGACGGCGCTCTACGTCGGCATCGTGACCGACACCGGCTCGTTCCGCTACAGCGCCACGACCCCGAAGACGCACCGCATCGTGGCCGACCTCCTGGCACGCGGCGGCATCGAGTCGGAGCCCATCCACATCGCCGTCTACGACGGCCGCACGCGCGAGGGGCTCCGCCTCCTCGCCCGCTCCCTCGACACGATCGCGACGCACTACGGCGGCCGCCTCGCCACGATGTACGTCACGCAGGACATGCTCCGCGAGGCCGGCGCCTACTTCGACGAGACCGAGGGCCTCATCCAGTACGCCCTCTCGCTCGACGGCGTGATCGCGGCCGTGATCTTCCTCGAGACGCCCAGCGCCGTCAAGCTCTCGTTCCGCTCGAAGGGCGACTGCCCCATCAACGCCTGGGCGGCGCGCTACGGCGGCGGCGGCCACGCCAACGCCGCCGGCGCCTACGTCACCGACAAGTCGCTGACCCAACTCCTCCGCGAGGTCGTCAACGCCGCGCCCCCGCACGTGGCCGCCGAGGAAATGCCCGACGAAAACCGCGAGCTGACCCAGGACGACCTCGCCCTCCTCGCCTCGTTCAAGGGCAAGCTGTAGGCTCGGTCTCGCCGGCTCCCCCGTCTTCACTTGCATCGCTCGTCGCTGTCGCTTCGCCCTGATCGCTCGCGCAGGGGGAGCCCGCACCCTTTTGATCCCCATTTCCCAACCCGATGTCCCCCGACTTCACCGCCCCCATCGCTCTCGACTCCGCCGACGACCTCTGGGCCGAGGCCCTCGACCTCCTCGTGCTGCCGTTCGCGGAGCGCCTGCCGGAGGCCTGGCGCAGCCGCCTCGGCCCCGCCGCCGAGCAGGCCGCCGCCGACGCCGTCCAGGCCAAGGCCCCCGCGACGCTCTACACCGAGGCCGGGCGCGTGGCGCTCGTCCCCGTGACGGGCGAGACCGACGAGGACCGCCGGACGGCCGCCGCGAAGGGGGCCGCCGAGGCTGCGCGCCTCAAGGCCGAGGCCGTCGGCCTCGCCGTGCCGGAGGATGGAGACGTCGCGCCGTGCGTCGAGGGCTTTCTCCTGGGGGCGTACCGGTTCACGCGCTACCGCACCGAGGAGGACGCCGCGTGGCCCGGGACGCGGCGGCTCGTGGTCGAGGGGCCGGCCTCCGACGCCGTCGAGCGCGCCCGCATCCGCGCCGAGGCGACGAACCTGGCGCGCGACCTCGTCAACCGCTCGCCGCACGAGACGACGGCGCAGGGCCTCGGCGCCCTCGCGAAGGCGGCCGGCGAGGCGGCGGGCGTCCGCGTCGAGGTGTGGGACCCGGCGCGGATCGAAGCGGAGGGGATGGGCGGCCTCCTCGCCGTCAACCGGGGGAGCCAGGACCCGCCCGCGTTCATCGTGATGGAGTGGGCGCCGGAGGGGCACGCCGACGACGCCCCCGTCGTGCTCGTCGGCAAGGCCGTCACGTTCGACACCGGCGGCCTCTCGCTCAAGCCCACGAAGGGCTCGATGGACACGATGAAGGCCGACATGGCCGGTGGCGCGGCCGTCATCGGGGCCATCGTGGCCGCGGCCCGGCTGAAGCTGCCCGTTCGCGTCGTCGCCCTCGTCCCGAGCACCGACAACCGCCCTGGCGAGAACGCCTACGTCCCCGGCGACGTCGTCGCGATGCACAGCGGGGCCACCGTCGAGGTGCTCAACACCGACGCCGAGGGCCGCATGCTCCTCGCCGACGCCCTCTCGTACGCCCGCCGTTACGCCCCGTCGCTCGTCGTGGACGTCGCCACGCTCACGGGCGCGGCCGTCGTCGCCCTCGGCAGCCGCGTCGCCGCCGTCGTCACCCGCGACGATGCGGACGCGGAGGCGCGCCTCGCGCCGTTCCGCCGCGCGGGCGAGGCCACGGGCGACACTGTCTGGCCGCTCCCCCTCTTCGGCCACTACAAGGAGCAGCTCAAGAGCGACGTGGCCGACCTTTCGAACGTCGGCGGGCGCGAGGGCGGGACGATCACGGCCGCCGCCTTCCTGGAGCACTTCACGCGCGAGGGCGGCGAGCCCGCCTACCCGTGGGTGCACCTCGACATCGCCGGGCCCGCGTTCCTCGACAGCGCCTATGGCTACCGGCCGAAGGGCGGCACCGGCTTCGGCGTCCGCCTCCTCGCTGCTGTGCTGGCGGAGATGGCGGGGTAGAGCCCCCCGTGCCGGGCGTCGGCTCCGAGCCGACCGTGCGGCGTACGATGCGGAGTCTACGTCGTCCGGGTGGCGGTGGAGACGCAGCCGGTGATGCTGCTCCGGTAGCGCTGCCCGGAGGGGCC
>JAWWCA010000098.1:0-13396 GCA_033720695.1 Rubricoccaceae bacterium
CGGCGGGGTGGAGGTCGCCGTGGAGCCGCCGGCGCATGGCGAGCGCCTCGGCGTAGTGCGCCTCGGCCTCGTCGTAGCGCCCGAGGTCGTAGTAGGTCTGGCCGAGGCTGTTGAGGAGGGCCGCGGCGGTGGGATGGTCGCCGTCGTGGAGGGCCTGCTGCATCGCGAGGGCGTCGAGGAGCGGGGCCTCCGAGGCGGGGTAGTCGCCGCGCTCTTGGAGGAGGTCGCCGAGGGCGCCGAGGGTCGCGGCAGTCTCCTCGTGGGGGCCGTCGTGGCCCGCGCGCTGCACGGCGAGGGCCCGCCGGAGGAGGGAGTCGGCGGCGGCGTAGTTGCCCTGGCTCACGCGGAGGTCACCGAGGGCGGTCTGGGCCCGCGCGCGGTCGAGCGGGTCGGCGCCGGCGGCGTCGAGGCGGGCGAGGCTCTTCTCGAGGGCGGCCGACGCCTCGTCGAGCAGGCCGAGGGACGCGTAGACGCGGCCGATCGTGCCGAACATCTCGGCCTGCACCTCGGGCTGGCCGGCCAGCTCCGTCTCGACGCGCTGCGCGCCCGCGGCCAGCAGCTCGCGGGCCGTCACGTCGGCGCCGCGCGACTGCGCCGGGTCGGCGCCCTCGAAGAGGGAGGCGAGAAAGGCCGAGACCTCGGCGGCCTTGTCGGCCTCGCCCTGGGCCCGGTCGCGCTCGGCCGCCAGCCGCGCCGTGTAGAACCCGACGAGCACGGCCACGAGCGCGACGACGCCCCCCGTGGCGAGGACGGCGGCGCGGTGCCGGCCGACGAACTTCGTCAGCCGGTACCCCCGGGAGTCGCGGCGGGCCTCGATGGGGAGCCCACCGAGGTGGCGGGTGACGTCGTCGAGGAGCTCAGCGGCCGAGCCGTAGCGGCGCTCGGGCTCCTTGTGCAGCGCCACGAGCGCCATCGTGTCGAGGTCGCCGCGGAGGCGGCGGGCGAGCCGGTCGGGGGTCGTGCCTCGCCTCTCGGCGGCCTCGGGCGTGGCGCGCGCGCTGGGCGGCGGGGGCGGGGCCCCCAGCACGTCGGCCTCGACCTCCTGGGCCGTGCGGCCCTCCGTCTCGATGGGCGGCTGCCCGCAGAGGAGGCGGTAGAGGAGCCCGCCGAGCGCGTACACGTCGGTGGCCGTGGTGACGGCCCCGCCGGTGACCTGCTCGGGCGCCGCATAGGCCGGCGTGAGCACCCGGTGCCCGGTCTGCGTCAGGAGCGCGTCGTCGTCGGTGGCGAGGAGGCGGGCGATCCCGAAGTCGAGCAGCTTCACCTGCGGCCGGCCCTCGGCGTCCTCGGAGACGAGGATGTTCGACGGCTTGAGGTCGCGGTGGACGACGAGGTTGCGGTGGGCGTATCGGACGGCCTCGCACACGGTCGCGAAGAGGCGGAGGCGCGCGTCTACGGAGAGGCGGTGGGCGTCGCAGTAGGCCGTGATCGGCTCGCCCTCGACGTACTCCATCGCGAAGAAGGGCCGCCCGTCGTCCGCCATCCCGCCGCCGACGAGGCGGGCGATGCCCGGGTGCTCGAGCCGGGCGAGGATCTGGCGCTCGGCTTCGAACCGACGGACGACGGCCTCCGAGTCCATCCCCCGCTTGATCAGCTTGAGCGCGGCCGTCTGCGCGAACCCCCCCTCGACGCGCTCGGCCAGGTACACCTCGCCCATCCCGCCCCGGCCGATCCGCTCGCCGAGCCGCCAGGGCCCGATGGTGTCGTCGGTGCGGTGGGCCGAGCCGAGGAGCTCGGACTCGGAGACGTCGAGGGCGTCGAGGGCGAGGCCGTCGAGGAGGGGGTGGGTGTCCTCGTCGGCGGCGAGGAGGGCGGCGACCTCCTCGTACAGGGCGGGGTCGTCGCCGCAGGCGCGGCGGAGGAAGGCGGTGCGGACGTCGGGGTCGTGCTCGAGCGCCTGCTCGAAGAGCGTCTGCACGCGTTCCCACTGGAGAACAGTCATGGGTCGGGGAGCGGTCTGTACTGAGACACGCCGCGAATCCACTCCGAAGCGGTCACGCCGTGGCGAGAACGCGTCAGGGGAGGGCCGAGTCGTCGAGGGCCTTGGAGAGCCAGGCGCGGGCGAGGCGCCAGTCGCGCCGGACGGTGATCTCGGAGACGCCGAGGACCTCGCCGATCTCCGCCTGCGTCAGCCCGCCGAAAAACCGGAGCTCGACGATGTGCGCCTGCCGCTCCGAGAGCTGGGCGAGGCGGTCGAGCGCCTCGTCGAGCGCGATGAGCTCGTCGGCCCGCGTCTCGCGCTGCACCTCCCCCTCGACGAGGGTGACCACGGCCGCGTCGCCGCCGCGCTTGGCGGCCTTCCGCTTGTGCGCGTAGTTGATGAGGATCCGCCGCATGGCGAGGGCGGCGATCCCGAAGAAGTGCGCGCGGTTCTGCCAGGAGCTCTCGTTCTGGCCGATGAGCTTGAGGTAGGCCTCGTGGACGAGCGCCTGCGTGTCGAGGGTGTGGTCCGCCCGCTCGCCGCGGAGCTGGCGGCGGGCGAGCACCTCCAGCTCGTCGTAGACGCGCGGGAGGAGGGCGTCCACGACGGTGCGGTTGCCGCCGCTGAGCTCTCCGAGCAGGACGGTGATCTCGTGGTCGGGGAGGGCCATGGGCGGGGGTGGATGGGAGGCCTTGGAAAATACCATGATCGGTTTTGCGGAGGAGTGCTGCGTGTGGGAGTAGAGGCCGATCTCGAACGGGCCTCGCCTCCTGAGCACCCCCTCCATCCAACCCACCGAGTCCATGTTGTACCTCAACCGCTCCCACGCCCTCTCCATCTTCGCGCTCGCGCTCTGCATGGTCCTCGCGGCCTGCGACGCCTCCGACCCCAGCGGCGGCGGCGGCGGCGGCGGCGGGGCCGACACCGCGCCCCCCGTCGCGGGCTCGGCGAGCGCCAGCGCGGCGACCGTCACGCTGAACTTCAACGAGGCCATCGACCCCACCTCGGTCAGCGCCGACGCCTTCACGATCACGCCGGGGAACACCAGCGTCGCGAGTGCGACGGCCAGCGGCTCGACGGTGACGCTCACCCTCGCCAGCGAGCTCCCCGGGAGCCCGAACCAGACCTACTCCGTCGCCTACAGCGGCGTCCGCGATGCCGCCGGGAACCGCGCCAACGGCTCGGTCTCGTTCGACTACGGCACGGACCCGCCCGCGACGACGTCGCTCCTCATCGACTTCAGCCGCATCGAGGTCATCAACGACTGTGACGGCCTCCTCGACGGCGATGGCGAGTTCTCCTTCCGCGTCACGGCCACGACCGGCACCGGCCAGTCGCACACGGCCTACAGCGGCTCCCGCACGATGGGGGACGACGACACCTACAGCAGCCTCTCCGACGTCACGTTCGACCTCCCCGCCACCGACGGCCAGCAGGTCACCGTCTCCTTCCGCTCCACCGAGACTGACCAGGACATCTTCGGGACGACGTTCCCCGACGACCGCATGAACGGCCTGACTGCCACCCGCTCGCACCGCTTCAACAGCGGGTCGTGGTCCTCGACGGGCGCGCTCACCCTCACGAACGGGAGCGGCAACTGTGAAGTGCGGCTCTACTACGCGGCGCTCCCGCAGTAACCCCTGGGGCTCTCACTCCGCCCACCCAGCCGGGGGCAGGCATCGCGCCTGCCCCCGGCGTGCGTTCGGTCGGGGCGGTCAGGGGCGGAAGCGGACGACGACCTGGGACCGGAACCCCGTCTCGGTGCCGTCAACGACGGGCGGTACGAACGCCATCGCGCGCACGACCCGCTCGGCGAGGGCGTCGAGCCCGCGTCCGAGTGGCTCGGCGACCGCGGCCTCGGTGACGCGGCCCGTGCCGTCGGTGGCGAAGAGGACGAGGGCGTCGCCGCCGGCTCCGTCAGGGAGGGCGGTGCGGGGGACGTCGAGGGACTGGAGGAGGGTGCTGACGGCGTCGGCGTTGCGGAGGCGGGACCAGTCGAACCCGGGGAGCGTGACGGCGGGGGCGCCCTCGCGTAGGAGGAGGTCGGCGCGCAGGGCCTCGGCTTCGCGGTGCAGCGCGTCCCGCTCGGCGGCGAGGAGGGCTTGGTCCCGCTCCAGGTGCGCGCGGGTGGCGCGGAGGTCGTCGCGCTCCGCTTCGAGGGCGCGCACGCGCTCGGCGAGGTCGTCGCGCTCGGCCCGCAGGGCGGCGACCTGGGCGACGAGCGCATTGCGCGCCGCCTCGGCGGCCTCGACGCGGGCCCGGAGGTGGCTCGCCGTCTCCGGGCCGCTCCCGGTCCGGGGCGCAGGAGCGCGGAGCCGCGCGACCTCGCGCTCCAGCCGGGACACCTCCTCGCGCAGACGCGCCGCATCGCGCCGGAGCCGGTCGCGCTCGGCGTCGTCCTGCAGGCGCTCCTCCACGGCGCGCGCACGTCGGTCCTCGGGAGGGGAGGCGGGCGCGTCCGCCACCGAGGCGCGGGCCCCCGAGAGGGAGACGACGGCGGGGCCGACGGCGTCGCCCGCCGGCTCGCGGCGGACGTAGGCGTAGACGGGATCGGGCGAGGACAGGAGGGGTGCGGAGGCCCGCAGCCGGAGGCTCTGCCCCTCGACCGTGAACGCGAGCGTCTCGCCGCTGAACTGGCCCGCCCGCCGGGCCCCCTCGAACGGCCGGTCGGAGACGACGTAGCGGCCGACGCCGGGGACGGTGAGGACGAGGTGGCCGAACGGGTCCTGCTCTAGCGGGCCGCCGACCACTTCGAGGGACCGCGTCCCGACGAGGAGGGTGGGGGAGACGAGGCGGAAGCGCTCCTGCGCCTGCGCGGGCGGGGCAGCGAGCAGGAGGCCGAGGGCGCCGAGGAGGAGCGAGCGAGGCGGTACCATAGCGGGACGCAGGAGGCCGGTGGAGCGCCAAGGGTGCGCGGCGAGACCGTTAGCGGACCGTTCAGCAACGCGCCCGTTCCCGATGCGCCGGCTGAGAGAGGCCTCGGGGACTCAGCCGCGGGCCTCCGGGGCGTCGGGGTAGAACCGCTTGAACCAGGGGGCGGGGAGGCCGAGGGCCCAGGCGCTCCAGAGCGCGAGGTTGCGGAGCTGCTGGCGGAGCGGGCCGTTCCGGTGGAACCGCCGCGCGCTCGTCACCACGGCGGCGTCGAGGAACGCGAACCGGCCCTGGCGCCGGAGCCGCCGCACCAGCTCCAGGTCCTCGAAGATCGGCTGCTCCGGGAAGCCGCCGACGGCCTCGAACGCCGCCCGCCGCGCGAACGGGGCGCGGTCCCCGAAGGCGAGCCGGTGCCACCGCATCCACAGCCGCAGCGACCACACCCGCATCCAGAACCCGTCGGCGTCGAAGGTGGTGCGGAAGCAGCCGCCGGCGACGGCGCCGTCGCGGAGCGCCTGGCGCACGGCGTCGAGGGCGCCGGGGGGGAGGCGGGTGTCGGCGTGGAGAAAGAGGAGGACGCCGCCCGAGGCGGCGGCGGCCCCCGCGTTCATCTGCCGGGCCCGCCCGCGCGGCGCCGTCAGCACGCGGGCGTGGGGGGATGCCAGCGCGCGCGTCTCGTCCGTCGACCCGCCGTCCACGACGAGCACCTCCTTCGGCCCTGGCTGCGACGCCACGCTCGTCAGCGTCCCCTCGATGTGGGCCGCCTCGTCGAGCGTGGGGATGACGACGGACACGGTCATGGGAGGGGCGGCACTCGGGAGGGGCAGGACGAGGGCCCTCGCCCCCGCCGCGCCTGCCCTACCAGAACATCAGCTTCATGCAGAACACCGAGCCGCCCGACTTCAGGAACTCGTCGGTGTCCAGCTCGACGACCTCGTAGCCGGCCCCCTGGAGCGCCCTGTTCGTCGCCTCGCAGCCGCGCTGGATGAGGACGTGGCGGCCGTCCGGGGAGTGGGCGTTGCAGGCGAAGAGCCGGCGGGCCTCGTCCTCGGGGGCCTCGATGAGCGTCTCGAAGTGGGCCTTGAGCAGCGCCCGCCCCTCGTCGTCGAAGGCGCCGGGGTAGTAGAGCGCCGTGGCCTCGTCGAGCGGACAGAGGCAGGTGTCGAGGTGGTAGAAGTCGGGGTCCTGGAGCGAGAGGGGGAGGACGGGGATGCCGAGCTTCTCGGCGAAGCGCTCGTAGACGACGCGGCTCGTCCGGTAGCCGTAGCCGCCCCAGAGGAGGTAGCGGCCGGGGTGCCAGAGGGCGTCGCCCATGCCCTCGAAGTCGCCGGGGAGGTCGGGGTCGAGGCCGCGCACGTCGTAGCCCTCGGCCTCGAAAAAGCGGGCGTAGTGCAGCACCTCGGGCTTGCGCTGCTCGGCGTGCATGCGGCTGAGCACGACGCCCCGCGCGCCGCCGGGGGCGTGGTAGGGGAGCGTCTGGTTGGCGCAGAACACCATGTCCGGCAGCCCCTCCACGCCCTCCATCACGCGGACGGTCACGCCGAGGCGCTCGTAGGCGTCGCGGAGGGCCTCCCACTGGGCGCGCGCCCGCTCCGGGTCGACGGTCCCGACGTTGCCCGCCATGTGGGGGTTGATGACGTAGGCGACGCGGAAGTGGGCCGGCGTCGTGAGGAGGACGCGGCCGGGCCGGGGGATGGCCGGGAGGCTGGCGAGGTCGAAGCGCTCGGCGAGCGGGGCGTTCATGGGCAGGCGAGAGGGGGGGCGGAAGATACGGGCCCAAACGAGGAAAGGCGCCTGCACACATCGTGCAGGCGCCCCCGTTGCGGGGTGCCCCTCTCACCCCATCCACGGCCTCAGTGCTCCTGCGCCATCCGGTCCATGAGGGCCTGCGGCACGAAGGCCCGGACGCTCACGGCGTCCCCGGAGGCGCGGACCTCGACATCGTCGAGGGCGCGGACCACGTCAGGCTCGTCCTGCGCCTGCGTCCGCATGGCGGCGACGCCGCCGCGGAGGAGGTCGGCCACGTCCTCGGTGCGCGTGCCCGTGCGGGGGACGCCGACGGCCTGCATCGCCACGCCGTCCCGCCGGAAGTCGAACGAGACGACGCCGCGACTCATCTGGCCGTGCGCGCGGGCGAGGTCGCCGGCGGGGTGGTGCCCGTCGTCGTCGTGGGCGTCGAGGTTGCGGGCGGCGACCCAGGCGCCGTCGGCGTAGGCGGCCCGCTCGATGAGCCGCATCATCTCGGCGTCGGTGTCGAGCCCGCCGCCGCCCTCGACGCGCTGGACCATGGCGCGGAGCGCGCGCTCCTCCCCGGCGAGCGCCATCTCGTCGTTGACGAGGGCGAGGCCGAAGCGGCGGCCCTCGTCGTCGGTGCCGAGGTAGACGGGGAGGCCGGCGATCGTGGTCCGCTCGACGTCGGCGTCGACATTGTCCTGGAGGTAGGCGTCGATCCGCGCCCGGTCGAAGTCGCCGTAGACGACGAAGGCGGGGGCGGCCTCCCGGTCGGTGTCGGCGACGGCGAGGTAGACGCGGTCGAGGTCCTCTTCGGGGTCGAACCCGGTGAGGCGGACGAACTCGTCGAAGCGGGCGGCCCCCTCGCCGCTCATACCCTCGACGCTGAACGGGCCGCCGGGGCGGCCCATGGCGCTCTCGTGCGCGGCGCGGAGGTTCACCATCGCGGCCAGGTCCGCCCCGGCGGGCAGCACCTCGAGGGCGTCGCGGGTCTGGAGCGAGAGGTCGGCGGTGGGCGCGTCCAGGGAGCTCTCGCAACCGGCGAGGACGAGGCCGACGAGGGCGAGCGGGAGGAAGAGGGAGCGCATGGGGTCGGGGGCTGTGAGCCGGGGGCGGCACGCGTATGGCGCGCAGCCCCCGGCTCAGAAGTCTTTGCGTCGGAAGAGGGCGAAGGCGCCGGCGTAGAGGGCGAGCCCGAAGAGGAGCGAGGCCAGCAGCGGCGCCCACGAGGCTACGGCCCCGCCCGTGGCGAGTTGCGGCACGATCCGGACCCCCACGCCCGGGAACTGGGGGATCACCACGCGCAGCCCCTCGATGAGCTGCCGCCACGGGGCCCGCACCTGCATCGAGAGCTCGGGGATGGCGAGGACGAGCGAGGCGAAGAGGACGGCCAGCGTGGCGATGAAGCCGAGCGCCGCGCTCTCCGTCCACACGCTCACGACCGTGACGACGCTGTAGATCACCGCGAACATCGCGAAGACGACGCCGATGGCGAGGAGGAAGCGGGGGTTCCAGACGCCCGTCTTGAGCGACATCACGAGCCAGACGGCGCCGAGGAGGTAGACGAGCAGGGCCAGCATCATGGCACCCACGCCGAGGAGCCGCCCGCCGAGGATCTGCCCCCGGCTGAGCGGCTTCGAGAGCAGGAGGTCCACCTGCCCCCGCTCCAGGAGCGACGCCACGAGGCCCCCCGTCGCGAAGAGGGCCAGCAGGATGCCCACCCAGTAGGCCGCGCCCGCCACGAACGCCTCCGCGGCGAACACCAGCCCCTCCAGTACCGTCTCGGCGCCGAACGGGACCTCGGGCGCCACCGGCTCCCCCGTCTCGGGGTCCACGGCGTCGCCGAACTCGGCGTCCTGCCCGAACAGCCGGGCGCCGGCGAGGGAGCCGTCCACGACGTCGAGCTGGAGGGCGGAGGCGAGGAGCACCCAGACGAGGGTGGCGACGAGGAAGAGGCCGAGGACGACCTTCTTGGCGCGGAGCTCGCGGAGGGTGAGGAGGACGAGGCCAGCCACGGGAGAGCGCTAGGAGGGGGTGGACGTGCCGGTGTCCTGCACCACCTCGACGAACAGGTCTTCGAGGCTCTGGCGCAGCGGCTCGACGGCCTCGACCTCGACGTGGGCCGTGCGGAGGCGGTCGAGGAGGGCGTTGAGCGCGGGGCGGTCGGGCACGGCGAGGCGGTAGCGGGCGAGGCCCGAGGGGTCCTCGGCGCCCGGCTCGGCCGTGACGGCGCCGTCGAGGCCGGCGAGGAGGTCGGGTGGGAGGGGCGTGCTGCGGAGGCGCCACAGCCGCTCCGTCGTCGTCAGCGCCTCGACCGTCCCCTCGCGGACGAGGCGGCCCTCGTTCAGGATGGCGACGCGCGTGCAGACGCGCTCGATCTCGGAGAGGAGGTGGGAGTTGAGAAAGAGCGTGGTGCCCCCGGCGCGGAGCTCGAGGAGGAGGTCGCGGATCTCGCGGCGGCCCACGGGGTCCACGCCGTCGGTGGGCTCGTCGAGGAAAACCAGGCGGGGGCGGCTCATCAGCGCCTGCGCCAGCCCGAGCCGCTGCATCATGCCCTTCGAAAACGTCTTGACGCGTCGGTCGGCGGCGTCGACGAGGCGGACGCGGTCGAGGAGGGTGCTGGCGCGGGCGGCGCGCTCGGCCTCGGGCACGCCGGCGAGGCGGGCGTAGAGGCGGAGCGTCTCGCGCGCCGTCAGGAACGGCGGGAAGCGGTGGTTCTCCGGGAGGAAGCCGACCGGGCGGCGGGCCTCCGGCTCCCGGATCGAGCGGCCGAAGAGGGCGGCCTCGCCCTCGGTCGGGCGCGCGAGGCCGAGGAGCAGCTTGACGAGCGTGGTCTTGCCCGCGCCGTTGGGCCCGAGAAGCCCGAAGATCTCCCCCTCCTCGACGGCCAGGTCGAGCGGGCGGAGGGCGTGGACGGCGTTCCGGCCCAGGGGGCCGGCGTAGGTCTTGGCGAGGCCGGAGGTCGAGACCGCGTGGGGCACGGCGAGGCGGTGGGTGCGGGCCTCCCTACGCCCCACCTGCGCACGGGTTACGCCCCAACGCAACGCGCCCGCCGGCGGAGGGCCAGCGGGCGCGCGATGGATCGGGACGGGTGGATCAGGCCATCGCTTCCTGGTTGACCGTCCGCGTGGCGAGGTCGGTCAGCATCCGGTCGGCCTCGTACGTCTCGTCGAGGACGGACTGGAAGAACGACTGGCGGTCGGCGTCGAGGGAGCCGGACCAGGTGTTGACGGTGCCGAACCCGGCGAGCTCGTAGTGGAGGACGCGCTGGAGCTGCGCGATCAGGGCGGCGTCCTGCACGTCCTCGTTGAGGTTGGCGTCGAGGACGTGCTCCTTGGCTTCGTTCATGAGGCCGGTCATCGCCTTGCACTCGACGCCGGAGGCCTTCTCGCCGTGGGCCTCGACGATCTCGGCGATCCGCCCGCGGCGCTGCTCGGCGCGCTGGGCGTGCGTCTCGCAGGCCTGGCGGAGGTCGTCGTTCTGGGCGGCCTCGGCCATCTTGGGCGCGTTCTGGACGATCTGGCCCTCGGCGTTGTAGAGGTCGCGGAGCTGCTCGATGTAGAGGTCTTTGAGCTGGTCTTTCATCGGGGGAGGGAGGGGTAGGAGGGAGAGGAGGCGGTGCCGGCTCGGGCACCGCTGTTCAGTATGTGCGCCGGGCCGCGCCGTTCCGCCGCGGCGCAAGCTCCGGGGATCCCTGAGGCGCCTCGGGCCCCACCCCGCGTGCGCAGTTGGCGTCTCCTGTGTGCACGGGCTGCGCGGTGGCGCCGGGCGGCGCAGGAGCGTTAGCCTTGGGGCGCGCCTGGCACGGTTCTTCTCTGTCGCGCCGCTCTCTCTTCCCGTCCGTTCCCGCATCCATGCGCTTCCTCTTCGCTCTCGCGGCCCTCGCCCTCGCCACGGCACCGGCGCGCGCTCAGTCCGACGCCTCCCTCCTCGATCTCGCCACGCCCAACCCGGAGTTCGCCGGGAGCTACGGGGCCGCCGTCGCGGGCGTCGGCGACCTCGACGGCGACGGGGCGGCCGACCTCCTCGTGGGGGCGCCGTTCGAAGACGGGGGCGGGCTCCTCGACGCCGGGCGGGCCTACGTGTACTCGGGCGCGACCGGCGCCCAGCGCTTTGTCCTCACGTCGCCTCAGGCGACCTTCCTGGGCAACTTCGGGGACGGAGCCCTCGGCCCCGGCGACCTCAACGGCGACGGCGTGCCCGACCTCCTCGTCGCGGCCTCGGGCGAGACGCCCGCGGGGCAGCCCGCCTACGCGGGCCGGGTCCACGCTCTCTCGGGTGCTGACGGCACCGCCCTCTACGCCGGCACCTCGACGACGCCGAGCGAGTTCGGCGGCTACGGGGCCTCGCTCGCCCTCGCGGGCGACCTCGACGGCGACGGCGTCACGGACGTCTTCGTCGGGGCGCCGACCGAGGACGTGGACGGGATGAGCAGCGTCGGGCGCGCGTACGCGTTCTCGGGCGCCGACGGGGCGCCGATCCGGACCTACACCTCGCCCACGCCCGAGGCGCTCGGGCGCTTCGGCGCCAGCGTGGCCGGGGCCGGCGACCTCGACGGCGACGGCGTGCCCGACCTCCTCGTGGGGACGGTCGTGGAGGACGACGGCGACCTCCCCTTCGCGGGCCGGGCGCACCTGCTCTCGGGGGCGACGGGCGCGCGGCTCTTCACGTTCGCGTCGCCCGACGCGCAGGAGGGCGGGCTCTTCGGCTCGGTCGTGGCTGGGGGCGCGGACCTCAGCGGCGACGGCGTGCCGGACCTCCTCCTCGGTGCCCCCGAGGAGACGCCGCAAGGCAGCGCGGGCCGCGCCGGGCGCGTCTACGTCTTCTCCGGCGCCGACGGCGCCCTCCTCCGCGCCCTCGTCGCGCCGGACGGCGGCGACCCCGACGGCCAGTTCGGCCTCTCGATCGCCGTCACGGACGACCTCGACGGCGATGGCACCGCCGACCTCCTCATCGCGGCGCCCCAGGCCAGGCCCGGCGCGAGCGCGCCCAGCACGGGCCGGGCCTACACCTTCTCCGGCGCCGACGGCCGCCTCTTGTTCACGCTGAAGTCCCCAGGCGAGCAGCGCGACAGCTCCAGCCTCTTCGGCGGCGCCCTCGCGTCTGTCGGTGACGTGGACGGCGACGGCGTCGGCGAGCTGTTCCTCGGGGCGCCGGTCGAGTTCTCCGGCCGGGCCTACCTCTTCAGCGGCAACGCGGCGCCGGCGGGCCTCACCCTCACGGCGACGAACCTCACGCCGCTCGACGTCCCGCCGGGCGGCTCGATTCGCTTTCAGGTGACCGTCGCGAACGCCGCGGCCTCGCCGGCCACGCTCGACCTCTGGGCCGACGCGGAGCGCCCCGCGCCGGTCACGCTCGGCCCCTTCCGCTCGGGCATCCTCCCGGAGGGGCGGACGGTGACGACCGCCTTCACGCAACGCGTGCCGCCGACCGCTTCGCCGGGCGTGTACACCTACACGGTTCAGGTGGGGCGCTTCCCGGCGAGCGCCGTGGCCTCGGAGTCGTTCACGGTCACCGTGACCGGCGCGCCCTCCCCCGAACGCGAAGTCGACTGGGCGACGCCAGCCGCCGACGCGTGGAAGGCCCCCGCGGCTGGGGGGGCGACCGACGCGTCGGCGACCCAGGCGACCGGCCTCGTCACCGTGTCCCCCAACCCGCTCCGGCAGAGGGCCACGCTGACGTTCGAAACAGCCGAGGCGACCCCCGCTCGGCTCGCGGTCTACGACGCGCTCGGCCGGGAAGTCGCCGTGCTCCTCGACGGCGTGGTAGAGGCAGGGCGGCACACGGCCCCGTTCGACGCCCGCGCGCTCCCGGCTGGGGTGTACCTCTGGCGCCTCGCGACCCGCGGCGGCGTCGAGACCGGGCGGCTCACGGTGGTGCGATGACGCGGGCCGTCGGGGGCGACGGCGGTCACCGTACGTTGGAGTCCCCGAGCGGCGGGGCCGCCCGGGGTCGTCTCCGCCCTCCCATGCGCATCGCCCTCGCCACGGTTCCGGTCGCATCCTCCATCGAGGAGGGTCTGGCGCACGTCCGGCAGGCGATTGCCGAAGCGGCCGCGGCGGGCGCGCGCCTCGTGTGCTTCCCGGAGGCGTACCTCCCAGGCCTGCGAGGGCTGGATTTCGCCGTGCCCGCCTTCGACACCGCGACGCAGGCTCGGGTGCTCCGGGCGGTGGCGGGGTGGGCGCGGACGCACCGGACGGCCGTGGTCCTCAGCATGGAACGCCTCGTGGCCGCCGGCTCGCAGATCGCCGCCTGCGTCTTCGACCGGGACGGCGCGCTCCAGGGCTGGCAGACCAAGAACCAGCTCGACCCGACCGAGGAGGTGCACTACGTGCCCGGCCGCACGCGCCGGCTCTTCGAGGTCGACGGGCTCCGATTCGGCGTGGCGATCTGCCACGAGGCGTTCCGCTACCCCGAGACGGTGCGGTGGGCGGCCAGGCGTGGGGCGCACCTCGTCGTCCACCCGCACTGCACCGGCAGCGACCGGGCGGGCCCCCGCCTGACGCGGTGGGGGGCGCCCGAGGCGCCGTACTACGAGAAGGCGATGATGTGCCGCGCGCTGGAGAACACGATCTACTTCGCCGGTGTGAACTACGCCTTTCGGTTCCAGGCGTCCGCGACCAGCCTCATCGGGCCGGACGGGGCGTGCCTGGCGCATCAGCCCTACGGGCAGGCGGGCGTCCTCGTCGAGGCCCTCGACCTCGCGGCGGCGACAGGCGCCCTCGCTGCCCGCTACGCGCCGGAGCGGCACCGGGACGCGGGGGCCTGAGTCACGCGGCGGCCGCGGCGGCCGCGGCGGCCGGCCCGGCGCGGGCCCCCGAGGCGGGCGTGACGTAGGCGGGCCGGCGGGGGGACGGGGTCGGGATGCCCCCA
>JAWWCA010000099.1:0-13265 GCA_033720695.1 Rubricoccaceae bacterium
CGTTGATCTCGATGATCTCCATGCGGTCGCGGAGCGGCGCCGGGATCTGGTCGAGGTAGTTGGCCGTGGCGATGAAGAGGACCTTGCTGAGGTCGTAGTCCAGTTCCAGGTAATGGTCGTTGAAGTTGTTGTTCTGCTCGGGGTCGAGGATCTCGAGGAGGGCGCTCGAGGGGTCGCCGCGGAAGTCGGAGCCCAGCTTGTCGACCTCGTCGAGCATGAAGACGGGGTTCGAGGTGCCGGCCTTGCGGAGGCCCTGGATGATGCGGCCCGGGAGCGCGCCGATGTAGGTGCGGCGGTGGCCGCGGATCTCGGCCTCGTCGCGGACGCCGCCGAGCGAGATGCGGTGGAACTCGCGGCCGAGCGCCCGCGCGATGCTCTTCCCCAGGCTCGTCTTGCCGACGCCGGGGGGGCCGTAGAACAGCAGGATGGGCGCCTTCATGTCGCCCTTCAGCTTGAGCACGGCGAGGTACTCGAGGATCCGCTTCTTCACGTCCTCCAGCCCGTAGTGGTCCTCGTCGAGGACCTCCTCGGCGCGCGGGATGTCGAGCCGGTCCTCGGAGGTGTAGTCCCAGGGGAGGTCGAGGATCGTCTCGATGTAGTTCCGCGTCACGCCGTACTCGGGCGAGGCGGGGTTGGTGCGGGCCAGCTTCGTGAGCTCCTTCTCCAGCGTCTCCTCGACGGACTCCGGGAGGTGCGGGAGCTTCTCCTGCATGCGCGCGCGGAGCTCCTCGGCCTCGGCCGCGCTCCCCTCGCTCTCGCCGAGCTCCTCCTGGATCGCCTTCATCTGCTGGCGGAGGAGGAACTCCCGCTGCTGCTGGTCGACGTCGGTCTTGACCTTCGAGCGGATCTCCTCCGAGATCTGGAGCACGCGGATCTCCTGCTCGAGGTGGGCGAGCACCTGGGTGGCCCGGTCGAGGAGCGGGCGCGTCTCGAGGAGCCGCTGCTTCTTCTCGACGTCGATCTGGAGGTTCGACGCGATGAAGTGGATGAGGAACCCCGGGCTCTCGATGTTCTGGATCGCGTAGGCCGCCTCGCTCGGGAGGTTCGGGCTCATGTTGACGATCTGGATCGCCAGCTCCTTGATGCTCCGGACGCGGCCCTCGAGCTCGGCGGAGTCCTCGGGCGTGGCCTCCTCGATCGCGTCGACCTCGGCGCGGAGGTAGGGCTCCTGCTGCGTCAGCGCCCGCACCTCGAACCGCCGCTTCCCCTGGATCACGATCGAGACCGACCCGTCCGGCATCTTGATGAGCTTGAGGATGCTCGCGGCCGTGCCGACATGGTAGAGGTCCTCGGGCCCGGGGTTCTCCGTGTCCGCGCTCTTCTGCGCGACGACGCCGACGAGGCGGTCGCCGGCGTAGGCGTCCTTGACCAGCTTGAGGCTGGTGTCGCGGCCGACGGTGATGGGGAGGACGACGCCCGGGAAGAGGACGGTGTTGCGGAGGGTGAGGATGGGGAGCGTCTCGGGGAGGCTCGCCTCGTGCATCTCGCGCTCCTCGTCGGGCGTGAGGAGCGGGATGCTCTGCTCGGGGTCGTCGTCGGAGAGGAACAGGGGGGACGCGGGCATATTAGGCTTCGGGCGCGGGGAGGAGGAGCAGAACGACGGAAACCGCGTTCGGTTTTCCAGCGGGGGAGCCGGCGGCGGCGAGCCCGCGGCGGCGAGCCCAGGGCGGGGAGGATCGGCCGGGGGAGGGGGAGCGTGAACCCTTCCTCGGTTTCCGCCGTCTTCTGTCCCTGGTTTCTGCCGTCCTCGCCCCGCATGCGCCTCGCCCGCCGCGCCGATCTCATCTTCGGACTCGTCCTCGCTCTCTTGGTGGGGCTGGTGGCCGTGGTCCTAGCCGGCCAACTGGGTGCGAGCCCGTGGATCGGCGTCGGGGTGGGCGTGCTCGTCCTCGGGATCGCGGCCCGCCGCCCGCTCCGCCGCCTCCGGGCCGTGCAGCGGCCCTTCCCCGAGGCGTGGCGCACCTGGATCGAGGCCCACGTCCCGCTCTACGCGCGGCTCGACGCCCGCGCCCGCCGCCGCTTCGACCGGGACGTGCAGATCACGCTCGCCGAGAGCCGCTTCGAGGCTGTCGAGGGGGTCGAGCTCACCGACGCGCTGCGCCTCGCCGTCGCCGCCGGCGCGGCGCTCCTCCTCCACGGACGCCCCGACTGGGAGCTCCCCAAGGGCCGCACCTTCCTCTTCTACCCCGGCCACTTCGACGAGGAGTACGAGGTGGAGGACGAGGACGCGTACTACGACGGGATGGTGCACCCCCAGGGGCCCGTCGTCCTCTCGGTCCCCGCCGTCGAGGCGGGGTGGGCGCGGGCCGACGGCTACAACGTCGTCCTCCACGAGCTCGCCCACCTCTTCGACCTCACCGGCGCCGGGGCCGACGGGCTCCCGTCGCTCCTCGACCGCTCCTCGGAGGGGGCGTGGCGGGCCCTCGTCAGGGAGGAGATGCGGCAGGTCCAGCTCGGCCGCTCCGTCCTCCGCCGCTACGCCTCCACCGACGCCGCCGAGCTCTTTGCCGTGGCCGTCGAGCAGTTCTTCGAGCGGCCCACCCGCCTCCACCGCCACCACCCCCGGCTCTTCGACGCCCTCGTGGCGCTGTTCCGGCTCGATCCCCGCCCGCCCGACGGCGAGGACGACGAGCCCGACGAGGAGCGCCCGAGCCTGATGGCCCGGCGGTGGGGACCCGCCGACGCGTAGCGGGGCCGACCGCGTCGGCGTCGGGGGGCTCCCGCCTCCACGCGGTGGTCTTCGGGGCGCTTGGAACGCGCCCGGCGCGGCACCGTCTAGGCGGGGCACCCGCCGATGCCCCATGCCCAACCGCCTCGCCGACACCAACAGCCCCTACCTCCTCCAGCACGCCGACAACCCGGTGGACTGGTACCCCTGGGGCGAGGCCGCCTTCGAGGCGGCGCGGGCCGAGGACAAGCCCATCTTCCTCTCCATCGGCTACGCCACGTGCCACTGGTGTCACGTGATGGAGCGGGAGTCGTTCGAGGACGAGGCGGTGGCCCGCCTGATGAACGAGGCCTTCGTCAACGTGAAGGTGGACCGCGAGGAGCGCCCCGACGTGGACGGCGTCTACATGGCCGTGTGCCAGGCGATCACGGGTCACGGGGGGTGGCCCCTCACGATCCTGATGACGCCCGAGGGCAAGCCGTTCTTCGCCGCCACCTACATCCCGAGCACCGCCCGCGGCGGCCGTGCCGGCATGCTGGAGCTGGTGCCGCGCATCCAGCAGCTCTGGCGGGAGGAGCAGCCCCGCGTCCTCGACGCGGCCGACGAGATCGCCGAGGCGCTGCGGCAGGGGCCGGCGATGCCCGTCGGGGACCCGCTGGGCGAGGAGACGCTCGGCCTGGCCTTCGAACAGCTCCGCGGCCGCTACGACGCCGAGTTCGGCGGCTTCGGCGGGGCGCCCAAGTTCCCCACGCCCCACGCCCTCCTCTTCCTCCTCCGCTACTGGAAGCGGTCGGGCGACGGGCAGGCCCTCGCGATCGTCGAGAAGACGCTCCGCGCCATGCGCCGGGGCGGGCTCTGGGACCACGTCGGCCACGGGTTCCACCGCTACTCGACCGACCGGCGCTGGCTCCTCCCGCACTTCGAGAAGATGCTGTACGACCAGGCCCTTCTCTCCCTCGCCTACACCGAGGCGCACCGGGCCACCGGCGACCCCTCCTACCGCCACGTCGCCGAGCACACCCTCGCGTACGTCACGCGCGACCTCGGCGCGCCCGAGGGCGCCTTCTACTCGGCCGAGGACGCCGACTCTCTCGACCGCCACGGCCACCACGAGGAGGGGGCGTTCTACACCTGGACCGAGGAGGACCTCCGCGACGCGCTCGGCGAGGACTTCGCGTTCGCGAAGGCCGTGTGGGGCACGGCGCCCGAGGGCAACTACGAGGACGAGGCGCGGCGCGAGCGCACCGGCCAGAACGTGCTCCACAACCCCGAGCCCCTCCTCGACCTCGCGGACCGCTTGGGGATGGGGGAGGGAGCCCTCCGCGAGCAGATCGACGGCCTCCGCGAGCGGCTCGGCGAGGCCCGCGCCAGCCGGCCGCGGCCCCTCCTCGACGACAAGGTGCTCACCGACTGGAACGGGCTGATCATCGCGGCCCTCGCTCGGGCGGCCCGCGCCTTCGGGGAGCCCCGCCACGCCGAGGCCGCCTCCCGCGCCGCCGACTTCCTCCTCCGGACCCTGCGGACCGACGAGGGGGGGCTGCTCCATCGCTACCGGAACGGGGATGCCGCCATCCCCGGCCTCCTCGACGACTACGCGTTCCTCACGTGGGGGCTTTTCGAGCTCTACCAAGCGGTCTTCGACGAGCGGTACCTCCAGGCCGCCCTCGACCTCCACCGCGAGACCGAGCGCCGCTTCGCCGACGAGGACGGCGGCTTCTTCTTCACCGAGGCGCCCACGCCGGGTGCGCCGCAGGGGGAGCCGCTGCTGTTCCGGCGCAAGGAGCGCCACGACGGGGCGGTCCCCTCGGGCATCGCCGTCGCAGCGCTCAACGGGCTCCGCCTCGGCCGCGTGACCGGCGACCCCGAGATGGAGGCGCGGGCCGAGCGGGCGCTCCGGGCCCCGGAGGTCGCGGCCTACCCCGGCGCCCACACCTTCCACCTCGTCGCCCTCGACTACGCCCTCGGGCCGGCGCAGGAGGTGGTGGTGGCCGGCGAGCGGGGCGCGCCCGAGACGGAGGCGTTCCTCGACCGCCTCGGCCGGCTCTACGCGCCCAACGCCATCGTGCTCCTCCGGGCCCCCGGGACCGGCGACGCGCCCCTCACCGACCTCGCCCCGTTCACGGCCGAGCAGACGTCCATCGCCTCGCGGACCACGGCCTACGTCTGCGAGCACTACGCCTGCCAGGCGCCGACCACGGACCCCGACCACGCGGTCCGGTTGCTCCAGGGGACCTAGGCGTTCCCCGCATCGTCAGCCTGCATCGCGTGGCCGACGCGCCGCCCGCCGTCAGCGCACGACGACGAACCGCTCTTGCTCTCGCTCAGCGGCGCGCGCCATCTCCCGGGCCATCTCCCGGTCCAGCTCCTGCTCGATCTCGCACCGCTCCTCCGTCCGGTGGCGGTGGACCTCGACGATCCGGCGGTGCTCCTCTGCGATCCGACGCGCCTCGGCGCCCATGCGCCGAGCCTCTTCCCCGAGGCGTCGGGCCTCCTCGGCGGCGATCGCCGGGCCCGTCACGTGGACGCGCGCGATCCGCACGCGGTCGTCGATGCACGTGGGCTGCATCATCGCCATCAGGCGGTCGCTGGCGAGGGCAGCGAGGAGGACGACGAGGGTGACGAGCGCAGCGCGCTGGAACTGTTCGCGAGACATGACAGGGAGCGGACGAGTGGACGACAGGAGGCGAACGGGTGAGGGGTGCTAAATATTTCGCACCCCATGGAATAAGGAGTCAGGTCAGCGTGCGCGCAGCGCGATGTCGCCGCCGCCGGTCGTGACGGCGAGGCGCGGGCCGCCCCCACCGAGCCGGCCCTCGGCCGAGCGGCGGGCCCGGCGCCCCTGGAAGTCGAGGGCGTCGTGGATCTGGATCGAGGGGCCGTCGAGCGCGACGTCGAAGCCGGCGCGGGGGAGGATGAGGGCGACGTCGCCAGAGCCGGTGCGGACGTCGAGGGGCAGGGCCCGCTCGACCTGCACCGCCGCGTCGCCCGAGCCGGTGCGGATGCGGAGGTCGTCGGCGTCGAGGCGCCCGAGGGCGAGGTCGCCGGAGCCGGTGTGGGCTTCCAGCCGGCTCGCCCCGACTGCCTCGACCGCGAGGTCGCCGGAGGCGGTGTGGAGCGTGGCGGCGCCGGCGGCGAGGCGCTCCAGCGAGACGTCGCCGGAAGCGGTCCGCACCGTCACGGTCTCGCCGTCGAGGAGGGCGGCCCGGACATCGCCGGAGGCCGTCTGGATCTGGATGCGCGCGCCATCGGTGACGCGGTCGAGAGCGATGTCCCCGGAGGCGGTCCCGATCGTGAGGTCGCCCACGAGGCTGCCGATCTCGACGTCGCCGGAGGCGAGGTGGAGCTCGGCCGCGAGGCGGGCAGGGGCGCGGACGACGACGGTGTAGGAGGCGCGGTCGCTGCGCTGGCGCCCGCTCGCCCGATCGGGATCGGTGGCGACGCGGAGGGTGCCGCCGCTGTAGTCGGCCGAGAACCGACGGCGCGGGAAGGCGTCCCGGGCGTCGCGTCCCCGCCCGAGCACCATGACGGTCGCCTCGCCCGGCCCCGTCTCGACGACGAGGTCATCGGACGTGAGCGCCACGTCGAGGCGGTCGCCGGGCTGGACGGGGAACGACCGCTCGAAGAGCACCTCGTCGCGCCCTGCGACCGCGCGGGCGGAGAGCGCGGACGGCGGGGCGCCGCGGGGTCCTTCCATCTTGGCTTCGAGGGTTTCCATCTCCGCCTCCATCGCCTCCATCTCTGCCTCGAAGGCCTCGTCCGCGTGGCGGTCGTGAGGGTGGGCGTGAGCGTGGTCGGAGGCGCTGCGTCCGTGGAGGAGGCGGTTGCCGATGAGCGCGCCGGCACACACGACGAGGGCGACGAGGGCGAGGCGCTGGATCTTCTCGCGGGACATGGGCGGAGAGGGTGAGGAGGGGGGCGGCACCGGACGCGCCGAGGCGGCGTTGAGGGGGCGTCGCCCCCGCTACGGGGCGGCCCCTGAAAGGTTGCTCCCGCCCGCGCCGTGACGCCGCTCCCGCCGTCGTTCTTCGCCCGCCCCACGCTGGAGGTCGCGCCCGATCTCCTCGGGGCGCTCCTCGTCCACGACGACCCGGAGGCCGGCCGCCTCGCCGGCCGCATCGTCGAGACCGAGGCCTACACGGCCGACGACCCCGCCATGCACGGGTGGAAGGCCACGTTCGGCCCCGACGGCTTCGTGCGCCCCGTGGGCCGCGCGGCCGACCTCTTCGCGGCGCCGGGCACGGCCTACGTCTACAAGATCTACCGCGTCCACTGGCTACTCAACGTGGTGACGGAGCCGGAGGGGACCGCCGGCGCCGTGCTCATCCGGGGCGTCGAGCCCGTCGAAGGCGAGGCGACGATGGCCGAGCGCCGCCCCCCCTCGCTCTCGAAGCGCCGCGACCTCACCAACGGGCCCGGCAAGCTGACGCAGGCCTTCGGCATCGACGGGGCGTTCCACGGCGCCGACCTCACGCGCCCGCCGCTCTTCTTCGCCGAGGACGAGGCGAGCGGGCAGGCGCGGTCCGTCGGGACGTCCTCCCGCATCGGCCTCTCGCGCGGCATCGAGCGGCCCTATCGGTTCTACGTGGCGGGCCATCCGTTCGTCTCGCCCGGCGAGCCCAGCGACGGCCGGGTCGCGAGGAAGACGAAGCGGCGGCCGTAGGGGCCGCTTCCCACCGGGAGCCGCACGCGGCCCGGGACGTTCGCTCCCCGCCTCTCTCGCCCCCACCGCCCTTGAAAGCTCGCTTCATCGCCCTCTGGGACGACCTCCTCTCCAGCTACTGGTTCATCCCGTCGCTGATGACGGTGGCGGCCGTCGCCCTCTCGTTCATCGTCACGGCAGTCGACGGCCGGATCGGGTCGGGCTGGATCGAGAGCGTCCCCTGGCTCTACGCCAACAAGCCCGACGGGGCCCGGACGCTCCTCGCCACGATCTCCGGCTCGATGATCGGGGTGGCGGGCGTCACCTTCTCGATCACGATCGCGAGCGTGGTCTACGCGAGCGGGCAGTACGGACCGCGGCTCCTGACCAACTTCATGCGGGACCGCGGCAACCAGATCACGCTCGGCACCTTCATCGCGACGTTCCTCTACGGCCTCCTCGTGCTCCGGACGATCCGCGCGCCCGACGAGGCCTTCGGCGGCGAGAACCCGGCGGGCGACGTCGTCGGGCCGTTCGTGCCCCACCTCGCGATCCTCACGGCGCTCGTGCTGACGCTCGCCAGCATCGGCGTGCTGATCTACTTCATCCACCACATCCCCGAGAGCATCCACGTCTCGAACGTGATCGCCGGCATCGGCCGCGACCTCGACCGCAAGATCGAGACCCTCTTCCCGACGCGCATCGGCGACGCCGACCCCGGCGACGAGGCCCGCGCGAGCGACGACGTGCGCACCGCCGTGCCCGACGGCTTCTACGACGAGGCCGAGGCCGTCGCCTCCGACGGCGGCGGCTACATCCAGGCCCTCGACACCGACGCCCTCATGGCGGTCGCCGTCGAGCACGACCTCCTCCTGCGCCTCCGTCACCGCCCCGGCGACTTCCTCTCGGAGGGCGACGCGCTCCTGCTCGCCTGGCCCGCCGACCGCGTCACCGACGAGGCGCGCCGCGCGATCCGCCTCGCGTTCGCGTGGAGCGCCCAGCGGACGGCCCGGCAGGACGTCCGCTTCCTCGTCAACGAGCTCGTCGAGATCGCCGCCCGCGCGCTCTCGCCCGGCGTCAACGACCCGTTCACGGCCTCGACGTGCCTGGACTGGCTCGGCAGCGCGCTCAAGGGCCTCGCCGACCGCACCATCCCGTCCGCGCAGCGCCACGACAGCGGCGGCACGCTCCGCGTCATCGCCGAGCCGACCGGCTACGACGAGTTCGTCCAGCACGCCTTCGGGCAGCTCCGCCCCTACCTGGCCTCGGACCGGAACGCGGCGCTCTACGCGCTCCGCGTCATCGCCGAGGTGGCCGGGCGGGCCCGGTCCGAGAGCCGCCGCGCCGCGCTCCGCGCCGAGGCCGACGCGATCCTCCAGGGCGCCGAGGCCGTGCTCGTCATCGAGGCCGACAAGGCGGCGATCCGGTACCGCCACCGCGTCGTCGTGCGGCTGCTGACGGGGCACATGAGCTACGAGCAGCTCGCCGCCGAGACCGACTGGATCGGCGGGACGGCCTGACGGAGAGGGTTGAGACGGCGCGGTCCGCGGCCGATAGCCTCTGGGCACCCGTCCTCAGCGCCATGAAGCTCTCCGACCCCGTCCCCCTCCACCCCACCGCGGCTGACGACGGTGGCGGCCGCGCCGAGACGCTCCTGTCGAGCGACGAGGTCGTCCGCCGCCTCCTCGTCGTGATCGAGCGGCTCCCGCACGGAGCCTTCCGCCAGATGATGGTCCGGTTCGTGCATCTCTACAAGCGCGGCGAGCTGGACCCCGCCGGCGCGGCCCGGTTCGTCCACTGGCTCACGACCAACCGCGCCTACTTCGAGCTCGCGCGGGCGCTCTGCGAGACGGAGCGCGACCTCCGTGCCCAGGTGCGCGTGCTCGAAGAGGACGACGTCTACGCGCGGGCGACGACGAGCATGATCGTCACGGAGCGCCCGCCCCAGGCACCGCGCGAGCCTGAGTCTTACCGCGGCCAGGACGCCGACTGGGAAGACCGCATCTACGTCACGGAAGAAGAGATGGCCCGGCCCTTCGATCCGCTCGACCCCCGCATCCCGATGCCCCCGCCACGCGAGCGGTACCGCTACGCCGACCCGCCGATCCAGCGGACGAACGCGTCAGCGAAGCGGGCCGGCGCGGCTGCGTCGTAGGGGAAGTAGAGCGAGGGCTCGATGAGCTCCAGCTCCATGAGCGCCCACGGCCCGCCGGGCGCGCCCTCCGGCATCCGCACCCAGTCGGAGCGGGCGTAGAGGAGGGGGGGGAGGCCGTCGAGTGCCCGGTCGGCGGCGGCGCGCAGCGCGGGCTCGGGCGAGAGGGCTCGGATGCAGCCACCGTGCTCCTCCTGCACGCGGAAGTCGCCCGCGGCAGGCGTCTTGAGGATGGCGTGGCTGTAGAGGCCGAGGAAGTGGAACAGCGAGACCTCGCCTTCCTCGATCACGCTCCGGACGAACGGCTGCACCATGAACGGTCGCGCGGCGAACGTCGCGAGCGCCGCGGAGGGATCGGTGTCCGGGCCGAGGCGGAACGTGTCGTCCGCGTTCGCGCCGACGGTGGGCTTGACGACGAGCGTGTCTGAACCGAGCCTCCGGCGGAGGGCGTCGAGGTCGTCCAGGCGGCCGCCCCAGGCCGTCGGCACGATGGGGACGCCGCGCGCCTCGAGGTCGCGGAGATAGGCCTTGTCGAGGTTCCAGCGGACCACGTCGAGCGGGTTGGCGAGCCGGGCGGGCGAGGCCTCGATGGCGTCGAGCACGGCCAGGAAGGCGTCGGGGTCGCGCTGGTAGTCCCAGGGCGTCCGGATGACGACGGCCTCGTAGCGGCCCCAGTCCGTCGGCGTGCGCCAGGGCACGAAGTCGACCGTCCAGCCGCGCTGCTCCAGCGGCGGCACGGCCTCTTCGTCGTAGGCGACGAAGTCCTCCAGCGAGTCCATCGTCAGGAAAGCGACGCGGCGCATCGCTCAGGCGGGCTCGCGCCGGCTCCCGTCGGCGCCGGCGGCGTCGCGGAGGGCGTCCACGATCCGATCCTGCCCCGGGTTCTTCCCCTGCGGCGGCGGCGGCCAACCCTCCCGTTGGCGGGCGCGGTCGCCGTCGGTCGCCTCGGTCTGGTCGTGGAAGAGGATCTGCTGCGTGGGGAAGGGGAGGTCGATGCCGGCATCGAGGAGCGCCTCCGAGACCTGCTTCAGCACGGTGTCGCGGAGCTGGACCACGTTCGAGCGCTTCGGGTTGCTCCACCACCGGACGCGGAGGTTGACCGAGGAGCCCGCGAGGTCCCACGTCAGCACGTCCGGCGCCGGGTCGTCGAGGACGCCCTCGATGGCCTTGACGGTGTCGAGCGCGATCCGCTTGGCGTCGCCGATGTCGTCGCCGTAGCCGATGCCGATGTCGTACTGGCTGCGGACCATGTCGTAGGCCGTGATGACGGTGACGGGCTCGGTGTAGATCTGCGCGTTGGGGATGATGACGCGCTTGCCGTCGTAGGTGCGGATGTAGGTGGCGCGCGTCTCGATGCTCTCGACCGTACCGGTGTACTCGCCCGAGGTGATCTCGTCGCCCTCGCGGAACGGCTCACGGATGAGCAGGAGGATGCCCGCGAGGAGGTTCTGGAAGATGTCCTGGAACGCGAAGCCGATGGCCACGCCGCCGATGCCGAGGCCGGAGATGAGCGTGCCCGCCGTGACGCCGGGGAAGATGATGGCGATGGCGACGAACAGCCCGACGAGCAGGATGCCGGCGTACGCCAGCCGCCCCAGCACGATGCCGATGTTGGAGTCGACGGGGCCGGGCGTGACGCGGTGGACCACCGAGCGGATGCCCTTGCCGATGAGCCAGAACAGGACGAGGACGACGAGGGCGATCCCGATCTTCGGGAGCACCTCGAAGAACCCGTTGGCCAAGCTCGTGAGCGTCGAGACCGCCTCCTCGGTCGGCTCGATGTCGGCGAGGGCGGACGCGGTGTCGGCGGCGGTCTGGAGAAGGGCGAGCATCGGCGGGGCGGGGGAGAGGGGCGGCGCTAGGACGGCGGGGCGGCCCGCCGGGGTTCCGCCCGGGCCTTGCTCCCCGCGCGGCGCACGGGGGGGACGAACACACCTAAGGCGCACGGCGCGGACGAATCCACCCAGAGCGCACGGGCTGGCCGGGATCGGCGCGAGGCCGCGTCGGTAGCTTCCGCGCCGGCTCCCGCCCCACGCTCTTGTCATCCTGAGCGGAGCGAAGGATCTCAACGGTAGAGCACCGGCCTGCCCAGGCGGTCGTATGCGCTGAGATCCTTCGTCGCTGATGCTCCTCAGGATGACACGCTGGTGAGAGGAGAGCCCTGCCGCGTCTGCTTGCTTCCCGACCCATGCCCGATCGTCCCACGACCGCTGCCGAGACCCGCCAGGCCTTCCTCGACTTCTTCCGCGAGAAGGGCCACGAGATCGTCGAGAGCGCCCCGCTCGTCCCCCAGGACGACCCCACGCTGCTGTTCATCAACGCGGGGATGAACCCGTTCAAGGACGTGTTCCTCGGGACCGGTAGCCGCCCGTACGTCCGCGTGGCCGACACCCAGAAGTGCCTCCGCGTCTCGGGCAAGCACAACGACCTCGAAGAGGTAGGCCACGACACCTACCACCACACCTTCTTCGAGATGCTCGGCAACTGGAGCTTCGGGGACTACTTCAAGAAGGAGGCCATCGCCTGGGCGTGGGAGCTGCTGGTCGACCGCTGGGGGCTCGACCCCGACCGCCTCTACGCGACGGTCCACGAGGGCGACGCGGCGCTCGGCCTCGACGCCGACACCGAGGCGGCCGAGCTGTGGCTGAGCGAGACGAGCATCCCGCCCGCTCACGTCCTCTTTCAGGGTTCGAAGGACAACTTCTGGATGATGGGCGACACGGGCCCGTGCGGGCCGTGCTCCGAGATCCACTACGACATGCGGAGCGACGAGGAGCGCGCCGAGACGCCCGGCGCCGACCTCGTCAACCAGGACCACCCCGAGGTCATCGAGATCTGGAACCTTGTCTTCATCCAGTACAACGCCCAGGCCGACGGGAGCCTCGACCCCCTCAAGGCGAAGCACGTGGACACCGGGATGGGCTTCGAGCGGCTCTGCGCCGTGCTCCAGGGCAAGCGCTCGAACTACGACATCGACCTGTTCCAGACGCTCCTCGCCGCGATTGCCGAGAAGGCCCCGGAGGCCACGACCTACGAGGCGGCCGATGAGAAGACGAAGGTGGCCCTGCGCGTCGTGGCCGATCACCTCCGCACGCTCGCCTTCGCCATCGCCGACGGGGCGCAGCCGGGGAACACGGGACGCGGCTACGTGATCCGCCGCATCCTCCGCCGCGCCGTGCGCTACGGCTACCAGACGCTCGGCTTCCGCGAGCCCTTCCTCTACAGCCTCGTCGGCACCCTCGGCGAGGTGATGGGTGACGCCTTCCCCGAGATCGTCAAGCAGCGCGACTTCATCGAGCGCGTCATCAAGGCCGAGGAAGAGGGCTTCCTGCGGACGCTTGGCTCCGGACTCGAGATGTTTGATGTCCTGGTTGACTATGCCAAGAGCGCAGAGAGAGCAAGAAGCGAGAAGCTTGCTCCAGGTATGGACGAGACCTCAACGATGGTATCAGTGATCAAGGAATTGATCACTAAAGGAGCTGAGGAGGCTCGCGAGGATGCCGCTGACCGAAGGCGTTCCATTTTCGATCTCGTGGCGATGGCCTTTCCCGAACGAGAAGGGGATGCAGTCGTCGTTGACCAGATCGTGAGTGCAGCGGGAGGCTACAAGGTGACTCGCGGTGAGGCACGCGGGTTCTACGGTTTATACGAAGCCGCTACCCGTGGGAGGATGGCAGGTGAAGTCGCCTTCCTCCTCCACGACACGTACGGCTTCCCCTCGGACCTCACAGCGCTGATGGCGCGGGAGCAGGGGCTGACAGTGGACGAGGCGCGCTTCGACGAGCTGATGCAGGAGCAGAAGGACC
>JAWWCA010000100.1:0-13147 GCA_033720695.1 Rubricoccaceae bacterium
CCTTCCTCTTCCTCTGCCACGGCATACTGCTCCGCCAGCCCGGCGACGACCTCGGCGGCCGGCGAGCCGAAGAGGTCCACGCCGCCGAGGGTGAACCGGACGCCGTCGGCCGGGAACGCCTCGACGAAATCGACGGCGGGCATGTCGCCAGCGTAATGGACGTGGAGGCCGAGCCGGTCGAAGGCGTCCACCTCGTACCGCTGGAGCGCCCCCTTCTGGAACGGCTCCGGCGGGTCCGGCACGGCAGCCCGGACGTCGTCGCGACTGGCGCCGAGGCGGACGGGGCCGACGCCCTCACGTGGTTCGACTTCGTAGACCGGCACGGGGGTGGGGTTTAGCAGTGGCCGTGTAACCAGTGCTTATGCGGAAGGGTGGGGGATCGGCGACGCATCTACATCTGGATGCAAGGCTCCACATCTGGAGACCCGGTGTCTAGATGTAGATACCTCAGCTCTCATGACCCGCCACCAGGCGATTCTCGAGGGCGAGCGCGCGGACGGCGCCGTAGGAAAGCTCCCAGACCTTCCGGCGCGGATCCCAGCGCCCACCCGCCTCCTTCACCCGGCCGCGCAGCACCGGCTCGTCCAGGCGCACGCGGACGGCCACGAGCGCCGAGGCGGGCGGCTCCCACGGGACCTCGTCCACGATCCCCTCCACCGTCTTCAGCCACCGACGTCGCTCCGCGTCGTAGCGATAGCGCACGGCCACGAGCCGGTCGCCGAAGCGCCGGGCGAGGCGCTTGGTGCCGCGCTGGCCGGGACGGAGGGTGAGGCGGGTTCGCATGAGGGTGAGGGAGCAGAAGAAAGCTAGGGGATCCCGCCTTCATCTTCAACCGAACCCTGGATCTGCGGCGGGTGTTCGTGGGGTGGTCCGGCCCAGGAGGCGGGCGCGTCAGATCTGCGTCGTCTTCCACGTGCCCCGGCGGAACAGCCACACGGCGAGGAGGGCCGCGGCCGACTCGGCGACGACGATGGCCCAGTACACGCCCGAGGCCCCCGCGCCGAGGCGCAGCGCGAGGAGGTAGGCCAGCGGAATCTCGAGGAGCCAGAAGCAGACGAGGTTGATCTTCGTCGGCGTGAGCGTGTCGCCGGCGCCGTTGAAGGCCTGCGGCATCACCATCCCCCACGAGAAGAGCACGTAGCCGTAGGCCAGGATGCGGAGGGCCTCGGCGCCCGCCGCCACCACGCCGGGCTCGGCGGTGAAGAGGCGGAGCAGCGGCTCGTCGAGGACGACATAGACGACGGAGACGAGGCCGAGGAAGGCCATGTTGGCCCAGCCGGTGATCCACACCGAGCGCTCGGCGCGGGCAGGCTGCCCGGCCCCGAGGTTCTGCCCCACGAGCGTCGCGGCGGCGTTCGCCAGCCCCCACGAGGGGAGCAGCGTGAACAGGAAGATGCGCACGGCGATGGTGTAGCCCGCGAGCGCCTCGCTCCCGAACTCGGCCACGATCCGCACCAGCCCGATCCACGACGACGTGGCGATGACGAACTGCCCGATCCCGCCCAGCGAGGTCCTCACGAGCTGCGCCATCGCCTCGGCGTGGAGCCGCCACTGCGCCGCCCGCACGCGGATGTGCTTCGCCCCGCGAACGAGCACCCAGAGCTGCACCGCCACGCCCACCCCGCGCCCGATCGTGGTCGCGATGGCGGCGCCCTCGATGCCGAGGGCGGGGAGCGGCCCCCACCCGAAGATGAGGGCGGGGTCGAGGACGAGGTTGAGGCCGTTGGCGATCCACAGCACGCGCATCGCGACGGCCGCGTCGCCGGCCCCCCGGAAGACGGCGTTGATGACGAACAGCAGCATCACGACGGCGTTGCCGCCGAGCATCCAGACGGTGTAGCGGTAGCCGTGCTCGACGGCCCACGCGTCGCCCCCCATCAGCGCGAGGAGGTCGCGGGCGAAGAACACGCCGACGAGCGCGAACGGCACCGACGCCGCGACGCCCACGAAGACGGCCTGCGCCGCCGCCCGCGCCGCCGCCTCGGGCTTCTTCTCGCCGATGCGCCGCGCCACGAGCGCCGTCGTCGCCATCGAGAGCCCCATCGCCACGGCGTACATCAGCGTCAGCACCGACTCCGTGAGGCCG
Source organism: Rubricoccaceae bacterium (assembly GCA_033720695.1). GTDB lineage: Bacteria > Bacteroidota > Rhodothermia > Rhodothermales > Rubricoccaceae > DATGQT01. The sequence goes on from JAWWCA010000100.1 coordinate 2,087, forward strand.
ACCGTCGCGACGGCCGAGGGGCCGAGCGCGGAGACGAAGTACACGTCCACGACGGCGAAGACGGACTCCATCACCATCTCCAGCATCATCGGCACGGAGAGGAGCAGGATGGCCCGGCCGATGCCGCCCTGGGTGTAGTCGCGCTCGGTGCCGCGGAGGGCGTCGGCGAGGTCGCGGCGCAGCGCCCGCAGGCGGCCGTCGGGCGTGGGGTCCGGGGGGGAGGCGGAGAGGCCGTCCGGACGGGTCGCCTCCGTTGGTGCGGTGCCGTCCGGGGGGCGGCCGTCGAGGCCGGGCGCCTCGACACCCCCGGGGGGCGTCACGTGGCGTTCCATTCGTGTCCTTCGCAGAAAGGGGCGCGTCCACCAACGGACGTGCCGCGAGCGTTGCGGCTGAGGCCCGCCGCCGAGGGCGACGGGGCGGTCGGTCAGGCGGTGCTCGGGCGGGGGCCGCCCGGGGCCTGGGTCAGCGCTGCTTCATGGGTCTGCGGAGAGTGACGCGAGACCAGAGGATACGGCAAACCGTCGAGACGGGGGCGGGAGGGCGCCGAAAAGGACCCCAGCCGCGCCCCACGGCTCCACCGGCCCGTGCGCGGTGTCGCTCAGGCCGGGAGGGCGGAGGCGGGACGCGCGAGGGCGCGCGCCGCCGGCCGAGGCGCGGCGAGGGCCTCCGCCGCGAACACCAGCGCGCCGATCCAGATCAGGTCGGTCAGCAGGAGGTGGACGAGCTGGAGCGGGATGGGCGCCCGCAGCGCGACGTTGACGAGGCCGACGCCCATCTGCACCATCATGAGGGCGAACACGACGAGGCCCGCGAACGCCGCCGATCCCCCCGCGTCGGCCCGCCGCACCCGGAGCACGGTCCACCCGAACCCCGCGACGACGACGCAGGCGAGCAGCGGGTGGTAGATCCGCAGCCCGACGAGCGTGGCCACGAGCGGCACCTGGGCCGGGTCGAGGCCGCCGCCGATGGCGAGGGTGTCGCCGAGGGCCGTCACGGCGCCGCTGGCGCCGAGCACGAGGAGGCCGGCGAGCGAGGCCCCCACGAGCGCGCCGCGCCGGCCGTGGCCCCGGAGCCGCGGCATCGGGTGGCCGCCCGCCGCCCGGGCCGTCGCCAGGAGCGCGCCGAGGAGGAAGAACGTGTTGACGAGGTGGGCCGCCATCCAGTAGGCCCGCCCCACCGAGGCGTTGTAGGCCACCTGCTCGAACAGCACGAGCGCGGCCCCGATGGCCCCCTCCAGCACCATGAACCCGACGCTCACGGCGGCGGCCGTCCGCACCGGCGCGCCCTTCGGGAAGGCGCGGAGGGCACCGACGAGGAGGGCGAGCGCGAGGAGGCCCGCCAGCCCGCTCGTCACCCGGTGGCCGAACTCGACGAGGGTCTGCGTCGAGGCCTCGCGCGGGATCACCTCGCCGTTGCACAGCGGCCAGTGGTCGCCGCAGCCCGCGCCCGAGCCGGAGGCGCGGACGTACCCGCCCCACAGGATGACGAGGAGGGTGTAGACGAGGACGCCCCAGGCGAGGCGGCGGACGCTGCGCGGGTTCCTGAGCATGGCGGGGCAGGCGGGACCGACGCAAGGTAGTCGGCGCCTCCGGCCGCCGTTCCGCAGGCCCGGCGAAGCGACGGGGAAGACGCCCGGCGCGGCCGACTCGGGGAAAAAAGAGAGGGCGGCGCCCCGGGAGGAGCGCCGCCCTTCGGCAGGGGTCAGGGAGACCGGACCTAGAAGTCCATGCCGCCCATGCCGCCCGGCATGCCGCCGCCGCCGGGCATCGCGGGCTCCGGCTCCGGCTTGTCGGCCACGACGGACTCCGTCGTGAGCAGGAGGGAGGCCACGGAGGCGGCGTTCTCGAGCGCGGTGCGCGCGACCTTCGTCGGGTCGATCACGCCCATCTCGATGAGGTCGCCGTACTCCTCGGTGCGGGCGTTGAAGCCGAACGCCCCCTCGCCCTCCTTCACCTTCTGGACGACGATGGAGCCTTCGAGACCGGTGTTGTTGACGATCGTGCGGAGCGGCTCCTCGAGCGCGCGGCGCACGATGTTGACGCCGATCTTCTGGTCCTCGTTGACGGTGTCGACGCCGTCGAGCCCGTCGAGGGCGCGGACGAAGGCGACGCCGCCGCCGGGCACGATGCCCTCCTCGACGGCCGCACGCGTGGCGTGCAGCGCGTCCTCGACGCGGGCCTTCTTCTCCTTCATCTCGGGCTCGGTGGAGGCGCCGATCTTGAGGACGGCCACGCCGCCGGAGAGCTTGGCGAGCCGCTCCTGCAGCTTCTCGCGGTCGTAGTCCGACGTCGTGTTCTCGATCTGGCCCTTGATCTGGCCGATGCGGGCCTGGATCATGTCCTGGGTGCCGGCGCCGTCGACGATCGTCGTGTCGTCCTTGCTGAGGACGACGCGCTTGGCACGGCCGAGGTAGTCGAGCGTGGCGTTCTCGAGGCGGTAGCCCTTCTCCTCGGAGACGACGGTGCCGCCGGTGAGCACGGCGATGTCCTCGAGCATGGCCTTGCGGCGGTCGCCGAAGCCGGGGGCCTTGACGGCGGCCACCTTCAGCGTGCCGCGGAGCTTGTTGACGACGAGGGTGGCGAGCGCCTCGCCCTCGATGTCCTCGGCGACGATGAGGAGCGGGCTCCCCATCTGGGCGATCTTCTCGAGGACCGGGAGGAGGTCCTTCATCGAGGAGATCTTCTTGTCGTGGATCAGCACGTAGGCGTCCTCGAGGACCACCTCCATGTTGTCGGGGTCCGTGACGAAGTAGGGCGAGAGGTAGCCGCGGTCGAACTGCATGCCCTCGACCACGTCGAGCGTGGTGTCGGTGCCCTTCGCCTCCTCGACCGTGATCACGCCGTCCTTCCCGACGCGCTCCATGGCGTCGGCGATGAGGTCGCCGATCTCCTGGTCGTTGTTGGCCGAGATTGCGCCGACCTGGGCGATCTCGTTCTTGCCCTCGATCTCGCGGGACTGCCCCTTGAGGCTCTCGACGACGGAGGCGACCGCCTTGTCGATGCCGCGCTTGATGTCCATCGGGTTGGCGCCGCTCGTGACCGAGCGGAGGCCCTGGTTCATGATGGCCTGGGCGAGCACGGTGGCCGTCGTGGTGCCGTCGCCGGCGACGTCGGAGGTCTTGGAGGCGACCTCCTTGACCATCTGGGCACCGACGTTCTGGATCCGGTCCTCGAGCTCGATCTCCTTGGCGACGGTGACGCCGTCCTTGGTGACGGTCGGGGCGCCGAACTTCTTCTCGATGATGACGTTGCGGCCCTTCGGGCCGAGGGTCACCTTCACGGCGTTCGCGAGGGCGTCGACGCCAGCCTTGAGCTGGTCGCGGGCCTCCGCGTCAAAAATGATCTGCTTAGCCATGGGTGGGGGTGGGGTTGGGATTCAGAGAGAGGCGTGATGCGGGACCAAGCGGGCGCCCCTGCGAGGCGCTGCGGTCCCAAGGCACGGTCAGTCGTTGACGACGCCGAGGATGTCGGACTCGCGCATGATGAGCACGTCGTCGCTGTCGAGCTGGATCTCGGTGCCGGCGTACTTCCCGTAGAGGACGGTGTCGCCCTCCTTCACGGTCATCTCGACGTGGGTGCCGTTCTCGACCTTGCCGGGGCCGACGGCGACGACGGTGCCGCGCTGCGGCTTCTCCTTGGCGGTGTCGGGGATGTAGAGGCCGCCGGCCGTCTTCTCGTCGGCGTCCTGCGGCTTGACGACGACGCGGTCGGCAAGCGGCTTGATCGAAGCTGCCATGGGATCGGTGGAAGGGGTTGGTGGATGAGGGGGGAAGGGGATCGTTGCAAGTTTAGCACTCCCCCGCAGAGAGTGCCAGCGCTTTCACGTCCCTCGTCCCCGGAGGATTCCGCGGGGCCAGGTTAAAACTCCGTAAAGGGCCGCCTCGTAGATTCCTCCGATGCGCGCGCTCGCCCCGTTCCGTCCCCTCCCGTGGGCCGTCGTCCTGGCCGGCGGCGGGCTCGTCCTGACGCTGGCCGTGCTGCCTCCGTTCGTGGCGCCGCCCGTACGCGTCGCCCTCGTGGACGGGTTCCACCTGTTCTGCCACCAGCTCCCGGAGCGCTCCTTCGCGGTGGGCGGCGTCCCCGTCGCACTCTGCCACCGCTGCCTCGGCATCGTGGCAGGGTTCGTGGCGGGCGCCCTCTTGGTCCCTCTCCTGGGGCCCTTGCGCCTCGGGATCGAGCGGGCCGAGCGGGCGGCGCTCGCCCTCGCCCTCGCCCTCGCCGCGGCCGACTGGCTCCTCGGGGTGGCCGGGCTCTGGGCCAACACGCCGGCCACCCGCGTGGGGACCGGCCTGCTCGTCGGTGCGGCGGTGGGGTACCTCATCGCACGGACGGCCTCGGCGCCCCGCGCCGCCGAGCCGCAACCCGCTCGGGTGGCGCCCGCATAACCGTCCTCTCCCTCAACCAACCCTCGCCTCGATGCCCAGCAAGACCCCCTCGATCCTCATCGGTGCGGCCGTCTACGTCGCCATCGCCCTCCTCATCTCGTTCCTCCAGCTGACCGGGGTGGTGGGCGGCCTGCTCGGCTGCCTCGTCATCTTCACGGCCGGCCTCGTCGCCGTCTGGCACTACACCTCGACCCACCACCTCACGATCAAGGCCGGCGAGGGCGCGGGGATGGGCGCCCTCGCGGGGCTGCTCGGCGCGGTCGTCGGCGGGGCCATCAGCTTCGCGCTGATCTCGGCCGGCATCCTCCCCGACCCCATCGAGCTGACGCGCCAGCAGATGGTGAACCAGGGGCTCAGCGACGCGGAGATGGAGCAGGCCCTCGCGATGGCCGAGACCTTCAGCAGCCCGATCATCGGCCTCGCCATCGGGAGCGTGCTGGGCGCCCTCTTCGGGGCGGCGAGCGGGGCGCTCGGGGCGGCCCTCTTCAAGAAGGGGGACGCGACCGCGGACCTCGAGGGGTATTGAGATTCCGGAGGTGGCTGGGGCGGCGGCCGTACGGCTCCGCCCCGGTCAGAGCCGGACGCGGAGCTGGAGGCCGAGGTCGCGGACGACGTTCCCCTCGATCTCGTTGTTGCCGCTCGAGACCCGCGTGACGTCCTCGAACACCGTCACACCATACTTGGCCTGGAGCGTGAGCCCCTCCGCCGGGACGAGCGTGGCGAGGACGTACGTCCGGACGCCGCGGCCGAAGAGGACGGGGATGGAGAACACGTAGGTGAGGTCGTTCTCGTACTGGTAGAGGCGGGCGTCGTAGCCGTCGGTGTCGAAGAACGTGAGGCGGGCGTCGAGGCGGAGGGCGTCGAGGGCCTGCCAGCGGACGTCCTGGTAGACGAGCACGCCGAGGTTCACCTCGCCGGCCTCGACGTAGCGCGATCCCTCGACGCGGGCGCGGAGGCGGAGGCTCCGGCTCGCCTCATACTCGCCGTGGAGGCGGAGCGTCTGCCGCGTCTCGTTGACGAGGCCGCCGACGACCGTGCCGGGCACGCCGCCGGGCACGTCGGTGCCGGCCTCCTTCGTCTCCGTCCGCGCCTGCACGTAGAAGCGGAGCCAGCGGCGCGGCCGGTGCTCCACGAACAGCATGGCCTCGTGGCCCGAGGACGGCCGCGGCACGGCGAAGCGGAGCCACGGGAACCGGTACTGGTCGAGGTAGGCCGTGATCGTGAGCGTGCGCGAGGGGCGGAGCCGGACGCCGGTGTAGATCCCGGTCTCGTTCTGGCCGACGCCGTTGCGCTCGCCGAAGGGGTAGCCGTGGAGGCTCGTGAAGTTGCGGGCGTAATGGCGGCCGAGGACGAGGAGGTCGAGCGCGCGGCTCACCTCGGCCGCGACGCCGCCGAGGGCGCCGAGGGCGCCGCCGGGCCCGCGCGCCACCTCGCCGAAGGCCTGGAGCGAGCGCGTGCGGAGGTCGGCGTAGACGCTGCCCGTCGTGGCCTCCTCGCCCGCGAAGTCGAACCGCTCGTAGGGCCGGTCGCCGGGCGCGATGGGGTCGTCGAACCGCGCCCGGTAGCCGACGACGCCGACGGTCCCGGCGACGCGTCGGGCGTCGATCCGGTACTCCAGCCCGCCGCCGACGAGGGTCTCGCCGAGGGCGTCCTTGCGCGCGAGCTCGGTGTCGGTCCGGTGGAAGCCGTCGGCGGGGAGGCTGGTGACGAACCCGTCCACGAAGCCCGGCGGGATCTCGGGGTCGAGGAGGTCGACGGAGTCGGGCACGACGACGGACGCGTCGAGCGTGCGGCGGGAGCCGAACGCGGAGGCGTAGAGGCCCGGCACGACGGCGACGGACGCGGCGGCGCCGCGGAAGAACTGGTTCTCGTCCACGGACCCGTACGGGCGGAGGCCCCGGCCGCTGCGGATGGGGGCGCGCGCGGCGTCGGGCCCCTTGCCGAACCCGGCCGAGCGCCAGAGCACGAGGCCCTGCCCGTACTCCGCGGCGAAGTCGCCCACGACGAGGGCGTCGACGCGGCCGAGGTCGAAGACGCCGGCGTGGGCCGAGACGTAGTCGTAGCCGGGCTGGCCGTCGAACGTGAACCGCTCGCCGGGGTCCTTCTCCAGCGTCACGTTGACGGAGACGTTCCGGCGGTATCGCGCCTGGAGGCGGGTGTAGATCCGATCCGGCGAGCCCGCGTAGGCGCGGAGGGAGTCCTCGCCGAGGTAGCCCGCCGCGAGGTCGAGCCGCCGCTGGACGCGCTGGATCCCGGTGTACCGGAGGCCCTCTACGACCTCGCGGACCGACGGCACGGGCGGGTAGCGGGGCGGGCGCGCCTCGGCCGCCGCCTCCGGCGCGCCGATCCGGAGGTAGGGCCGCGCCGCGAGGTACACCTCGGCCGTGACCCCCCCGACCTGCTGGAGCTCGGGGAGCGAGCCGAACGGCCCGCGGGCCTCCCGGTGGTTCACGATGGCCTGGGCGAGGAGGGGCGAGAACGCCGGGACGAGCGCCAGCTCCGTGGCCGTGGCCGTGTTTACGTCGAGGGGGTCCTCACGCAGCCCGATGATCAGCTCCAGCAGCTCGGTCGGGTCGCCGCTGAAGTCGTCCTCCGTCAGCGTCTCCAGCGTCTCCGTCTCGTCGGGGGTGGCCGTCGTGTCGGCGGGCACGGGCTGGGCGAGGGCCGGCGGGCCGTGGAGGGCGGCCAGGACGCAGAGCGCGGCGAGCCCGCCGCGCCCTCGCTCACCGAGCCAGGACCGAGCGACGCGAGCCATGGATCAGAACGTCGCGCCGATGGAGACGGCGGGGGTGAGGCCGAGCGCCTCGTGGCGCTCCACGGCGAGGTCGGCGCGGAGCGGACCGGTGCGCACCCCGACGCCCGCGCTGAGGCGGGCCGGGATCTCGCCACTCCCGTCGAGGCCCGTCTGGGCGCCGATGCGGAGGGCGAGGACGTCGACGGCCCAGACCTCGACGCCGGTGCGGAGCGCGAGCGGGAAGTCGAGGTCCTTGTAGGCGTCGAGGAGGACGAGGGCGCGATCGCCGGCGCGGTAGGCCAGCCCCACGGCGAGGGCGGGCGCCGTCGAGAGCGGGCTCGTGAGGTCGTCCTCCTCGCTCCGGCCGATGCGCGAGACGTTCCGGGCGTGGAGGCCGGCGGTGAGACCGGGCAGAACCTCCACCTGCGTCCCGGCCGAGAGCGCGACCGTGCTCGTCGAGCCGAACCCGTCGATCGAGACGCTGAAGAGCTGGGCGTGGACGCCGAGGGCGAGGCGGCGCGTAGGGCTCAGGGCGACGGCCCGGGCCGCGCCGAGGCCGACGCGGGTCTCGCGGTAGGCGTCGCCGCCGTAGGTGCGGGCCGTCCCCGCGACGGTGGCGTAGGCGGTCGGGTACGCGGCGGCGAGGGCGGCGAGGCGGAGGTCGCTGAGCCCGAAGGCCTGGCTCGCGAAGAGGTCGGCCGTCCCGGCGTCGAGCGCCGCCCAGGTGGCGGGGTTGAACTCGCCCCAGGCCTCGCCGCCGAGCGCGGCGGCGGCGCGGCCGAGCGCGAGGGCCCGCGCGCCGCCCTCGGCGAGCTGCGCCTCGGCCAGAGGCGCGGCGAGGAGCACGACGGCGAGGAGGACGAGGGCACGCATAATTCCGAGGCGCACAGCGTTCCGAGGCGGAGGCCATCCGTAGCTTGGTTCGGCCCCGAACATACCGCACCCGACGTGTACCCCGGCATGCGCCGCCTCTTCTTTCTCGCGATTCTCCTCGCCGCCGCCATTCCCGCACGTGCGCAGGAGCTCCGCTGCTCCGTGGACGTCAACATCAGCGCGCTCCAGGGCACCGAGTTCACCCACCTCAACGACCTCGAAGAGGAGATCGAGCGCTACCTCAACGACCGCGCCTGGACCGACGACTCCTACCTCGAGCGCGAGCGGATCGACTGCGCGATGACGGTCCTCTTCCAGCGCGCCCTCAACCTCAACACGTTCGAGGCCCAGGTCACCGTCACCGCCTCGCGGCCCATCTACGGCACCCGGCAGCGGACGACCACCCTCGTCATCCAGGACAACCGGTGGGGGCCGTTCACCTACACCCAGGGTCAGGGCCTCATCTACAGCCCGAACCGCTTCGACGCCTTCGTCTCCGTCCTCGACTTCTACGCCAACCTCATCCTCGGCTACGATTACGACACGTTCGAGGAACTGGGCGGGCAGCCCTACTTCGAGCGGGCCCGCGCCATCGCCGAGCTCGCGCGCGGCGTCGACGCCGAGGGGTGGTTCGTCGTGGGCGACGAGCGGACGCGCGGCGCCCTCATCCAGCAGCTCCTCGACCCCCGCTACGCCCCGCTCCGCCGCGCCTACTTCGACTACCACTACGGCGTCCTCGACCACTTCACGACGGCGCACGAGGAGGCCTGGGACACGGCGATGGAGGTGCTCGCCGCCCTCAACGAGCTCTACAACGAGTTCAACGCCCGGCGCTTTGCCACCGACGTGTTCTTCTCGGCGAAGTACAACGAGCTGGCCGAGCTCCTCGAGGACGCCCCCCGGCGCAACGAGGCCTACGAGCTCCTCGTCGAGATGGACGCGCCGCACCTCGCCACCTACGACCAGATCGTGCAGTGACGGGCGCCGCGGTCACTCCCGCTCGTCCGTGGGCGTGATCGTCGCCTTGAGCACGCGGTCGCCCACCTGGATCGCGTCCACGACCTCCTGCCCGACGACGACGCGGCCGAAGGCGGTGTAGCGGCCGTCGAGGTGGGGCTGCGGGCTGTGCGTGACGAAGTACTGCACGCCCTCGGTGTCCTTGCCGGCGCTCGCCATCCCGGCCGTGCCCGTCGCGTACCGGAGGCGCGTGAGCTCGCTCCGGATAGGGACCGCGGGCCCGCCGAACCCGTCGCGGCGGTAGAAGTCGCCGCCCTGGACGACGAAGTTGGGGACGACGCGGTGGAACGGGACGCCGTCGTACTCCCGGCGGACGGCCGTCCGCCACAGCTTGTAGACCGTCTGCGGCGCGCCCTCGGCGTCGAGCTCGATCACGACGGGGCCGCGCTCGGTGAACAGCGTGAGGAGCGGGCGCGGGCCGAGCGGGACGAGCCGCTCCCAGTTGATCTCGACCGTCGGCGGGTCCTCCGGCCCCGAGGTGGCGACGTCGATGCCCTCCTGGAGCCGGCCGTTGAGGGCCTCCTCGGCGGCCTGCCGGAGGACCGGGTGGGGCGCCCGCATCGCCACGTCGACGAGGAACGGGATCTCCTCCCCGTCGCGCACCTGCCCGGCCGCCCGGACGATCTCGACCATCGGCTCGATGTCCTCGGGCGCCTCGAGCTCGGCGTACACCTCGCGGAGGAGCGCCCCGCTGCCGAGGGGCCAGAAGAGGGAGTCGGCGAGGATGGGAGCAGCGGCGTAGGCCGTGGCGAGGTCGCGGCGGCGGAGAGCCTCGCCGAACGCGCCGTAGAAGCGCGCATCGGGACCGGACGCGTCGCGGACATCGGCCCACCGCGCCTTCAGCGCTTCGAGCGCGGCGTAGGCCACGCGGGCGTCGTCGTCGGCGGCCTCGCTGAAGAGGAGGTCGAGCGTGCGCGGGTCGTCGGCGCGCCCGAGGGCGGAGAGGCCGAGGGCCCGCGCGAAGGGCTCGTCCTGGTCCCGCACCCACGCCACGGCGACGGGGGCCCGGTCGTGGTGGAGGAGGACGGGGAGGAGGGCGCCGGCGACGCGCCACCGGTCCGGATGCGCCTGGATCCAGGCGGCGGCGGTGGCGGCCTGCTCGGGCGAGAGCCGCGCCGGGTCCGCGGCGAGCGCTCCGGCCGCGGTCACGGCGACGTGGGGGCTCGGGTCGTCGAGCGCCGCGAGGAGGGCCGCGGCGAGGTCGGCGGCTCCGGCCGTCTCGAAGCCTCCGAGCGCGCGGGCCGCGTTCGTGCGTACGCGCCAGTCAGGGTCGGAGGCGAGCGCGCCGGAGAGGAGGGGGAAGGCGTCCGGGCGCTGGAGGCGGCCGAGCGCACTAGCGAGGTGCACGCGCGCAGGGTCGCCCGGCGCGAGCGCGTCGAAGGCGCGGGTCACGGCCGCGCCGTGGGCCGCCCACGCCGAGGTGTCGCGGCGGCGGCCGAAGAGGTAGGCGGCGTGTTCGCGGAGCGCGGGGTCGGGGGCCGTGAGGCGGCCGGCGAGCCAGGCCACTGCGTCCGGGCGGACGATGTCTCGCAGGCCGTAGCGGGCGAGGGCGAGGGCCCGGGCGGGCGCCAACGCGGGCGCGAGGTCGGCGGTGAGGACGGCGTCGAGCGACGCGGCCGATCCCGTCTTCCCGAGGGCGTCGAGGAGCTCGCGCTGCACGGCGGCGTCGGTCTCGCGCGCCAGCGCGTTCGTGAGGCGGAGCGCGGCCGACGAGTCGGCGCTCTGGCCGAGGGCGAAGGCCGCGTCGGCGCGGACGCCCGGCTCGGGGTCATCGAGGAGGGCGAGGAGCGCGGGGACGGCGGCCGGGTCCTGGACCGAGCCGAGGGCGAAGGCGGCGCGGGCACGGACGGCGGGGTCGGGCGATCCGAGGGCGTCCACGAGGGAGTCGCCCCGCCGGCGCACCTGGAGCTCGACGAGGCGCTGGAGGTCGGGCCGCTCCAGGAGCCCGTCGTGCGCCCGCCCGAACGTCTCCGCGGGCGATGGGGGCACCGGCGGCACGACGTAGCGCGGGCCGAAGAGGGCGCAGCCGGCGAGGGCGAGCGGGAGGAGGACG